>JAEWUH010000103.1 GCA_023397245.1 Bacillota bacterium | reverse complement strand
TGGCTTTTCCCGTTGATTCTCGGCGCGGCGGCAATCGGAATTTTCATGCTGCTGATCTACCTTATTCGCAGGAAACGTATTGCTCTGATTTTGGCGACGGCGGCGTTGGCGATTTCTTGTCTGGTCGCTCCGTTTTACTGGGCGCTTACCCCGGTCTGGTATGTGTCCAATACCACCATGCCGTATGCCGGGCCGGAACTGGCGGGCAACAGCGGCGGAAAGCAGGATGACGGAGGGAAAGCAATGTCTGACGGTTCAGGCACCCGAACCTCCGGCCTGGAGAAGTACCTGGTCAAAAATTATAAACAGGGCAGCTTCCTGGTCGTTTCCCAGCGTTCCAATGATGTGGCACAGTATATTATCGATACAGGCTTGCCCTGTTACGCATACGGAGGATTTCTGGGCTCCGACAATTCCCTTACGCTCGAGAAGCTGAAAAAGCTTGTATCCGAGAAAAAAATCACCTATTTCCTTGTCTCTTCGCAAATGGGAGGCGCCTCAAACAACGACCTGCTTTCTTATGTGAAAGAGAACGCAAAACTGATTGATTCCAGCGAATACGGTTCAGGCAGTTCAGCCGGCGGAATGGGAGGCTCTTCGCTCTACCTGTTTGAGTAAAAGATTAACTGTAACGAAAATGCCGCTGCGAACCTGCAGCGGCGTTTTTAGGTTTGTTCCCCGCATAAAAATATCCCCCCGGCACAGCCGAGGGGAAACACTTCAAATTTATAACAGGAAATATTACTTGCAGTAGCTTTCCAGGTAATGATCCAGGCTTATCTGGATGATATTTTTGGCTTCCTCCGGCCCTTTCACTTCGTCAATCGCCGTTACTTTGCCTTCCAGCGCTTTATAAACGGAAAAGAAGTGGGACATTTCGTCAAAAATATGTTTCGGCAGCTCATTGATGTCGTGATAGCCGTTGTAGGTCGGGTCGTTAAATGGAATCGCAATAATTTTCTCATCCTTCATACCGTTGTCCACCATTGTAATAACGCCGATGGGGTAGCAGCGGACCAGCGAAAGCGGGTGGATATCCTCGGAACAGAGCACCAGTACGTCAAGCGGGTCGTTGTCGCTGGCGTAGGTGCGGGGGATAAAGCCGTAGTTTGCCGGATAATGCGTCGAAGTGTAAAGAATACGGTCCAGCAGAAGCAGACCGGTCTCCTTGTCCAGTTCGTATTTTACTTTGCTGCCTTTCGTAATTTCAATCACTGCGCAAAAATCTTCAGTTTTAATCCGTTTGGGAGAGATATCGTGCCAAATATTCATAAGAACCACCTTCCCATTTTCTTTTATTTTATCATTTTTTGAGTGGTATGGCAAATATAATTATATACGGAGACTTATGGGAAATTTTGTTTGGAGGTGGGAGCTTGAACTGCAGAATCGTCGATATGCGTCATAAAGAAGTAATCAATATAAAGGATGGGACTCGCCTTGGCTGCGTTTGCGATGTTGAGATTGATACGGTAAGCGCCAAGGTGGTTGCCCTCATCGTTTACGGCCGTCTGCGCTGCTTTGGATTATTCGGAAGAGAAGATGACATAATTATAAGATGGCAGGATATTCAGGTAATCGGTGACGATACGATACTGGTGTGCTATAATAATTTTTGCAGGACGAAGAAGCATACAAGGGGAATGAACGGATTTTTTGGAAACAGCTGAAAAAAATCTTGTATTCTATTTAGACTTATGCTATAATAATCTGCGAAATTCACACGCCATTGTTATGACGATTTGGTGCCCCTTACGGGTGTTGCGTCTGTTCAGGCATGGCGGAGGAAAAAACCAAGGAGGATTTTAAAATGTCAGTAGTATCTATGAAACAACTTTTGGAGGCCGGCGTTCATTTCGGCCACCAGACCAGAAGATGGAACCCGAAAATGGCGGAGTACATTTTCACCGAGCGCAATGGTATTTATATCATTGATCTGCAGAAAACCGTTAAGAAGCTGGAAGTGGCTTACAATTTTGTCCGCGACCTTGCTGTAGACGGCAAATCTGTTCTGTTTGTAGGAACGAAGAAGCAGGCTCAGGATTCCGTGAAGGAAGAAGCGGAACGCGCAGGCGCATACTATGTAAACGCCCGCTGGCTCGGCGGTATGTTGACCAACTTCCGTACGATCCGCCGCAGAATCGACCGTCTCAATCAGCTCAAAACCATGGAAGAAGACGGCACCTTTGATCTTCTGCCCAAGAAGGAAGTTATTAAACTCCGTCTTGAAATTGAAAAACTCGAGAAATTCCTCGGCGGCATCAAAGAAATGAAGCAGATTCCCGGCGCCTTGTTCATCGTTGACCCCCGTAAGGAGAGAATTGCGGTAGCTGAAGCGAAGAAGCTCGGTATCCCGATCGTTGCGATTGTTGATACCAACTGCGATCCGGACGAAATTGACTATGTTATTCCGGGCAACGACGATGCAATCCGTGCGGTTAAGCTGATTTCGGCGACCGTTGCCAATGCAATCATCGAAGGTAAAGAAGGCCAGATGGGCGCGGCAGCGGCAGCAGCTGAAGAAGACAAGGTGAATGAGGAAGGAACCGCTGAATAAATCAGTTCGGCAGAATCATAATATAACGAATTATTAGAACCGGAGGAATTAAAATGGCTTTTACAGCGAAAGACGTTGCAACTCTTCGTGAAAAAACCGGATGCGGCATGATGGACTGCAAAAAGGCACTTACGGCATCCGAAGGCGATATGGACAAAGCGGTTGACTTTTTAAGAGAAAAGGGTCTTGCCGCAGCGACCAAGAAAGCCGGACGTATTGCAGCGGAAGGCGTAGCTTTTGCTTTTGAAAACGAGCAGGGCACAGTTGGCGTAAATATAGAGGTTAATGCAGAAACAGACTTTGTTGCGAAGAACGCGGATTTCCAGAATTTTGTAAAGACCTGCGCAGATACCGTAATGGAATCCAACCCGGCAGATGTCGAAGCTTTGCTGAACTGCAAGGCAGCCGGCAGCGACAAGACAATCGATGACCTGCTGAAAGAGAAAATCCAGACAATCGGCGAGAACATCAAGGTTCGCCGCTTTCAGCGTTTTGACGGCGTTGTAGGCGCTTATATCCATGCAGGCGGAAAAATCGGCGTTCTTGTCAAATTTGATACTTCTGCTGAAGTTGCCGCAAAAGCTGAGTTCAAAGAGTACGCAAAGAATATTGCAATGCAGATCGCGGCAATCAACCCGCAGTACCTCAATGAAAAATCTGTTCCGGCAGAGGTTGTCGAACATGAAAAGGGCATCCTGAAAGAGCAGATCATCAATAACGGCAAGCCGGCTGCGATTGCCGATAAGATTGTTCTGGGAAGACTCGGCAAATTCTATAAGGACATTTGCCTTGTAGACCAGGCTTACGTAAAAGACGGCAATGTTTCTGTTCAGCAGTAT
The DNA here is from genome assembly GCA_023397245.1 of Bacillota bacterium. Classification (GTDB taxonomy): domain Bacteria; phylum Bacillota; class Clostridia; order Oscillospirales; family Acutalibacteraceae; genus DATAML01. The sequence continues at coordinate 4,094 of JAEWUH010000103.1, read as the reverse complement.
ACGGATGCAACCGCTAAGGAACTCGGCGGAAAAATTGAAATTCTTGATTTTGCCCGTTACGAGCGCGGCGAGGGCCTTGAAAAGCGCGAAGATAATTTTGCTGAAGAAATTGCCAGCATGATTAAGTAAGATCATTTTATGATAGCGCGGGATTTATTCCTGCGCTATTTTTTTGCGCCCGCGCACCCGCTTTCAAGGATAGTAAGGCCTGCCAAAGCTATGAAATAAATTGTTTCCGAATTATAAATTATGTCAATAATAACTATATTTAGAAATGAAAGGCTTTACTTTGCACAAGGCTTATTGTAAAATAAAATAAATTGAAAACAGGAGTGTTTGAATTGCAGCCTAAATATAAACGTATTCTTTTGAAACTCAGCGGCGAATCCCTTGCAGGAAAAGGAACGCACGGCATTGATTTTGATACGGTTTTAAAGATTTGCCGGCCGATCAAGGAATGCGCCGACATGGGTGTTGAAATCGGCATCGTAGTAGGCGGAGGAAATTTCTGGCGCGGCCGCAGCAGCGGAAAAATGGACCGGACGCGCGCCGACCATATGGGAATGCTCGCAACCACCATTAACGCACTCGGCGTAGCGGATGCGCTGGAGCAGCTCGGCGTTCAGGTACGTGTGCAGACCGCAATACAGATGCAGCAGATTGCGGAGCCTTATATCCGCAACCGTGCCGTCCGCCATTTGGAAAAAGGCAGGGTAGTCGTATTCGGCTGCGGGACCGGCAACCCGTTCTTCTCAACCGATACCGCGGCTGCGCTGAGGGCTGCGGAGATTGACGCGGATATCATTTTAAAAGCGACCATGGTCGACGGCGTTTATGACTGCGACCCCAAAAAGAATTCGAACGCAGTCAAATTTGAGTCTCTGTCTTTTATGGATGTGCTGAACAAAAATCTCCAGGTTATGGACAGTACCGCCGCTACACTGTGTAAGGATAACAGTATTCCGATTCTGGTTTTCAGCATAAACGAGCCGGAGAATATCAAAAAGGCCGTTTGCGGGGAACCGATCGGTACAATCGTTAAGGAGGAATCATAATGAAAGAAATTTTGGCCGCTGCGGAAGATCGAATGAAAAAAAGCGTCACTGCTCTGTCAGCCGAGTATGCCTCGATCAGAGCGGGCAGAGCAAACCCCGCCGTATTGGATAAAATAAAAGTAGACTATTACGGCGCGCCGACTGCTATCAGCCAGCTTGCGGCGGTTGCAGTCAGTGAAGCAAGGGTACTTACCATTCAGCCATGGGATATCTCCGTCTGCCATGCGATTGAAAAGGCGATTCAGACTTCCGATATCGGAATCAATCCGCAGAGCGACGGCAAGATAATCCGTCTTACATTCCCTCCGCTCAACGAGGAAAGACGCCGGGAGTTGGCTAAGGAAATCAGCAAAATGGCGGAGGAACGCAAAATTGCCGTCCGCAATGTCCGGCGCGAAGCAATGGAAAAGCTGAAGGCGATGAAGAAAACCTCCGAGCTGACTGAGGACGATTTAAAGACAGCCGAAAAGAAAACGCAGGATTTAACGGATAAGTTTTGCAAGGAAGTTGACGCTGCTTTTGAGAAAAAACAGAAAGAAATTATGGAAATATAGGATAGGATAATGGAACAAAGCATTCTTCCCAGGCATATCGGAATTATTATGGACGGAAACGGCCGCTGGGCAAAAAAGCGGGGGCTTCCCCGCTCGGCAGGCCATACCGCTGGTGCGGCCGTTTTCAAAACCATTGTACGGTACAGCAGCTCAATCGGCATTAAGTATCTCACAATTTATGCGTTCTCAACCGAGAACTGGAAGCGTCCCAGGGATGAAATCGGTACTTTAATACTGCTGTTCCAGCAGTACTTAGAGGACGCCCTGCGGGATTTTTTAAACGAGAATATCAAGGTTCTTTTTATGGGCGATACTTCCGCTTTTCCGGACAAGCTGCAAAAGCTGATTGTTGAAACCGAGAGAGTTTCGGCAAATAAAACCGGAATGGTATTGAACATTGCCCTGAACTACGGCGGGCGCGCCGAAATTACCCGCGCCGTTCAGCTTTTGGCACAGGATGTTAAAAACGGAAAATTAGCGCTGGAGCAGATTGACGACACTGCCATAGAAAGCCGGTTATACACCGCAGGCCAGCCGGATCCAGACCTTATTATTCGGCCGAGCGGGGAATACCGTATTTCAAACTTTTTGCTGTGGCAGTCCGCTTATTCCGAATATATAATTATGGATATTTTATGGCCGGATTTTAAGACAAAGGATCTTGACCGGGCCATAGAGGAATACGCGAACCGCAACCGGCGTTTTGGAGGGATCTAATTGAAAGACAGATTGGCATCAGCGTTTATGATCATCTTCTTTGTATCCGCAATCGTGGTATTCAACAGCACATTTCCGGCTGCTCTGAATATTGCAATCGCCTTGATTTCCGTACTGTCTGTCTATGAAATTATTTCTGCGCTCGGACTTTCCAAAAATTCAATTCTGCTGATTCCAACCATTGTATTTTCGGCAGCGCTGCCGTTCATGCAGTCAATTTCCGCAACGTTTCCGTTTTTGCAATATTCCTTTTTGCAGCAATCGGCGTATTTCCTTTATACGGTCACTATGTTTGGCTCCCTGATCTGTTACCATAAGTTTGTTACTTTCCGGGAAGTCGGCGTAATTTACAGCATGGCCCTTTTAATCCCCACGGCGCTTGAAACGATCATCAGCCTGCGCACATTCGGTGGAGACCATGGCATGTTTTATGTGATCATTGCGATCTCTTCCGCCTGGGTTGCCGATACCGGCGCGTTTTTTGCAGGCAGCTTTTGGGGCAGGCACAAGCTCTGCCCGGATATCAGCCCAAAGAAAACGGTAGAAGGCGTTGTGGGCGGGTTTGTGCTGAACATTGCCGCAATGCTGGTGTTCGGGTACATTTTCCATGTGATTTACTATCAGCACAGTGTGGATATTTCTTATTTGTCCCTGTTTATTATCGGGATGCTGGGCACGGTTATGTCTATTTTAGGCGATTTAAGCTTTTCGCTTATCAAACGGAGCTGCCATATTAAGGACTTCAGTGAAATTATCCCGGGCCACGGCGGTATTCTGGACCGCTTTGACAGCGTCATTTTTGCGGCGCCGTTTGTTTATCTGTTCGTTCGGGTCATGCCGATTGTGACGGCAGGATAATATATTTTAGAAATGCAATAAAACGGCAAAATGGTGAATAATAATGAAAAGAAATCTTTCAATTCTGGGCTCGACCGGTTCCATCGGCACACAAACACTGGATGTTGTGCGGGAGCTCGGCCTGCGGGTTTGCGCTTTGGCGGCAAATTCAAACGTAGCCCTTTTGGAAAATCAGATAAGAGAGTTCAAGCCGCAACTTGTTGCGGTTTTTGATTTCAATGCGGCTAAAAAGCTGAAGCTGGCTGTTGCGGACACGCCGGTTCGGATTGTGCAGGGAATGGATGGCCTGTGTGAAGCCGCCGCAGCCGAGAAGTCGGATGTGGTACTGAATTCCCTGGTTGGCATGGTCGGCTTAATTCCCACCCTTACAGCGATTCAGGCAAAAAAGGACATTGCATTGGCCAATAAAGAAACGCTGGTAGTCGGCGGGGAGCTTGTCATGCAGGCCGCAAAAGGAAACAATGTAAAAATTCTTCCGGTGGACAGCGAACACTCCGCAATTTTTCAATGTCTGGAAGGCTGCCCGGAAAAACAGGCGCTGAAGCGCATCATTTTAACCGCTTCCGGAGGCCCGTTTTTCGGGAAAACCACGGAAGAACTCCAGCAGGCGACGCCGGAGCAGGCGCTGAATCATCCCACCTGGAACATGGGAGCGAAGGTGACCATCGATTCCTCAACTATGATGAACAAAGGGTTTGAAATTATCGAGGCTTCCTGGCTTTTTGAGCTTCCTCCTTCAAAGATTGACGTTTTGGTACACCGCGAGAGCGTGGTACATTCCATGATTGAGTATCAGGACAATTCCGTAATTGCGCAAATGGGTGTTCCGGATATGAGACTGCCGATTCAATACGCGCTTACCTGGCCGAAAAGGTTCCGCTCCCCTGTAAAGCAGCTTAGCCTTACAGAT
>JAEWUH010000071.1 GCA_023397245.1 Bacillota bacterium | reverse complement strand
AAACAAAAATACGGGAGGAATTGGATGAATGAAATTCTCTTTTAAGAATCGAGTGCGTTCCCTGACAGCCGGAGCTTTGGCGGCTCTGATGATAACGGCGTCGTTTACCGGCTGCCAGCAGTATCGCACATTGATCGATACAGACACATCCCCGGCTCAGTCACAGCAGATTTCCTCTGCGGCTTCTTCGCAGGCTGCTTCGCCCTCAAATACCGCGCCGTCCTCTTCTCGGGCGGCAAAGACGGCTTCGTCCGCGGCTTCCTCCGCGGCGGCTTCCGCTGTTTCCTCTGCTTCTTCTACCGCTTCAAAGCCCGTGCAGAAGCTGCAGACTGCTTTGCCCTCAACTAAGACAAAAACCGCGGCCGCTGTGACGGTCAAAAAAATAGCGGATGACAGTTCGGCTGCGAACAGTCCGCGCTACAACGTAATCAACAGTACGGCGCTGGCTTCCGGCTATACCCATATCGACCAGCGCGGCGGATACAATGCTCTGCCGGATATTACCAGCCGTTCCTTGTACAGCCAGATCGGCCAGTGCGTTTACAAAGTAACCGCCACGCCGACTTTGGAGGGGTACTATCCGACCCAGCGCGTTACTCTCAGCGGCACCCAGCTCAGCGAGGCGCAGCTCCGCCTTGCCCTGATTGCTTACCTTAACGACAATCCGCAGGTATTCTGGATTGCGAACGTCTATTCCTACGGCTACAGCAGCGACGGCAGCGACACCTATGTGCAGCTGTATTCCTATGTGCCGCAGAGTCAGTGCAACACCATGATCCAGCAGCTGAACAGCAAGGTTACCGCTATCATGAAGGCCATGCCGCTGGGCTTGAGCGAGTTCGACCGCGAGCTGTATCTGTTTGACTATATTACGAAAAACAATACCTATAACGATGCGGCGGTAACGGATACCAGTCTGTGGAAGTCCTTCTGCGCTTACGGAGCGCTGATTGACGGGAAGATCGTGTGCGAGGGCTACTCCAGAGCCATGCAGCTTCTTTCCAGCTATTCCGGCCTGCAGTGCCTTTTGGTGACCGGGCAGGGCAGCAGCCAGAACCATATGTGGAATATCATAAAGATCAATAATAACTGGTATCATCTTGATATCACGTGGTGCGACCAGAGTACTCCCATTTACAATTATTTCAATGTGACCGACGCGGTCATCACGCAGACGCATACGATCAGCCCGCTTGCCTCCACCCTTACGGAGGGTGACATCGACGGCTCCCAGAGCGGAACCGCGACCCAGTGCAATCTGGTGCTTCCCGCCTGCACGGCCACGGACGCAAACTATTTTAAGGTAAAGGGCATCCATGTTTCCGATTTGAGCGGAACCGACGACAAAGCGGCGATCGCGTCCATTTCTTCGGCGGTTCAGCAAAAAAAGCAGTCAGTTTCCTTCTATGTAGGCGACGGCGCAGACTATGCCTCGATCATCAGCGGCCTCGTACAGGGTTCGCCGTATAAAATGGCTTCCTACCTGAGCCAGATCAACAGCCAGTCCGTCACCGCCAATAAGTTGAACATCAGCGGGGTAAAGTTCCTTTCCGATGAGGCGGACCGCGGACTGACAGTCTTTTTAAGCTATCGGTAAAGCAGTATTAATATTATAATGAAAGGCTCGCGGTATGACTGCGGGCCTTTTTCTGTTTCGCTGCGTATATTTATTCGTTTTTTCGCGGTTATTTGATGTTCCCGGGCGGGTATGCTATAATTATTATTTAATATCTGCGAATCGGGGAGCGGCCGTCCCCGGAAGAACCGAAAACGGTCAGGAGGTAGACAATGGATAAAAAAAGAGTGGAAGCGGCGGTACGGGAACTGCTGTGCGCGGTCGGCGAGAATCCCGAACGTGAAGGACTGCTGGAAACGCCGCAACGCGTTGCCAATATGTATGCCGAAATATTTGCGGGAATCGAGGACGACCCGAAACAGTATCTGAAGGTATTCAATGAGCCGCAGCAGCATGAGGAACTGGTTATTGTCCGCGATATCCCGCTCTATTCCGTATGCGAACATCATCTGCTTCCGTTTGTGGGGAAGGCACATATCGCATACCTGCCAAAGGGCGGAAAAATCATCGGGCTTTCCAAATTTGCGCGGATTGTGGACTGCTTTGCAAAAAGGCCGCAGGTGCAGGAACGTCTTACCGCGCAGGTCGCCGATTTCTTATATGAAAATCTGGAACCTTACGGCGTCGCCGTGGTCATCGAGGCGGAACATCTCTGTATGACCATGCGGGGGGCGCGTGCTGCCGGGGCCAAGACCCAGACCTCCGCGCTGCGCGGGGTGATGCGCACGGACGCGAAAAGCCGCGCGGAGGTCATGTCGCTGCTGAACGGGGGTATGCGCTGATGCCTGAATTTATCGCGGGGAAATACCGTCTTCCGCTTGGGGAAAAGGCTTATGTAATGGGAATACTTAATGTTACGCCTGATTCTTTTTCCGACGGCGGCCGCTACAATCTGCCGGAGGCGGCGGAGCTCCATGCTCTGCAAATGCAGGAAATGGGCGCGGACATCATTGATATCGGCGCCCAGTCGACGCGGCCGGGCAGCACGCCCATTTCTGCGGGCGAGGAGCTTGAACGGCTCCTGCCGGTTCTGGAACGGCTTAGGGGCAAGCTGAATGTCCCGATATCCGTGGATACGTTTCTGCCGGAGGTGGCGGAAGCGGCGCTGAACAACGGCGCGTCGATCCTGAACGACGTTACCGGCTTTGACGATCCGAAGATGATCGCCGCAGCCGCAAAATCGGACTGCGGCTGTGTGGTCATGCACTATACCGGTACGGACGGGGATATTATTTCCGATATCAAAGAATTCTTTAGGAATAAAATAAATGAAATGGAGAATTCTGGTATTGAGCGGAGCCGCATCTGTCTTGACCCCGGCGTCGGGTTCGGAAAGACGCACGAGCAGAACCTTCAGATACTGGCGAATGCCGCCCGCCTGCGTGTGGAAGGCTGTGCCCTGCTGATTGCCGCCTCGCGCAAAAGGGTAATCGGAGCGGAATGCGGCAACCCGCCGTTTGACAAGAGGATGGCCGGCACGGTTGCCGCGCACAGCATCGCGGTCGCCGACGGGGCGGACATGGTACGCGCCCACGATGTGGCAGAGGCGGTTCAGTCCGTAAAAATCGCCTCCGCAATCCGGAGGTACCGCATTGGATAAAATCATTATAAAAGGATTGAAGGTATTCGCTTACCACGGCGTCAACCCGGAGGAAAAACGCGACGGCCAGCAGTTCATACTGGATGTGACGCTGTACCTTTCCCTGCTGCGCGCCTGCCGGTCGGATGATTTACACGACACGGTCAGCTATGCGGCGGCGTCTAAAACAATTATCCGCACCATGACGGAGGCCAAATACGACTTGATTGAACGCGCTGCGCAGAGAGTGGCGGAACAGCTTCTTGCGGAATATAATACTGTGGAAAAGGTTGAGGTGCTTCTCAAAAAGCCGGAGGCGCCCGTAAAAGCCGAATTCGATTATATGGCCGTTCAGATCACGCGGCAAAGGGGCGATTGCAATGAATAAGGCGGTCTTGGGACTTGGTTCCAATCTGGGGAACCGCGAGCGGAATATCAGCGCGGCGGTTCATGCGTTGGAGCTGCTGCCGGAAACCACGGTGATTGCAGGCTCAAGCCTGTATGAAACCAAACCGTTTGACGTTCCGGATAAACAGACGGATTACTTAAATAAATGTGTTATCCTGCTCACCGAGCTTTCTCCGCGCGCGCTTCTCGGCGCGTGCCTCGGGATTGAGGCGGCGATGGGGCGTACGCGTGAAGTCCGGCATGGTTCCAGAACGGTGGACATTGATCTTCTGATGTATGAGGGAGTTACAAGCAAGGACGTGGAGCTGACGCTGCCGCACCCCCAGATATTAAAAAGGGCGTTTGTCCTTGTCCCGCTGAACGAGCTGTTTCCGGGCGGAACAGCGCTCGGCCTGGATTTTTCGGCGGCTCTTAAGCGCATTGACAAGTCCGATGTTACTCTTTTTTAAAAAGTTTCGGAAAAAGGGTTGACTTACAGCGGCAGATTTGGTATTATAGTCAAGCCGTCGAAAAACGGGGAGAAAAAAAGCTTGACAGGGTATCATGGGATATGATAATATGGAAAGCAATCTCGCCGAAAGCGGAGCGAAAAAAAGTCTTGACAAAAGGCAAAACAA
>JAEWUH010000241.1 GCA_023397245.1 Bacillota bacterium | reverse complement strand
GGGCAACGGCGGGCTCGGCAGGCTGGCCGCCTGTTTCCTGGATTCCGGCGCAACGAAGGATCTTGCCTTGAACGGTTACGGAATCCGTTACCGGTACGGCCTTTTCAAGCAGTACTTTGAAAACGGTTTCCAGAAAGAAACCGCGGACAACTGGCAGCGGTTCGGAGACCCCTGGTCCGTGCGCAGGGAAGAGGACAGGGTGAAGGTTGTGTTTAAGGATCAGACGATCTACGCGGTCCCCTATGATACCCCGGTAATCGGTTACGGCGCCAAAACAGTCAACACGCTCCGGCTGTGGCAGGCGGAGCCGGTGCATGAATTTGATTTCCAGCTGTTCAACGACCAGAAATTTGAGTCGGCTATGAAGGAAAGAGATGACGCGGAAGCAATTTGCGACGTCCTTTATCCAAACGATGATACCGACAAGGGCAAAAGGCTCCGCTTAAAGCAGCAGTACTTTTTCTCAAGTGCATCTTTACAGGATGTCTTCCGTACATACCGGAAAAAATACGGCGGCGATTTTTCTCATTTTGCAGGGGAGTATGCAATTCAGCTGAATGATACGCATCCGGTTGTTTCCATACCGGAATTTATCCGTATTCTTGTAACGAAGGAGAACGTTTCCTTCGGCAGGGCGCTTAAAATTGCAAAACAGACCTTTGCTTATACGAACCATACCATCATGGCGGAAGCCCTTGAAAAATGGGACGTAAAGCTCTTTAAGTCGGTGATTCCGGATGTTTACCGCTATGTTGTGATGATCAACAAAGCGCTGCAGAAAGAGCTTGTTGCTTTCGGCATTACCGGTGACGCTCAGAAAAAATACCTGATTATTGATGAAAATAATAAGATCAATATGGCGCGTCTGGCTGTTTTTGCAACCAAATCTACAAACGGCGTCGCCCGTATCCACACGGAGATTCTCAAAAATACGGCGCTCAGGGAATGGTATGATCTGTACCCGGAACGCTTCAACAATAAGACAAACGGAATTACGCAGCGCCGCTGGCTGGCGCTCTGCAATATGGAGCTTTCCGGTTTTATCAATGATAAGATCGGCAACGCCTGGATTACCGATCTGGATAAATTAAAGGACTTAGAACAGTATAAAAACGACCCGGATGCCATCCGGCAGTTTGCCCAGATCAAACGGATCAAAAAGCAGCAGCTTGCGGAATATATTGAAAAGCACGAAGGGGTCAGGCTGAATCCCGATTTCATTTTTGATGTGCAGGTGAAACGGCTGCATGAATACAAACGCCAGCTTCTGAATGCATTCTCCATCTTAGATATTTATTTTGGACTGAAAGACGGAAGAATCAAGGACTTCAACCCCACCGCTTTTATCTTCGGCGCGAAAGCGGCTCCCGGCTATTTCAGGGCCAAGGGAATCATTAAATTTATCAATGAGATAGCCGATAAGATCAATAACGATCCCGCGGTAGAGGATAAGCTGAAGGTAGTGTTCGTGTCCAACTACAACGTGTCCTATGCGGAAAAGATCATTCCGGCGGCCGATTTATCCGAGCAGATTTCCACCGCGGGAACCGAGGCTTCCGGTACGGGCAACATGAAATTTATGCTGAACGGCGCCGTAACACTCGGGACTTACGACGGAGCCAACGTGGAAATCGTCGAACAGGCCGGTGAAGAGAACAACTATATTTTTGGCGCGCGTGTGGAGGATATCCAGAAAATATCCGAAACCTATGACCCGGAAGCGCTGTATGAGAAGAATCCCAGAATCAAGGCGGTTGTGGATTCTTTAGTAAACGGGATGTTTGACGACGGCGGTACGGGAATGTTCCGCGAGTTGTACGATGCCCTTCTAAAAGGCGCAAGTTGGCATAAGGCAGATCACTATTATCTGCTTTGTGATCTTCTGCCGTACTGCGAGGAAAAACTGAAGGCAAACGCCGATTACAGCGACCGGTTCCGCTTTACGCAGAAATGCCTGATGAATACGGCCAATGCCGGAAAATTCTCCAGCGACCGTACGATCATGCAGTATGCCGCCGAAATCTGGAAGCTCTGATTTATTCATTTAATTCTCAGCCTCTCCTGTTCCATTGGGCAGGGGAGGCGTTTGCTTTAGGGTACTTTTCTTCCCAAACCGGTTGTAAACTTCTGGCTGTTATGCTACAATATTCTGCGGTATAATGAAATATGGTTATTGAAATCTTTCCGTGAAAATGGGAAAAGGAGGATAAAAATGGATACTTTTATTGAACAGATTATAAAGAAACATTACGGCGCAAAGGACTGCCTGATTATAGCCGCCGCAATACTTGCCGCGCTGGCGCTGGTTTTGGCAAGCAGGATGTTTTTGCCGTCTATGACCGCAATCGTCTTTGTTTTCGTTTGTATCGGAGCTTATTATCTGATTACGTCGCGCAATCTGGAGTTTGAGTACAGCGTTACAAACGGGGATGTTACGATTGATAAAATTATCAGCCGCCGCAACCGAAAAAGGGTTATTTCCATGGATGCTCATGATATTGAGATAATGGGAAAATATAAATCGAAAGAGCATGAGCAAAAAACTTATGATGTCCGGATCGACGCATCGGACAACACCGGAAGCGAAGATACCTGGTACTTTTCCGGACATCATGCCCAAAGGGGCAGTGTTCTGGTGATTTTCAGTCCGAACGAAAAAACGCTGTCCGCAATAAAACCATTTCTTTCTAGGCAGGTAGCAATCGATGCTTTTGGTAGGAATTGACTTAGTTGAAATAAACCGAATAGAGAAATCTATAAAAAATCCGCGCTTTTGCAGCAGAGTACTCGGTAAGACCGAATACTCCCAGCTTGAAATGCGCGGATTTCCAGTTCAGAGCATTGCCGCAAGCTTCAGTGCCAAAGAGGCTTTTTCAAAGGCTCTGGGTACGGGTCTTCGCGGTTTTTCAATGGATGAAGTGGAGCTGCTTCGCGGCGCGGACGGGAGGCCCTGTCTTAGCCTGAGCGGACGCGCGCTGGAAATTGCAAATTCACGCAATTTGCGATTTTCGGTAAGCGTTACCCATACCAGACTTTACGCTGCCGCGGTGGTAATCGGCGAGGAGAAGAAAAAATGAAATTACTGAATTCACAGGAATCCAAGGAACTGGAAAGAGAAGCGGTCGAAGCAGGAACAGATTATCTGCAGCTCATGGAGAACGCAGGCGCTTCCGCGGTGCATTTTCTCCAAAAGAGATATAGTCTCGCCCAAAAGCATATTGTAATACTTTGCGGCAAGGGCAATAACGGCGGAGACGGCTTTGTAGCTGCGCGGCATTTTTCCGAACTTGGCGCGCTGGCCGTGGTTGTATTGGTGCAGGGGTACCCGAAAACGGATATTTCCGGAGAAATGTTTGAGCGGCTTAAAAACACGGCGGTAAAAACGGTAAACGGCGAGGAAAACCCGGAAATGATTTATTCCATGCTGCTGTCCGCCGATATGATCGTTGACGCAGTTTACGGAACCGGATTTCATGGCTCCGTCCCGGCAAATTTACGCCCGTTTTTCAGCGCCGCAAAGCAGTCTCCCGCCGCTGTGATCGCCCTTGATATGCCGAGCGGCGCCAACTGCGACACCGGAGCGGTGGAGGGCGACTGCTTTCAAGCGGACTATACCGTTACGTTTTCCACGCTGAAAAACGGCCACATGCTTCAGCCCGCGCGGAGCTACTGCGGACAGGTGGTGGTCGTGCCGATCGGAATTGACGCGAAGCTGATCCAGCGTCAGCGCTCTTCCCTTGAGGTTACGGAATTAAATGACGTAAAGGCCATATTGAAGCCCAGAAATCCGGAAAGCAACAAAGGCGATTACGGCAGGCTGCTTTGTGTCTGCGGCAGCGAAGGGATGGCCGGCGCAGCCGTTATGAGCGCAAAGGCGGCAATCCGCAGCGGGGCCGGCCTGGTTGAAGTTGCGCTGCCGAGATCGATTTACGGGATCGTCGCCTCGCAGGTCATCGAACCCGTTTACACGCTGCTTGACGATACTTCGGACGGAAGCCTTACTTCCGGTTCGCAGCA
>JAEWUH010000178.1 GCA_023397245.1 Bacillota bacterium | reverse complement strand
CTTCCGGTGCGTATAACCCGCCCAAAAAGCTACCGCGCCTGCAATTACCGCGCAGACAAGCGCAGTAAGTACAACTTGTATGATCCCGTACAAATGTTGGCACCTCCTTGTCTTTCTTACTCTTTTTTAATATTATAGTTTAAATTAATCAGATATGGGTGCGTTAAGCCCACAAATGCATATTAATGCATCTTACTGATAATTGTATTACTATTTATACCGGTATGTCAAGAATTATTGTTTACAATCAGTATAACCGATGTGGATAATTTCGGGATTTACTTTTGTCAATTTTATCATAATCGGCTTAAAATAGTATTACATTGGAAAAATCGCCGCGTTTCCCGGGCTTTTCTATTGACAAGACATTTTTTCGGTGCTAGGATAACGTTAATTAAATATTTAAAAATGTTGACGAGGATGCCGCATGAAATAACCGCAGCAGAGAACGCGCGCAGCAGCTGAGAGCGCGCGGCGGGAAACGGTGCAATGGCAACCGCCTCCGAGTGTGTGCCGAACGCATCTGCCAAAGGCACGCCGAGTAAGCACCGTTATAATGCTTCAACGAGGGCGGCCGTAAGGCCGCTGAAATCTGGGTGGAACCGTAAGCTTTGTCTTGCCCCTTTTCTTTATGGAATGGGGCAGGGCTTTTTTATTTTAAGGAGTGAAAGATATGGTTAAGGTAAATCTGAAAGGTACGATCAAAGAATTTGAAAACGGCACTACGGTAGCCGAAATCGCGAAGTCCATCGGCGCCGGCCTTTACAAGGCTGCGTGTGCAGGCAAAATCGATGGCGCGGTTGCAGACCTGCGAACTTCGGTTACAAAGGACTGCGATCTTGAAATACTGACTTTTGACAGTGTGGACGGAAAAAAGGCCTACTGGCATACAACGTCCCATATTATGGCTCAGGCGGTCAAGCGCCTTTTCCCCGGCGCGCGCTTTGCCATCGGCCCGGCCGTTGATACCGGTTTCTACTACGACCTTGATCTGGACCGCTCCCTGACCCCGGAGGATCTGCCGAAGATCGAAGCGGAAATGAAGAAGATCGTAAAAGAGGATATTCCGCTGGAACGCTTTGAGCTGGACCCCGCCGAAGCGAAAGCGCTGATGGAGAAGGAAAACCAGACATATAAGGTTGAATTGATCGAGGAGCATTCCGGCAAGGGTGAAAAAATTACGTTTTATAAACAGGGCGATTATACCGACCTCTGCGCCGGCCCGCACCTCATGAGCACGGGCTGTGTGAAAGCGTTCAAACTGACCGCCGCAACCGCCGCCTACTGGCGCGGCGATTCCAAGAATAAAATGCTGCAGCGTGTCTACGGCATATCGTTCCCCAAGAGCAGCGAGCTTGAGGAGTATCTGGCAAAGATTGAGGACGCGAAAAAGCGCGACCACAACGTTCTGGGCAGGCAGCTCGGCTACTTCACCACCAGCGATCTGATCGGGCAGGGGCTTCCGATTCTGCTCCCCAACGGCGCCCGTGTCATTCAGCTTCTGGAGCGCTTTGTGGAAGACGAAGAGCAGAGACGCGGCTGGCTTCTCACCAAGACTCCCTATATGGCCAAGAGCGACCTCTACAAGCTTTCCGGCCACTGGGATCATTACCTCGACGGCATGTTTGTTTTGGGGGACCCAGAAAAGGACGAGGAAGTCTTTGCCCTGCGCCCGATGACCTGCCCGTTCCAGTATCAGGCTTATCTGAACAAGCAGCGCTCCTACCGCGATCTGCCGCTGCGCTATAACGAAACCTCCACACTGTTCCGCAACGAGGCTTCCGGCGAGATGCACGGCCTGATCCGCGTACGCCAGTTTACGATTTCGGAAGGCCACCTGATGTGCACCCCGGCACAGCTGGAAAATGAATTCAAGGCCTGCCTTGAACTGGCAATCTACATGCTGAAAACACTCGGCCTGTATGAGGATGTGTCCTACCGCTTCTCCCAGTGGGATCCGAATGACCGCGCGAAGTATATCGGAACCGCGGAACAGTGGGACGAGGCGCAGGGTGTGATGAAGAAGATACTGGATCACCTGCAGATTCCCTATTTTGTGGGCGTGGGCGAGGCGGCTTTCTACGGGCCGAAGCTGGATATTCAGATCAAGAACGTATTCGGCAAGGAAGACACGCTCATTACGATTCAGATCGACCAGATGCTTGCCGAAAAATTCGGTATGGAGTATGTGGATGTGGACGGCAAAAAGAAAAACCCTTACATTATCCACCGTACCTCCATCGGCTGCTACGAGCGCACGCTGGCCCTGCTGATTGAGAAATACGCGGGCGCCCTGCCGCTGTGGCTGATGCCGGAGCAGATTCGCGTGCTGCCCATCAGCGAGCGCCTGCATCCGGATGCGCAAAAGATGCTGGAGAAGCTTCAGAGCGCCGGATTCCGCGCAACCTGCGACACCCGCAGCGAGAAAATCGGCTACAAAATTCGTGAAGCACAGCTTCAGAAGATTCCGTATATGCTCGTAATCGGCGATAAGGAAGTCGAGAGCGGCACCGTGGCGGTGCGCAGCCGCAAAGACGGCGACCTGGGCACCATGGAGCTTGACGCGTTCATCGCAAAAGCTGCCGGTGAAGTAGCCACAAAAGCAAAAGACTGATCTTCATATTTGACCGCAGCCAGAGCCGGCCGGATGGATATTCTATCCGGCCGGCTTTTGTCGTACGAAAACTCCCGGCCTTCTTACGACTCTTTGCATCTGTTATGTAAACTAAACATTTTCCACCTGACTGTTATAAACCGACAGCCGGAAAAGTTGAAAGACGATAAAAAAGCGGATACGTAAGGCTTTATACGGTTGAAAACAATGTGGAAAATGTTAATGATTTGATGAATACAATGGAAAGATTATGTAAATTAGAAAACAAACTCATTTTTGTGCTGTCACTTGCACAAAATATTAATTAAAAAAGAAATAATTATATACACTATTATAATATTCTATTACAGAACAATTATTCTTTCATGATATAGTAAAATAAAATGGTTTATCGGATTAAGAAGGGGGTGCAGGCTTGAATACGCAAATCCCGAACCGAAAAAAGTGGATTGTTTTTTCCGTTGTTGCGCTGGTTGCCGCACTGGTGATCTTAGCCGGAAGCTACGTTTTGCTCCAGAACAGCCGGGAAAACGCGGAACCCTTTAAGCCTGCCCTGATTACGGCGCGTATTATCAGCGAGATGAACCGCACGGATTTGGCCGAAGTAAGCGGCAGCCAGCTTTCCAAGCATTATGATATTCCGGACGGCGTAATTATTGACAGTTCGCTTTACATGAGCCGCTCTTCGGACAGCGCCTCTGAGCTTGCCTGTTTTTACCTCGCGGATAAATCCCAATTTGCACAGCTGCAGGCCGCGGTAACCGGCCATCTCAACTCCAAAGCCGCCGGTTTCAAAAGCCTGAACCCGGCGCAGTACAATGCCCTGAAAAATGCGTCCGTTACGCAGAAAGGCAGATATGTCCTGGTTTCGGTAGGCAGCAACCCTGCGGCAGACGCCAAACTGTTCAACGAGATATTAAAAGCTTATCCATAAAATAGAAACCGCCAATTTCTTTGCCGCTTATTTGTGGACGGACTTTTGAAATAAAATCGAAAGTATGTCTATGAACCGACAGAATTTTTAAATTGTCCGGACTATAATAAAATCATAACACCTGCAGCATTGGCAAGCGGGTGCAGAACGCTCTTATGTGTCACTGGCGGATGCATAAGGGCGTATTTTTAATATTTCGGAATGTTTCGGAATAAAACTCATTCTATTTTCACTTTAGGTAATTGTAATTTGTGCATTTTTCGATATAATAACTTTATTCGGTATTAGGAGGGGTGAATATGCGTAACGAAAAAAATGAAATTGTTTTGCAAAACGAAGAAATTTTGCAGCAGCTGGAATTTCTCAATAAAAATTTAAACACGGTTGCAACAAATCTGACATTGATTTTTCAAAAAATTGAGAGCATTGAAAGCAAGCTGCCGGAAAAAGAAAACAAGGATAATACATAATCTTTCATCCGGCCCGTAAAACGGCGCCTGATTAGGAAATATAAAAGCTTAGGGTGTAAAACAGATACGACCTGCCGATGCCTTTCCTTCGATAAAATGAAACTATGCGGCATCCTTTTTACCGGCCATTCAATAGATGGGGCAAAGAAAAAAGCAAATAACATCCTCAATGAAAATAAGATCGGATTGCAGTCAATCTGGTTTTAAGTTCGCTGAGGATAAACTTTTCATTTGTTATAAATGAATATCAAACGAAACCGTATCAAACGCCCAAAACGGCTGCTTGATACGGTTTTTGCGTCATAGGCAGGACGGTGTGTTTCCGATGTGCGCATAAAATAGGAATTTCCTCTTGAATCTGAAAAGAGTTTGTGTTAAAATACAGAAATGTAACGCGGGAGTGGTTCAATGGTAGAACATTAGCTTCCCAAGCTAAGGACGCGGGTTCGATTCCCGTCTTCCGCTCCACAAGAAAAGCCTCATGGATACTGAGTTTTTCAGTAATCCATGCGGCTTTATTTTTCTTTTTAACACGTTAAACAGCGATAAAAACTGGTTGACACTGATAAAATAAGTGTCAATATGGTGTCAGCTGGCACAGGTAGCAGTCAAACTGACGACGGATGAAGATGCAAGGCATCGGAGTCCCGGCAACGGTTCCTATCATTCGTTGATTTCTGCGAATTTATCATGTTTAACAGATCCAATATATTTCGGAACATGCAACACTGGAAACCTATCAATACTTGATAAAATGTAGGCCCGATGGACAAAATTTGGAGTACGCTGATTATTATTGGCACAACACTTGTTGTCGGCACACTGCTGTGTGTGATAACCGATTGCTTTGCGCGGAACTAAAGCGGGCTTCTATCCACAAGGCAAAAAGTGAGATGGAGGAAGCAAGTTTTTTCACATTTGCCCAAAATTCACCTTAAAAAGTTGTAATACCGGCAACATTTTGCTATACTGAAAAATAAACAAAAGAATAAAATCGGCAGAAACTGGGAGATGGTTTTTGTGCATCAATTTCTTGGGAGAAAGCTGGTAGCCGTTTCGGTATTTGTGGCATTTGCCCTTTTGATAGGCACGACTGGGATTGTTATTCAAAACAGTGAAAGAGTTTCAGCTCAAAAACAAAGCCGAAAGTTTGGAGCGACCTACATGACGATGAACAATCCGTTCTACGAAATTATAGATAATGAGATTCGTTCGGAAGTAGAGGCGGAGGGCGATACGCTGGTTACCCGCGACCCGGCATTGGATGTAAAGAAACAGATACAGCAGATACAGGAATTTATTCAGATGCCTGTGCGCGCGATTTTTTTAAATCCTGTAGAGGTTGATTCGTTGCAGCCTGTATTGATGGAAGCCAGGCAGGCTGGTATTCCGGTAATCGTTGTGGACTCACCGGTTTCAGATAGTTCACTTGCAGCATGCACGGTCGTTTCGGATAATTACGGTGCAGGAGTTCTTTGTGCTCAGTATATGATGAAAAGCCGGAAGAGCGCAAACATCATTCTTCTTGAACATAAGATCGCCAAATCTGCGGTGGATCGCATTCGTGGCTTTGAGGATACGATCAAAGGTCACAATACCTACCACATTGTTGCGCGTGGGGACTGCGTGGGGCAGCTCGAAAACGCAATGCCTGTAATGGAAAAACTGCTGCAGCAGGCGCCGGAGGCTAACGTGGTCATGGCGTTGAACGATCCAAGTGCTCTGGGAGCAATGGCTGCGCTAAAAGATCACAACCTGCTTCCGAAGTTCCTGGTTTATGGCGTGGATGGTTCTCCAGAGGCAAAAGCTATGGTCAAAGAGGGTAACATGGCAGCTACCGCGGCGCAGTTTCCAAGCAAGATTGGAAAGATTGCCGCCGAACAGATGTATCACATCGTTAACGGGGAAGCGCATGAGACAATCTGCTCCGTCCCCGTGCAACTGATCTCTAAGGAAAATGTAGACATTTTCGGCACAGACGGCTGGCAGTAAAGACGTAGGTGAAATAATGAATAATAAAGCTCTTTTGTCGATCTATAGCTTCATGTGTTTTTGGAATCTCATTATACTGCTCTTCCTTTCCGGTATTATGATCCATGCTTCTTACTTTATTTGTGCAAGAGGAAACGCCCGGGAGTTTTTAAATCAAGTCTCGGTTATGCCAAATTCACTCTGGGGTTCGGCCTTGCTTGCAATCAGCAGTTATTTGGTTCTGATTGCTGTGCTTTTTTGCAAACAGATACGCCCTCAAAAGCGTTCAAATGTAAGGCTTCTGATTTGCGCAGCAGAGGTTATTCTTGCAGTTATCGTATTTTTGGCGTTGAATATGAGCTACAACGGAGTTTTGTTACTGGTCATCGTAGATCTGGTCACAGAGGTTCAAGATCAGAAAAAGCGGCTCGTCCTTCTCGCCGCATCCCTGATTCTTTACATATTTGCGGACTATAATTTGATTTCACTGAAAATCCGCATGGTTTCGTTTCAGCAGTATCTAATCTACTATACCGCCTCATTGCAGAACTTGCTGTTAGGTGTTCGAAGCATCCTAACCTCAATAAATTTTATTCAATTTGTGTTGTGCATTCTTATCCTGATACGTTTTCAGCAACAGGAAACAACACGGATACGCACATTGAACGAGCAGCTCAACAGTGCAAATGACCAACTAAAACAAATGAATGTACGTCTGCGGGACTATGCGATAAATGCGGAAAAAATTACGGAAATCCGGGAACGCAATCGCCTGGCGCGCGAGATCCATGATACAATTGGTCATGCACTGACAGGGATTACTGCGGGAATCGACGCCTGTATTACCATGATTGACGTTTCTCCGGAGAACACCAAGCAGCAGCTCGCGCGTATTTCCGACGTGGCCCGACAGGGCATTACAGACGTGCGCCGCTCTGTAAACCAGCTGCGCCCTGACGTGCTGGAAAGCCTGCCGCTGGAAGAGGCGCTGCGCAAAATGATTCGGGAAATCAGTACGGCCACGCAGACTGAGATTCTTTTTGACAACCATTTTGGGCCGCTGAAATTTAGTCCGGACGAGGAGGATGCGGTCTATCGGGTTATCCAGGAAGGAATTACCAATTCAATTCGCCACGGCAAGGCGACACAAATCTTTATTATGATTACAAGAAAGGAAAAGTGGCTGATGCTGACAGTCCATGATACCGGCATCGGCTGCAAAACGATCAAAAAGGGATTTGGCCTTCAGCATATCCTGGAACGCGTCGACTTGCTTGGCGGCGAGGTATCGTATGATGGTTCCGACGGATTTACAGTTGTGGCCAAAATCCCGATCCGCTGGGGGGAAGAAGTTTGATCAAGGTATTTATCGCAGATGATCAGGAGCTCATCCGGCAGAGCCTGAAAGTTGTGCTGAGTACAAATGAGGATATGGAAGTGACCGGTACTGCAGCCGACGGCCGGGAGGTTATCCGCTGTGTAAGGCAGGATCAACCGGACGTCATTCTGATGGATATTCGCATGCCGGAGATCGACGGTGTGCAGTGCACGAAGATCATCAAAGGGATTTACCCGGATGTGAAAATCATCGTTCTGACCACCTTTGATGATGACGAATATGTTTTCAGTGCGCTCAAATATGGAGCAAGCGGTTATTTGCTCAAGGGTGTGTCTATGAAAGATTTAGCCGACGCAGTCCGCACGGTTGCAGACGGGCACGCCATCATAAACCCCGACATTGCAACGAAGGTTCTCCATCTTTTTTCGAAAATGGCACAGAGTAATTTCTCTATTCCTGTTGGGGAAAAGAATATTGAAGAACTTAGCAAAATAGAACGGCAGGTAATACGACAAGTCGGGTGCGGCCTCTCAAATAAAGAGATTGCCCAGAAACTGTTGCTTTCGGAAGGAACCGTGCGTAATTACCTGAGTACAATTCTGAGTAAGCTGGACTTGCGCGACCGCACTCAACTGGCAATCTGGGCCGTGCAGACCGGCATGATAATGCAGAACACGGAGGATGAACCATGAAGCGCTGGCACCGCCTGGCGGCTTTGATCGGAGCAGCGGCACTGGCTGTGGGACTCGGCCTGTGGACGGTCTGGCCAAAGGAGACAGTCCTCACTTTCGGAATGATGGCCGGTAGTTACTGGGATGTCCCGAACGGAGACTGTTACCGCATCGTGGATAACGTAATACAGCGCTTTGAAGCGGAGCATCCGGGCGTACGTGTGGAGTACTCCAGCGGAATTTTAAAGCGAGACTACTCCGAGTGGCTTTCCGAACAGATGTTATTGGGTAAAGCGCCAGACGTTTTTATGGTGCAGCCAGACGATTTTAATGCATTTTCCTCCATAGGCGCCCTGAAATCACTGGACGGAATGATCGCACAGGACAGCGGTTTCAAGATAAATAATTATTATGCAGCGGCCTATAATTCTGGCAAGTACCAAGGCGGACAGTATGCGTTGCCC
>JAEWUH010000256.1 GCA_023397245.1 Bacillota bacterium | reverse complement strand
GCAGGCGACCTCCATCAATCAGGTAACGCTCGGCGTGGATCAGATTTCGGCGGTGGTGCAGACCAATTCCGCCACCAGCGAGGAGAGTGCGGCCACCAGCGAAGAGCTGAGCAGTCAGGCACAGCTGCTGAAGGATATGATGGCGGAAATAAAGCTGAAGGACATCCGGAATATTCAAAGCGTATCGTCTCCGAAGGACGCAGCCTCAAAGGAGAGCAGCGTCTCAATTCCGGCGGACGGTCAGAAAAGTTCCGATAAATATTAATTCGTACAGCATAATAAAAAAGAGAACCCTGCAGGAAACATACTGCAGGGTTTTTTCTATTATAAAATCATATACAATTAATAAAAAAAATATATAAAATATTAAACTTTTATGAAAATTCAACGAAATACATGGTAGAAGAGTTCTTTAGTAAAGGAGTGTCATAAATGAAAAAAGTAAAAAATCAAAGAACAAAATCGATTCGCAGAAAACTTCTGATCGGAATGGTCGGGTTATCCGTATCGATCAGTATACTGTGCGGCGTGGTGACCGGAGTAATGCTTTATTCGAATTCAGAGAATAATGTAACTTCCAGGGTAAACGAAAGCGTCGCCGCTTACAATCAGTCCGTTCAAAATGCGATCGCGAATTATAAGACGAAGGCGGAGGCGATTGCTCAGAACACGGAGATCACGACGAAAACACTTCCCCTCGATACCAGAAAGGCAGTCATGGCCAATCTTGCCAAGCAATATGGATTTGTGGAGATCATGGTTGCCGATTCAACGGGCCAGACTACGAATAATACAAATGTGAGCGAACGCGATTATTTTAAAAAATCGATAAAAGGCCAAACGGACGTTTCCAGCACTGTGGTAAGAAAAACCGATTCCAGCATCACGCTGATGGTATCGGCGAAAACAGTGAATTATGAAGGAATCGTAATCTGCGTTCTGTCCAGCGATACATTCAGCAAAATGATAGACGGCGTAAGCATCGGGCAGTCCGGCTACGGGTTTATTGTGGATCAGGACGGAAAAATCATAGCGCACAAGGACCGTTCCAACGTAACCACCTTTGTAAACTATATTGAAAAAGCAAAGAAAGACAGTACATATGCGGGTATCGCTTCCGTTGTTCAGAATATGACAGCGGGCAAGTCCGGCTCGCGGACCGTTTCCCTGAACGGCTTCAATCAGCGTATCGGTTACAGCAGAATTCCGGATACGGATAACTGGTCCATCGCCGTAAGCGCGAACGAGAGCGAAATGATGAGCAGCTTTTATAATTCAATCAGTATAACGGCTCTGCTGATGCTCCTGTTTGTTATCATCTCCTTTGTGGTGGCCTTTAAGGTGGCCAACCCGATTGTAAAACCGATCGTTGCGCTGGTGAAACGCATTGAGACGCTTTCACAGGGCGACCTGCATTCGGAGGTTCCGCTTGTGGAAACGCAGGATGAAATCGAGACGCTTTCCAAATCCTTTGCCGGTACGGTCGACACCCTGAACGGTTATGTGGGCGAAATATCCTCTGTTCTGGGAAGTATCGCCGCAAAGGACTGCACGGTGGATACGCAGCAGGATTATCAGGGGGATTTTGCCCCGATCGGAACCGCACTGCATACCATTATTGCAACCCTGAACGAAATCTTCGGGAATATCACCCGGTCCGCCGATCAGGTGGCAACCGGTGCGGAGCAGGTTTCCGGCGCGTCGCAGGCACTATCGCAGGGCGCCACGGAGCAGGCAAGCTCCATTGAAGAGCTGTCCGCTTCCATCACGGAAATCGCGCAGGAAGTGAACAAGAACGCGTCGAATGCGGCCTCCGCAAACAAACTGTCCCTTGAAGCCTCCTCGCAGGTCGTGCGCGGGAACGAACAAATGGAACAGATGGTTGCGGCAATGAAGGAAATCAGCGAGTCTTCCAACGAAATCGGAAAGATCATCAAAACGATCGAGGATATTGCGTTCCAGACCAATATTCTCGCTTTGAACGCGGCAGTGGAAGCGGCGCGCGCCGGTGCGGCGGGCAAGGGCTTTGCCGTTGTGGCGGACGAAGTGCGGAACCTGGCAAGCAAGAGTGCGGAGGCCGCGAAGAATACGACTTCCCTGATTGAAAGCTCGATCCGGTCGGTTGAAAAGGGCACGAAAATTGCGGATGAAACCGCGAAATCGCTCGACGCGATCATTGAAACAGCGAAAAAGACGACCGACCTCATCGGCGAAATTTCCGCCGCGTCCAACGAGCAGGCGACCTCCATCAATCAGGTAACGCTCGGCGTGGATCAGATTTCGGCGGTGGTGCAGACCAATTCCGCCACCAGCGAGGAGAGCGCGGCCACCAGCGAAGAGCTGAGCAGTCAGGCGCAGCTGCTGAAGGATATGATGGCGGAAATAAAGCTGAAGGACATCCGGAATATTCAAAGCGTATCGTCTCCGAGGGATACATCTTCTCAGAAAAACAGTGTTTCCGCCCCAAAGCCGAAATTTGAGGGAACCGGCAAATATTAATGGGGAAAGCAAGGGGCTGTACCATAAGTCCTCCCGAATGACAAATTTCACAAAGAATAGTCATGAATAATGATAAATCGCCCGGTTTAATCCTGCATGTTGCGGATTATCCGGGTGATTTTTTGTGCAATATTTTATACACGGGGACTTTTAATACAGCCCCTTGTTATTTATATATAGAATCATATCTGTTTTTTTTACATAATCGTATATTGATTTTTATCTTTTAAAAAACAATAATAGTAAGGGGAAATGTATTTATTCTACCCGCTGAGATAAATTGTATTGAAAGGGATGTGTCTTTTATGAGGAATGGAGCTAAAAAATCCAAGTCAATCAAAAGGGCGCTTTTAATCGGAATGGTAGGCCTGGCAGTTTCCGTCAGTACCTTAAGCGGTATCGTAACGGGAACAATTCTCTATAATAACAGCTACAGCAATATGGAAAATGAAGTAGCGCTTGCATCCAAAGCATACAGCCAAAACGTTCAGAATAAAATATATCAGTACAAAATGTCAATGCAGCAGGTTTCTGTAAATAATACGATTACGGCCAATTCCCAGTTTGCCGTGAATATTCTGGCAACAAAGGAAAAACTGGCGAAGCAGTACGGCTTTATCAGCATACATATTGCGGATGAAACCGGCAAAACCGATATTGACGGGCTCAATGTTAAGGATGAAGAGTTTTATAAGCAGGCGATGAGCGGAAAAATTTATATTTCGAGCCCTATGAAGAGTAAGGTCAGTTCCGATCTGGTTCTGTATGTGTCTGCAAAGGTGAACAATACAAGCTCCTATGAGGGGATTGCTTTTGCGGAAATCAACGCGGATACCTTCAGCTCCATGGTGGACAACGCAACGATTGGTTCTACCGGTTACAGCTTTATTACCGACAAAAGCGGAACCATTATTGCCCACAAGGATCGGAACAATGTGAAAAAGAACGTAAATTACATTGAAATGGCAAAAAAGGACGGGTCCTGTGCCGAAGCCGCATCCGTTGTGAAGGATATGATTGCGGGTAAATCCGGGGTGCGCACCATCACGCTGAACGGCCAGCAGCAGTACATCAAGTATGTTCCCATCCCTGATACGGACGGGCTGTCCATCGCTGTGGCTGCGAAAACAGATGAAATGATGAACGGATTCCGCACATCCGTCATTCTGACAGCCGGACTAATGCTTTTGTTTATTATTGTTTCACTGCTCATCGCTTTCAGAACCTCCAGCCG
The DNA here is from genome assembly GCA_023397245.1 of Bacillota bacterium. GTDB lineage: Bacteria > Bacillota > Clostridia > Oscillospirales > Acutalibacteraceae > DATAML01. The sequence continues at coordinate 1,115 of JAEWUH010000256.1, read as the reverse complement.
TATTGCAAACCCGATTGCCGGTCTGGTTCAGCGCATTGAATTGCTTTCGGAAGGCGACCTGCACTCGGAGGTGCCAAAGGTAAATTCAGAGGGCGAAATCGGCGTCCTTTCCAAATCCTTTGGCGATACGGTAGATACCCTGAACGGTTATATCAGCGAAATTTCCTATGTTCTGGACAGTCTGGCCGAAGGGGACTGTACCGTTGAAACGAAGCTGGATTATAAAGGAGATTTTGCTGAAATTAATACCGCGCTGAATAAAATCATTTCAAATCTGAGCGATATGTTCAGCGATATCAATCGTTCCGCGATTCAGGTGGCAACCGGGGCGGAGCAGGTCTCCGGCGCGTCGCAGGCTCTTTCGCAGGGCGCCACGGAGCAGGCAAGCTCCATTGAAGAACTGTCCGCCTCTATTACGGAGATTGCACACCAGGTAAATAAGAATGCCGCCAACGCGGCCTCCGCCAATCAGCTGTCCCTTGAAGCTTCTTCGCAGATCATGCGCGGGAATGAGCAGATGGGGCAGATGGTTACGGCAATGTCGGAGATCAGCCAGTCCTCCGGCCAAATCGGAAAAATTATTAAAACGATCGAGGATATCGCGTTCCAGACCAATATCCTCGCTTTGAATGCGGCTGTGGAAGCGGCGCGCGCCGGTGCGGCGGGCAAGGGCTTTGCCGTTGTGGCGGATGAAGTGCGGAATCTGGCAGGCAAGAGCGCAGAGGCTGCAAAAAATACCACTTCCCTGATCGAAAGCTCGATCCGGTCGGTTGAAAACGGCAGGAAGATAGCGGATGAAACAGCGGAATCAATTCATGCGGTGATCGATTCCGCAAAGAAGACGACCGACCTGATCGGTGAAATTTCCGCCGCGTCCGGCGAACAGGCAACCTCCATCAATCAGGTAACGCTCGGTCTGGATCAGATTTCGGCGGTGGTGCAGACTAATTCCGCCACCAGCGAGGAAAGCGCGGCCACCAGCGAGGAGCTGAGCAACCAGGCGAAGCTGCTGAAGAAAACCATGTCCCGGATTAAGCTGAAAGACGACCGCGATATTCAGAGCTCATCGTCTCCCCGGGATTCCTTCCCCGAAGAGGAAGCGGCTGTTGCCGTTC
>JAEWUH010000011.1 GCA_023397245.1 Bacillota bacterium | reverse complement strand
TCACCTCATTAATTTATTTTAATTACAGTTCTTTTCTGGAACTCCGAATTTGTTCCCTCTGCTTTTCAAAAATAAATTTGCAAAGCAAGTCAAACTGCCGGTTCGTATTGTTTTCAAAAGAACAGCCGTAACCGTTTGACCGGCTGTTGACTTTCTGAAATCTCTGCACCTTGCAGACAAAGGAGATACGCGCGTCTGTCAAGGGCAGCACAGCAATAAAGCAGTCTCCGATCTCCATCGTTTTCCTTGTCTTTAAGAAAAATCCGCTGAGGCTCAGATCGGAAACATAAATCTGAAAAATCTCAACGGGCTGGATCGGAGTCCCGTCACTCAAAGCGGGGTAAGCCTGTGTGTGTAGGTTCAGCCGCAGGCGAAAATAACCTCTTCGGTCAAAATCCTCGTAGTTCTGTACGTCGGAAACCTGCAGCAGGTCCGAATTGGAAAGAAAAACCTTTCCAATCAGGTCCTTGGCTTTCAGGTCCTGGTTGGAAACATGGACTTTTACCAGAGTACCGCAGTGAAGTGTGGGAAGAAAATCCGTTTCCCGGCCAATTTTTATAATGTCTCCGTCAATGGCAATTAGAAATCCGGAAGCGAGCAAATTGCCGTCAACGGTCCTGATCTCACACCTGGATTTTAAATATTGCTGGGAAATCGGCAACATCGGAATACCCCCATTTTAATGGCTTTTTTATGCATTCGCATCTGCCGGGTTCTGCACTGCTTTTTCCGATTTTACTTCACTGTCGGTTTCCGTCAGTATGCAGACTGGGTCCAGAATCATCGCAACCTCATTTTCCAGCGTTGCGATCCCGGTCACATAGTTGTTCTCCGTTGCCTTTGCAAGCTTGGGGGATTCGCTGATCTGATTCTTCGCAATATCCGTAACATCGTTTACCCTGTCTACGATAAATCCGACGCTTATGTCTCCCGTGTCCACCACCACAATGCTGGTATGCTCGTCGTACTCCGCAGGTTCTTTGCCCAACTTCAGCCGCAGATCGATGAGGGGGACAATTTTTCCTCTCAGATTAATGACTCCCTTTACGTAAGGAGGCAGCTTGGGCATGAACGTAATGGGCTGCATACGGATAATCTCGACCACCTGGCTGCTCTGAATTGCGAAAAGCTGATTATCAATAAAAAAAGTAAGGTGTTTTTCAGTTGATACAGACTCTGCTGCGCTGCTCTTCGATAAAGTATTTACTGCTGTGTTTTCCATATCAATCACCATTCTCCGCTGCCGTCTCGGCATAAATTTTATGGCGCCCACTTCGGCTGTTGACGGCGCCTGCAAACAAATATTTCTAATAAACCGCTATAAGCATATATCGGCTCATTTCAGAAAAAATTAGTATTCTGTCATCAAAAATCGTGATATTTAAAAAGTTTTTAACACTTTTGGCCTTATGGCGCCGCACTTTTTTAAGATTGAGGCGCCGCGCTGCTTTCGGGAGCGGGCTTCGGCGTATCCTTCAACTGAAAATTCAGGAAGTACACGTAAATATCCACGATGGCTTTGTAGAGCTCCGGCGGGATTTCGCTGCCCACATCCAGCTGGGAAAGCAGGTTCGCCAGCGAATCGTCATGGTAGATGGGAACGCCGTTGTCCTGCGCCACGGAAATGATTTTTTCGGCGACATAGCCGAGCCCGGAGGCAACCACAACCGGGGCGCTGTCCGCGCTTTCCTGCGAGTATTTCAGAGCTGCGGCGCGGTTTATTCGGTCATACTGAGACATCTATGCCACTCTTCCTCTCGTATATCTTTTTAATGATTTTCTGGGTGTTTAAGGAATCGCCGCCGGGCTGAATCAGAACGGTATCGGCCGTCAGCCCGTTCTGCGTGAAGATTTCCGATATTTTTGAGCCGATTTCACGGCTTTTTGCGGCAAGGGAGGAGGGGCAGCTCAGGCTGACGCTTGCCCTTGTCTGCAGCAGCTCGATGGATGCCTCAAAATAGCCCAGACCCTTTATCTCAAAATTCAGAAGCAGCTTTGTCGGCTTCTGCCCGGCCGGGGCTGCTCCGGCCGAGCTTGAGTCCCGGTCGTCTTTTTCAATCCAGATTTCCGCGAACATAAACTGCCCCTGGTAGTTGACCGGCAGGAAAAGGTGGGTGTAGGGCATATATACGCTGTTGTTCAGCAGAAGGGACTGGATCGTATCCCTATAAAACGACTGGTTCAGCCCGGAAGCGGTTGGCTTGGGGCCCTCCTCCAGCGCGTCGATGAGCGAGGAATACAGCCGGTTTTCCGGCGGCTGGGAAAGGTCGTTCAGATGCCGGATAAACAGCGATTTCAGGTTTTCCAGCTCGTCCGCCGGCATACTCAGCTGGTACCGGCAGTAGTCCATCAGGTTGGAGAACTGGTCCGCCATCTCCTGGCGCGAGCCTACATTCAGCCGGGCGATATCGTGAATCAGCAGGGTTATGGTGTTTCTGGAGCGTCCGAAATCGTTCGTTGTATTTACATACCGGCTCAGCAGGGGAATAATTTTTTCCTTTAACACGGCCAGGTTGCCGTCAAGGTTCTCTGCCGGCTGATCGGTCCGAAGTTCGTTGGCCAGCTCCTGCACCTTTATCCCGAACGAATTGGGTATCTGCTTGATGAGGGTGTTCAGTTCCTTTATAACGGAGTTCGTAGTATCTCCGATGGAGAAAAACGAGTCATATGCCTTCAGCAGGCTGGCAAGGTGCGTGTCAAATTCGGAGTTTGGATTCCGGCTTGAAATCTCGCGGAACTGGTCAAACACCGGCGCCGAAAATTTTGTCTGGTTGCCGCCCTGAAACATCAGGTTTTCCACCATTGCGTCGCCGTCCATTTTCATGGCGGCAGCAAGGCGGTTCATCATCGGCGAAACGGATTTGGAATGTTCGATATCCGCAGTCCTGCTGAACAGATCGAACAGGATTTGCTGCATTGTTTCGGTAAGCTGGGGCGTTTGCGCAAACTGCTCCGCAAACCGGCTGAATACGGAATTCCGGTTCAGCAAAAGATTGAAATCGGTATTTTTTTCAGCCTGGGTTCCCGCATCCGGCTGGTTGATTTCCGCGGGGTTAATCGTAACCGGGGCGTTCGGCCGTTTGGAGGGCTGGAGCTTATTAATCCCTTCATTAGTCGAAATCGGGGTGGTTATTTTCAGATTATCAGGCATAAAAACACCTCAAAAATAAAATTTTAGCTTGGGAAGTTAATTTTATGGGAATTGTATCGATATATAGTATATAAAAGTTTATTAGGCGGTGAAATATAAATGGATAACAATATGGAATCAATGCTTGAAGTCTATTTATTTGAAGCAAATGATTTGCTGGAACATCTCGATGAAATCCTGCTTAACTGTGAAAAAGCAAATACCTTCGACACCGACAGCATTAATGAAATATTCCGTATCATGCATACAATCAAGGGGTCGTCCGCAATGATGCAGTTCAGCAGTCTGACGACGATTTCCCACAAGGCGGAGGATCTGTTCTACTATGTCCGGGAAAACGGCATAAAACCGCAGTTTATTCAGGAACTGTTTGACCTCATGTTCAAATCCAGCGATTTTATCAAGGACGAAATATCAAAAGTTGAAAATAATGAGCCGCTTACTACAGATATCGGCACTTTTGAGTCGGAAATTAACGATTTTTTAAAAAAGATTTCGGGAGAACTGCAGGAAAATCAAGAATCGCTTGCAGCGTCCGCCCCGCAGGCCGCGGAGGCAAGTCCGGAACCTGCTCCGGCTGCCCCTGCTCCGAGCGCCGAGCCGGCTTCCGCACCTGCTGTGAAGGCGGAAACCGCGGGAAAGGACGGCGCTGTGTCCGGCAAAGATTATCCCTATGCCGTCCGCGTTCATTTTGAAGACGGAACCGAAATGGAAAACCTGCGCGCGCTGATGCTGGTACAGCAGATTTCCGATGTTTACAGCTATATCGACTACGAACCCAGGGACATCGAAACAAACCGCCACAGCGCGGATGTCATTATTCAGAACGGTTTTCTTATCCGGTTTGCGGATGAGGTCGGAATGCAGAAGGCAGTTCAGATCATTGAAAACTTTGTTTATACCAAGAATTATACCGTCGTGAACGAAAAAGCCGACGTGCAGAAAACATCCGCGGAGGAACAGACCGCGAACGAAAAAACGGAAAACACGCAGGAAAACACCGCAGCGAACCATACGGCGGTAAAACAGAATCTGATCAATGTAAACCTTGTCAAGCTGGATAACCTGATGGACCTGATGGGCGAGATCGTAATTACCGAATCCATGGTGACTTCCGTGCCGTCCGCGCAGAACGAGGGGATCGACAATAACTTTACAAAAGCTTCCCGCCAGCTGCGCAAGCTTACCGACGAGCTTCAGGAAATCGTCATGTCGATCCGCATGGTGCCGATTTCCGGCGTATTCCAGAAGATGAACCGCATTGTCCGCGATATGAGCAAGAAGCTGGACAAGGATGTGGAGCTGGTCACGGTCGGCGAGGATACCGAAGTTGACAAGACCATTATTGACAGTATCGGCGACCCGATCATGCATCTGGTGCGCAATTCCATGGATCACGGCATTGAAACCAAGGAGGAACGCGCGCGCGCAGGCAAACCACCGAAGGGGAAGGTTACCCTTTCCGCCCAGAATACGGGCGGTGAAATCCTGATCTCCGTACAGGACGACGGCGGCGGAATCAACCGCAAGGCGGTTCTGGAAAAAGCGAAGAGGCAGGGTATGCTCAAAAAGCCGGAAAAGGATTACACCCCGAGGGAAATCTATAACTTCCTTCTCATGCCCGGATTTTCCACAAACGAAGTGGTCACGGAATATTCCGGCCGCGGCGTCGGAATGGACGTTGTGAAAAAGAATGTGGAGAAAATCGGCGGAGATGTTAGCATTGACAGCGTGGAGGGCAAGGGCACAAAGACCCTTTTCAAGATTCCGCTTACGCTTGCCATTGTAAACGGTATGAAAATTGCCGTGGGCGACTCCGTATTTACGATTCCGATCAACAACATCAAGCAGCTGTTTAAGGCAAACAGCTCCAGCCTGCTTCGCGATACGAACGGCAATGAGATCATCATGGTCCGCAACCAGTATTTTCCGGTGATCCGTTTGCACAATACCTTCAACATCGACACGCAGGTTAGGGATATTGAGGAAGGCATCGTGATTCTGGTGGAAAACCACGAAAAGGCATACTGCATTTTTGCAGATAATCTGCTGGGCGAGGTTCAGGTCGTTGTAAAATCGCTTCCTGTTTATCTCAACCAGTTTAATGTAAAAGACACCGGCATCGCCGGCTGTGCAGTTCTGGGAGACGGCAGTATTACGCTCATTCTGGATATTGTCAATCTCTACAATAATAATTAGGCGTCTGCTTCGGCTGCGCGCAAGAGCTTTCGGGGGGACACAATGATTCATTTAACGGACCGCGAATTCGAAGAAATCGTCACGTTCATAAAAAACAACTACGGCATCAATCTGATTAATAAAAGACAGCTGATCGAAGCAAGGCTTTTTTCCGTTCTAACGGAAAAGGGGCTTACCTCCTTTACGGATTATATTAAAATCATTAAGCAGAATAATCCGGCGGAGATTTCGGTAATACTAAATAAGCTTACGACAAACCACACGTATTTTCTCAGGGAAGAGGCCCATTTTGATTTCTTAAAGAATACCTTTCTTCCCTTGCAGGAGCAGACGAACAGCAGAAAGGATATCCGCATCTGGAGCGCGGGATGCTCTTCCGGAGAAGAGGCCTACACCACCATTATGGTGATGATGGATTATTTCGGTCTTCAGAAATCGAGCTGGGATTTTCGAATTCTGGCTACGGATATTTCTGAAAAGGTCATGCGCGAGGCGCAGGACGGCCTGTACGGAAAAGAGTCGCTGAAGAATGTTCCGCCTGCCTGGGAGCATAAATATTTCACAAAACAGGGCAGCGAGCATTATATCCTGAACGAAGAGGTGCGTAACCAGGTAATTTTCAAACCGCTGAACCTTATGGAGCCCTTTTCTTTCCGGCAGCCGTTTGACCTGATCTTTTGCAGGAATGTCATGATCTATTTTGACCAGCCTACAAGGAATATCCTGATCAACAAATTCTATGATGTTCTGAAACCCGGCGGCTATCTGTTTATCGGGCACTCTGAAACGGTGCAGAGGGATACTACCAAATTCCAGTACATACAGCCGTCCATTTATCAGAAAGGATAAAGTCTAAATGGCAATTAAAAATATCATCCGGGTTTTGATTGTTGATGACTCGCTCTTTTTCCGGGCGGCGCTTCAGAAAGCGCTGATCGGGGATTCCACCATTCAGGTGGTCGGCACGGCGGGAAGCGCCCAGGAAGCCGAAAAAAAAATTAAAGAGCTGTCACCCGACGTAGTAACGATGGATGTTGAAATGCCGGACAGAAAGGGTACGGATTTTCTCAAAGAAATACTGCCCAGCTATCCGGTTCCGGTCGTTCTGGTCAGCTCCCTGAACATCGGGATTTTTGAAGCATTGGATACCGGGGCGGTCGATTTTGTAAAAAAGCCGAATATCCAGAACAGCAGCGATTTTGCTTTTTTCTGTAATGAA
>JAEWUH010000267.1 GCA_023397245.1 Bacillota bacterium | reverse complement strand
GGTCAGGACATGAAGGCATTTTCCGCTTTTGCAGAAAAGATGAATACGCTTTCCGCTCTGGCAGATACTAAAATCACCCTTTTGGTTTCCGCAAACGCAAGCGACCTTCCGGAGGAAATCAATTCGGTAGCGGTTCAGATCTAAACGGATCGGTTCATATTTTCATACTGTCGGGGGCGTTTCCGCCTCCGGCAGTATCTTTGTGACGAAATATGGTCGAATCCGTAATTCCCCATTGACAAAGCGCTCAAGAACCTATATAATATTTGAATGTAGCGCTGAGGTGAATTATGCTTCTTGATTTAAAAAAAGTATTTTCAAATGACAGCGAGAGCTGCCCGTTTGATTACAGCATGGATTTATCATCAACGGATATCAACGGATATGATCCGTTTGTGTCGCCTGTGTCGGTGAAAGGTGCGGTAAAGAGCCATGACGGCTTTGCTAAACTGGATGTCGACGTTACGTTCGATTTTTCCATTCCATGTGACCGTTGCGCCAAACAGATCAATAAGCAGTATCATTACACGTTTGCGCACACGCTTGTTCTGTCTCTGGAAAATGAAGACGACGACAGTTACATTCAGGTTCAGGATTACAAACTGGATCTGGACGAGCTGATGAGAGCGGATATATTGCTTGAGCTTCCCACAAAGTTTTTATGCAGCGAGGATTGTAAGGGTTTATGTCCGGTCTGCGGTAAAAATTTGAATGACGGAACATGTAATTGTGATTTGCATCAGGTTGATCCTCGCTTGGAGGTTCTTAAAAAGCTGATAGAAGAATAGCCCTAGTTTTGTAAGGAGGTGCTGACGATGGCGGTACCAAAGAGAAAATTATCAAGCGCAAGACAGAATAAAAGACGTTCCAATGTCTGGAAACTTAGTGCTCCGGCTCTGATGAAATGTCCGAAATGTGGTGAGTTCAAGGCTCCACACAGAGTTTGCGGTAATTGCGGTTACTACAACGGCAGGGAAGTTATTAAGAAGGAAGCCTGAGTTTTCCCTTGATTTTCCGAAAATGTAGAGAAGGAGCAATCCTTCTCTTATTTTTTTGCAAAATGAAATCCCGGCTTGCCGGTATGTTGTAAAGGAGCAGCCATGCCAGTTAAAATCAAATCGGTTGAAAAGGACAGCCCTGCTGAAATGGCGAAAATTCTGCCGGGGGAAACGCTTGTTTCCATCAATTCCAATGAAATCTATGATATTCTGGACTACCGTTTTTACGAAACGGAACGGAATCTTACAGTTGAACTGTTGGATGAAAATCAGAATAAGCGGACCGTATCCATCCGAAAAGGCGAATATGAATGCATTGGACTGGAATTTGAAACATATCTTATGGATAAGCAGCATTCCTGCAGCAACCGGTGCATTTTCTGCTTTATTGACCAGCTGCCGAAAGGGATGCGGAGCAGTCTGTATTTTAAGGATGACGATTCCCGCCTGTCCTTTCTGTTTGGCAATTATATCACCCTTACAAACATGAAGGAACGCGACGTGGAGCGGATCATCAAAATGCATATCAGCCCGATCAATATCTCGGTGCATACCACAAATCCGGAGCTGCGCGTAAAAATGATGGGGAACCGGTTTGCGGGAAGATCGCTCGATATTTTATACCGTTTTGCGGACGCGGGCATAAAAATCAACTGCCAGCTCGTTTTGTGCAAAGGGATAAACGACGGGGACGAACTCCGGCGCAGTCTGACCGATCTCGGCAGGCTGTATCCCTCCGTTCAGAGCATCGCGCTGGTGCCGCTGGGGCTGACGAAATTCAGGGAAGGGCTGTACCCCCTGGAACCGTATGATATCGCTTCCGCGCAGGCTGTACTGGGAATAGCAGAGGAGTATGGGAATCGCTTTGAAGCGGAATACGGCGAAAGGGTCTGCTATGCGGCGGATGAATTCTATCTCAAGGCGCAGCGTCCCATACCGCCCGCCGAATTTTACGGCGATTTTGACCAGCTGGAAAACGGCGTGGGACTGATGGCAAACTTGAAACAGGAATTTGAACAGGCTCTGGAGGACTTTGAAGCGCCCGCCGGGCCGCGCAGGGTAACCATTGCCACCGGTGTGGCGGCGCATCCGTTTTTGGACAGCTTACTTGACGAATTAAGAATAAAATGCCATAATCTTACTTGTAATGTGGTTCCAATAGTAAATAATTTTTTTGGCCATACTATCAACGTAGCCGGGCTGGTAACCGGCGGGGATATTCTGGAACAGCTGAAGGGCCGCGATTTGGGCGACGAACTGCTTCTGCCCGGCGTGATGCTTCGCCGCGAGGGCGACATATTTCTTGACGATGTGTCCTTAAAAGAGATCGAAAGAGAGTTCGCGATTAAGGCGGTGCCTGTTCCCAACGACGGGTATGAGCTTTTGAATGCGATTATAGGGAGTGATAAAAATGTCTAAGCCGGTTGTTGCGATTGTCGGCAGGCCGAATGTCGGCAAATCAACGCTTTTCAATAAATTGATCGGCCAGAGACTTTCCATCGTGGACGATACGCCCGGCGTTACACGGGACAGAATATACGGCGAATGCGAATGGGACGGAAGAAAATTCACCATAGTGGATACGGGCGGCATTGAGCCGAACGCGGCCGATGTGATTTTATCCCAGATGCGGGTACAGGCGCAGCTTGCCATTGACGCGGCGGATGTAATCGTTCTGGTTACCGATATCCGCAGCGGCGTCGTCGCCACCGATTCCGATGTTGCGACCATGCTGATGAAGAGCGGAAGGCCCGTCATCCTCTGTGTAAACAAATGTGATACGGTCGGCGGCCCGCCCGCCGAATTCTATGAGTTCTACAATCTGGGGCTGGGCGATCCGGTTGCGGTTTCTTCGGTACACGGCCACGGTACGGGCGACCTGCTCGACCTGATCGTAAAGCAGTTTCCGCCGGAGGAAGAGGAAGAGGCGGACGGCGAACTGATCAAGGTTGCCATCATCGGCAAACCGAATGTCGGAAAGTCCTCCCTTGTCAATAAGATTTCCGGTGAGGAAAGATGTATTGTTTCCGACATCGCCGGTACGACCCGCGACGCGATCGACACGACCATTGAAAATCAGTACGGCCGTTTTACCCTGATCGATACGGCGGGACTGCGCAGGAGAAACAAGGTGGAGGATACCATCGAGCGCTACAGCGTGATCCGCGCACAGATGGCCATTGAACGTGCCGATGTCTGCGCAATCATGATCGACGCCACCGTCGGATTTACGGACCAGGATTCTAAGGTTGCAGGGCTTGCGCACGAGGCTGGAAAGGGCTGCGTGATCGTCGTCAATAAATGGGACGCGGTGGAAAAAGACGACCGTACCATGATTGACTACCGTGCGCAGCTGGAAAAAGACTTTTCCTTTATGTCCTACGCGCCGATGATTTTTATCTCCGCCAAAACGGGGCAGAGGCTTGACCGCCTTTTTGAGCTGATTAAGCATGTGGCCAATTCCAATGCCATCCGCATTGCCACGGGCATGCTCAACGACGTGCTGGCGCAGGCGGTTGCCAGAGTCCAGCCGCCTACCGACAAGGGCCGGAGGCTGAAAATCTATTATATGACGCAGGCGAGCACAAAGCCGCCGACTTTTGTCTGCTTTGTCAATTCCGAACAGCTTTTCCATTTTTCCTATCAGAGGTATCTGGAAAACCGGATTCGTGAAACCTTTGGGCTTGAGGGTACGCCGATTCGTTTTGTCGTGCGCGAGCGCGGGGACAAATAAGGAGGATTTGCCATGCTGAATTATTTACAGGATTTTATTCTGCCCGGTATCATTGTTGCGGTTATATCCTATCTTTTGGGAAGCCTGAGTTTTTCCATTATTTTCACCAGAGTGTTTGAGCACAATACGGATATCCGTACGCTCGGCAGCGGGAACGCGGGTGCGACGAATGTGCTTCGCTCCGTTGGCCCCAAAGCCGCGCTGTTCACCTTTATTTTCGACTTTGCCAAGGGTGCAGCTTCCGTCCTGATCGGAAGAGCGATATTTCAGTACTTCTGCAGCGGTTTGTCCGCATCCCCGCTTGTGCTTGAGCAGGCAGCACGGTACGGCGGCTATATTGCGGGTATCGTTTGTGTAATCGGGCATATTTTCCCGCTTTATTTCGGCTTTAAAGGCGGCAAAGGGGTTTTGACCAGTGCGGCCATGATTGCCCTGGTTGACTGGCGCGTCTTCATTATTGTCATTTCCATCTTTATCGTTATGCTGATTGTAACAAAAATTGTATCCCTGTCCTCCATGGTAGCCGCGGCTTCGTTCCCGGTTACAAACTTCTTTCTTACTTACTTTCTGGATTACCGCGGCGGGAATTCGGCGGTCACGCTTTCTTACGTGCTTGCAACCACGGCAATCGCCTTGGTTCTGGCGGTTATCCTGATTGTAAAGCATAAATCCAACATAGAAAGAATTAAGAACGGAACGGAAAAAAAGATCAGCGTAAAACATAAATCCTAAAGCAAAAGGCAAACTGCAGATGAAGCAGTTTGCCTTAAATTTTTGCAGCAAAAAGGAGCCTGAAAGGCTCCTCTAAACTCTAATGTTCTGTTTTGCATCAGACAGCACGGGTAACCTTGCCGGAACGCAAGCAACGGGTGCAGGCGTAAATACGCTTAGGAGTACCGTTTACTACCGCTTTCACGCGTTTAATATTAGGCTTCCAAGTCCGATTCGCACGCCGATGTGAGTGAGAAACCTTTATACCGAAAACCATATCCTTGCCACAAACTTCACACTTTGCCATGTATCTGCACCTCCTTTATAGGGGCTGTTATATAATTACAACATTGGTATTTTATCAGATATAGCAGCTAAATGCAAGCTTTTTTTCTTATTTTCTTATATATTGGGCGATTTATTTACAATTTCAGGGGGCGGGCCGGCACATTGCTTGTTTTTTTCATTGTAAAGTATTATAATAATCAGATAAAAAGGAGAGTGTAATATGCTGATCGATATGCTTCGCGACATCTTTTCAGGGCAGCCGATTTCCATGGCAAGCATTGTTTCCCAGATTCTGGCTACACTGTTTATTATATTTTGTATTCTGCCGCTCCATGAATGCGCCCACGGCTGGGTTGCTTATAAGCTGGGCGACAATACCGCAAAGTATCAGGGAAGGATCACGTTAAACCCGATTACCAGCATTGACCCGGCGGGCGCCCTTTTCCTGCTGCTGTTCGGCTTTGGATGGGCCAAGCCTGTGCCAGTGGATACAAGATATTTTAAGAACCCGAAGCGCGATATGGCGATTACCGCTCTGGCGGGGCCGGTTTCCAATCTGCTGGCTTCCTTTGTCGGCGCTTTAATCTATGTAGGCATTTGGATTGCGACAAAGGAGAGTACGCTTCCTGAATTTGTAAACCGCTTTTTCGGCGCGTATATTTCCATCAACGTGGGGCTGGCAGTTTTCAATCTAATCCCGCTGCCGCCGCTTGACGGCTCAAAAATTCTGGGCGCGTTTCTGTCGAATAAAACGCTTTATAATTATTACAGATACCAGAATATCATTGTAATGGTGGCGTTTGTAGTCCTTTTCAGCGGAGTGCTGAGCGCGCCGATCGGCTATCTGCAGAACCTGTTTTTTGACGGGGTGTTCTGGCTTGCCCAAACGCTGTACCATCTGTTCGGCCTGTTATAAAAGCGGGGCACTATGGAAAAACTATCCTATAAGCTTCCGGCGTTTGAGGGGCCGCTTGACCTGCTCCTCTACCTGATCGGTAAAAATAAACTGAATATCTGCGATATCCAGATTTCCGAACTGCTTGAGCAGTATATGGAACACATCAACGTAATGAAGGAGCAGGATATGGATATCGCCAGCGAATTCCTTGAGATGGCGGCCCGTTTGGTTTATATCAAAACCGTTTACCTGCTTCCAAAGCATGAGGAGGCGGAGGAGCTCCGGCGCGAATTGACCGGTCAGCTTCTGGAATATCAGGAATGCAGAAAAATAGCGGGAATTTTAACGGAACATTTCGGTTTTGATTCCTTTGTACGCGAACCGGCTGAGGTTGAATTTGACAATACTTATGAGCGCAAGCACAGCCCGCAGGAGCTGCTGGCGGCTTACCTGAACGCCGCGGGGCGCGGCAGACGGTTCCTGCCTCCGCCGGCGGAGGCCTTTTCCGGGATCGTATCCCACAAGGTTGTGTCGGTTGCTTCCCGTATTATTTATGTGCTCCGGCGGCTGTGGCGGAAAAGCGAAGTAAAATATGAATCGCTGTTTGAAGAAAAACAGGAAAAATCAGAATTGGTTGCCACTTTTTTAGCGGTGCTTGAACTGGTGAAAGGAAAAAGGATTCGCATTGAGGGCGGCAGCCGGGATGCAACAATAAAATTGATGAACGGCGGTGCGAAGGTTTGGAAATCAAAAAGCTTCAGGGAGCAATAGAAGCAATCCTTTTTTCCAGCGGAGACCCGGTTTCCGTAAACCGGATTGCGGAAGCTCTGGAACTTGACGTTCCCACTGCTTCAAAAATGCTTAAAAATTTGATGGACGAGTTTAATCGGCCGGATGCGGGCGTCCGGATTGTAAAGCTTGAAAATAATTATCAGATGTGCACCAACCCGGAGTATGCCGGGCATGTGCGCAAGGTTATGGATATGCGCAGGAACACGCCGCTTTCGCAGGCGGCTATGGAGGTTCTTGCAATCGTTGCCTACAATCAGCCGGTAACCAAAGCGTTTATCGAGCAGATTCGCGGCGTTGACTGCTCGGGCGTGCTGGGCAGTTTGACGTCCAAGGGGCTGATTGAAGAGCGCGGCAGGCTGGAACTGCCGGGCAGGCCGCTGCTTTACGGAACCACGCCGGACTTTTTAAGGTGCCTTTCCATTTCCTCGCTGAGTGAACTGCCTCCGCTCCCGCAAAAGCAGTCCGGTGAAGAAGAAACAGCGGAAGCGTCGGATGCTTAAACGGCGTTCCAAATCGTTTTTGGAGGCTTTATGACGACTGCATTGATCATTATCGCATCGGTTCTTCTTTTCTTCCTGATTCTTTTGCTTTGCCCGGTTACCGTATATGCCCATTACGAAAACGAGGCGGCGGTGAAGATACGGTATTTGTTTTTCCGGTATACGGTTGAGCCGGCTGAGGAGAAAGAGGAAAAGCAGGAACCGGAGAAAAAAGAAGAAAATATTGAGAAAACCGATGAAACAGAATCGGTAATTCGGGACATAATAAAGCAAAGAGGGTTATCCGGCTTTCTGAATATTGTAAAAAGACTTGCCTCAATCGCAACCGGAACGGCAAAAAAACTTCTGTCCCATATGGTGATCGACCGTATTTCCACGGATATCGCCGTTGCGGACGGTGACGCCGCCCAAACGGCGATCCTTTACGGGAATGTCTGCTCGGTGGTTTATACATCCTTCGGCGTTCTGGTCAACAATATGAAGTGCAAGGACTATCATATCAACATTGTTCCGGATTTTCAGTCGGAAGAAAGCAGGATCCGCTTTGACGGAAAGATTCATATCCTGTTGCTGTTTCTTGTTTCCTACGGACTGTCAGCGCTGATTAAATTTTTAAAGGTCTTAAAGGAAACCGGTATTTTATCAAAATTTAAAAGAACAAAAACGAAGAATAAGGCGGTGCATTAAAATGAGCGACCATCCTATTGAAGGCATGATGAATACGACGCTTGAAAAAATCAAACAAATGGTGGATATCAATTCCATCGTCGGCGACCCGATTACGTCGCCGGACGGATCGATTATTATTCCGGTTTCAAAGATCAGCTACGGCTTTGCTTCCGGCGGTTCGGATTTTCCCTCCAAGGTTCAGACGGAAAAAGAGTTTTTCGGCGGCGGCACCGGCGCGGGCGTTTCCATTAACCCGGTTGCTTTCATCACGATCTGCAACGGCAACGTGAAACTGCTTCAGATTGATCCGTACAACAGCACGGCGGACCGTATCATCGGAATGTTTCCGGAAGTCGTAGACAAAATCAGCGACTTTGTAGGCAGCAAAAAAGGCGAAAACAAAAAGCCCAGGGCGGAGAAGAAAGACGATTTTAAATCCGAGGGCAGCACCGGAGACGTAAAGCTGGAAGATCCGCAAATTTAATAGTCAATATTGAAGCAGCCGCCTGCATATATTTTATAGGCAGGTGGTTGCTTTGTTAAAAAAAATAATTTGTTCCGTGCTGGTTTTCACTCTTTTGGCTGCTTTTCCGTTCCCGGTTTTTGCGGACACACAGCCGCAGGTTACCGCAAAGGCCGCGGTTCTCATCAATGCGGACGACGGGAAGATTATCTATGCGAAGGAGGAAAACAGGCGGCTTTCCATGGCCAGCACAACCAAAATTATGACCGCTCTGATTACGCTGGAAGAAGCGGCGGTCAATAACCGGATTATTACCATTACCAGTGAAATGGTTCGGGTAGAGGGTTCCTCCATGGGCCTTCTTCCGGGTGATCAGGTCACCCTGAAATCTCTTGCTGCGGGGATGCTTACCGTTTCCGGCAATGACGCCGCAAATTCGGCGGCGATTGCCATCGGCGGCAATCTGGAGGGGTTTGCCCGGAAGATGAACCAGAGGGCAAAGGAACTCCGGCTTAACGACACGCATTTCGTTACGCCGTCCGGACTTGACGATAAAGAGCATTATACGACCGCGCACGATCTGGCGGTTCTGGCAGCGGCGGCGATGAAGAATCCTGATTTTGCCGAAATAGCCGGAAGTCAGCATATGGATGTGGAGTACATTAACCCGGAACATACGCGCCGCTTAACGAACCATAATAAACTGTTAAGCATGTACGAGGGCTGCACGGGCGTTAAAACCGGTTTTACAAAGAATGCCGGGCGGTGCCTTGTATCCGCCGCGCAAAGGAGCGGTATCCGTTTGATCGCGGTCACGCTCAACGCGCCGGACGACTGGAACGACCATCAGAAGCTTCTGGATTACGGCTTTTCAAAATTGACAAGCTGCGTAATTGACGATTCCGGCTTCTCGGCTTCGGTTGCGGTAGTCGGCGGCCTGAAAGGGAGCGTCGAGGTCTGCGGCACCGACGGAAACAACGTCGTATTGGATACGGAGGAAAGTCTCCGTATGAAAAGAACCGTTGAAATACCGAGGTTCCTTTACGCGCCGATCGAACAGGGGCAGGTGGTGGGAACGGTTCGCTATACGCTGGACGCAAAGACCATTGCCCAGACGGACATAACGGCGAAGGAAAAAGTCCCGAAAAGGGAAGTACCGGCAAATCTGTTTGAAGTGTTTCTGGACAGATTGAAAAAACTGTTTTTATTAAAATAAACGAAGGGTGAAAATGAATGGCAAAAGATGTTAGGCTGCAAAAAATGCTTGCGGACTGCGGGGTTGCCTCCAGAAGAAAAGCGGAAGAAATGATTTCCGCCGGCCAGATCAAGGTAAACGGGGTTCCCCTTGAAACTCATATCAAGGAAGTTTATATCATGCTTCATAAACCGCGCGGCTTCATTACCACCATGAGCGATGAAATGGACCGGAAATGCGTCGCGGAGCTTATTAAGGACATACCGGAGCGCATCTATCCGGTCGGCCGGCTGGACCGGGATTCCGAAGGCCTGCTGCTCATGACAAACGACGGGGAATTCGCCAACGCCATGACGCATCCTTCACTGCACATCCCCAAAACATACCGGGTTACCGTGCGTCCTTCCGTTACGGAAGACCAGCTTACACAGATGGCGGTCGGAATGGTGATCGACGACCGCAAAACCGCCCCGGCCGGGATAAAGGTGATCTCGCAGGAGCCCGGACGCGTTGTGCTGGAAATTGTCCTTTATGAGGGAAGGAACCGCCAGATTCGGAAAATGTGCGAACAGCTCGGGCTTGAGGTGGCAAGGCTCAAGCGCGTCGCGGTGGGGCCGCTCAAGCTCGGAATGCTGCAGCCGGGGAAATGGCGTACGCTTACCGCCGAAGAAGTGAGAAGGCTTACCGCCGGAGCAAAAGCGGACAAGCAGTCGGAAGCGGAAGCGCGGAACGAGGATCACCATACTGCCGCTAAAAGAAAATACGGAAAAAGACCGTCTGCGCAGGATAGGACAAAACGCGGAAAATAACGCCGATCCGGCTTGTTATGAGCGAACAGAACAGAGCCGGATCCGAGCGATCCTGCGGGCGGCTTTCAATCCGCAGGATTTATCCGGAAAAACGATAAATGCTTTTGATTTTTATCGAAAATAATTAAAAATTGTAAGAATTAGATGATTTATTCAATAAAAACTGGACAAACGCTTGCGAACTTATAGTGGATATATTATAATTGTTGTAAATAATTTATCAAACAGTAATTTAAGGAAGCACTGATTAAATCAAGATGGATATCGGAATTTATTCAGCGGTTCCTTCATAAATGGGGGAATAAGAATGAGTAATGTCGGCAATGCCGAACTGCTGCAGGAAGCAATCGACATAAAAAAAGACAGTACGGCCTTCAAACGCATTGCCTCTTTATTTGATGTAGGCAGCTTCTCTGAAGTCGGCAGCTTTGCAAAATCAGGCGAAAATTATACGGAAGCCGTTGCCGGGTTCGGTACGATTGAAGGATGCCCTGCCTATGCGTTTGTTCAGAACAGCGAGATAGACGGCGGCGCAATGTCAAAAGCGCAGGCGGCTAAAATAAATAAAATTTATTCGTTGGCGGTAAAAACCGGGGCTCCGGTTATCGGAATATACGATTCCATAGGCGGCCGGTTAAATGAGGGCAGTGATCTGCTTGCCGCATACGGTGAAATTCTGCTGAACGCCAATAATGCCTCCGGCGTTGTTCCGCAGATTTCGATTGTCTTGGGGCCCTGCATCGGCGCCTCCGCGATGATCGCAGCCGGCGCAGATATCGTAATTATGTCGGACAAGGCGGAGCTTACCATCCAGACCAGCGGAGAGGGCGGTTCCGGTGAAGAGGCCGCAAAGTCGGGCCTCTGCCATATTGAGGCCGGCAATGAGGAAAACGCTCTGGCCGTTGCCCGCCAGCTTATTGCGATTCTTCCCTCAAACAATCTTTCCGGCGACTCCATGCTGAACATTCAAAGCATCAACCGTACGGAATCCCTGAATGAAGAATCCGGTTTTACGGATGTGATAACGGCTGTTTGCGATGAGAGTACCTTTATCGAGCTGGGCAAAGAATTCGGTGAGCCAACCGTGACCGGTTTGGGAGAAATCGGCGGATCGGCTGCGGGAATTGTTGCGCTCAAAGGCGAAATCAACGCGGATGCCTGTGCAAAAGCGGCGCGATTTGTCCGCTTCTGCGACGCGTTCTCACTCCCGGTGGTTACGTTTGTAAACGCCGAGAAATTTACTTCATTGCGTGAAGCTTCCAAGCTTTCCAGCTCCTATTCCGAAGCAACAACCGCAAAGGTGACGGTGATTACCGGCTTGGCCTACGGCCCGGTTTATATCGCCGCGGCAGGTTCCGGATCCGGCGCCGATTATACCATGGCTTGGCCGAACGCGGTGGTTTCGCAGCTTTCGCCGGAGACAGCCGCTGTTTTCCTTTGGAATCAACGCCTTTCGGAGTCCGAGAATCCGGTTGAGGACCGCAAAAAGCTGATTGAGGAATACAAGACAAAAGAAGCGTCTCCGTTTGCAGCGGCTGCGAACGGCTATATCGACGATATTATACTGCCGCAGGATACCAGATCAAAAATCATTTCCAACCTGGAGATGCTTTCCGGCAAGAGAACTTCCAGACTGCCGAAAAAGCACAGTAATATACAGCTGTAATCCTTGCTGAATCCCAATATTTAGGAGGTAAAATATTATGAAGAATCTTAGAATAACGGTAAACGGTACTGCTTACGATGTTCAGGTCGAAGAATTGGACGGCACAGCGGCTGCTCCGGTTTCTGTTCCTGCGGCTCCCGCTCCGGCAGCTGCTCCGCAGCCCGCCGCGGCACCGGCTCCCGCGCCTGCTCCGGCAGCTCCTGCGGCACCGGCGGCAACAAAGGATGTGCCTGCCGACGCGGAACTGATTTCCGCCCCGATGCCCGGTACCATTGTTTCCGTAAACGTCAAACCCGGTCAGGGAATCAAAAAAGGCGACGTCCTCCTGATTCTGGAAGCAATGAAGATGGAAAACGAGATTATGGCTCCGCACGATGCGACCGTTGCCGCCGTCCATGTAAACAAAGGAGACAGCGTTGAATCCGGTACTCCTCTTGTATCCCTGAATTAAGGGGGCACACTGAAATGGCTAAAAAGATTGGAATTACCGAAACGGTTCTCCGCGACGCCCACCAGTCGCTGATTGCGACCAGAATGCCGATTGAGGACATGCTGCCGATTCTGGAAAAGCTCGACCGGGTCGGCTTTCATTCGCTGGAGTGCTGGGGCGGGGCAACCTTTGATTCCTGCCTGCGCTTTCTGAACGAAGACCCGTGGGAGAGGCTCCGGACGATCCGCGCCAAATGCCCGAACACAAAGCTCCAGATGCTGTTCAGAGGGCAGAACATGCTGGGCTACCGTCATTACGCGGACGACGTTCTGGAATACTTTGTACAGTGTTCCGTGGCAAACGGAATTGATATCATCCGTATATTTGATGCTCTGAACGACCTTAAAAACCTCACGGTGGCGATCAAAGCCGCCAAAAAAGAGGGAGCCCACGCTCAGGTAGCAATTTCCTACACAACCGGCCCGGTCTTTACACACGAATATTATATCGATTATGCAAAGAAAATTGAGGAAACCGGCGCGGATTCCATCTGCATCAAGGATATGGCCGCTTTGCTGACTCCTTATGAAACCTATGATCTGGTCAAGGCGATCAAAGGGGCGGTTAAAATACCGGTTCAGCTGCATACCCACTACACGTCCGGGCTTGCTTCCATGTGCGAACTGAAGGCTGTGGAAGCCGGGATCGATTACCTCGATACGGCGATGTCTCCACTGGCGCTCGGCACGTCCCATACGCCTACCGAATCCATGGTGGCGGCGCTGAAGGGTACGGAATACGATACCGGGCTTGACCTTGTCCTGCTGAATGAAATCCGCGAGTACTTTATGACGGTACGTGAGAAATACATCAAGAGCGGTTTGCTCGACCCGAAGATGCTGGCGACCAATACCAAAGCCCTGATCTATCAGGTTCCGGGCGGAATGCTCTCCAAC
>JAEWUH010000250.1 GCA_023397245.1 Bacillota bacterium | reverse complement strand
GGCCGGGAGCAACCGCGTTCACCCGTATTCCGTCTGCCGCCGCCGAAAGCGCAAGCGAACGGGTAAAGGAAACAATCGCGCCTTTCGTTGAGGAATAATCCAGCAGGTCGGCGCTGCCCTCATAGGCGGTCACCGAGGTGGTATTAATGATGGAGCAGCCGGCCATCAGATGCGGCAGAACCGCTTTCGTCATATAGAAAAAACTGAAAATGTTGGTTGCAAAGGTATCATAAAGCTGCTGTGCGCTGATATTCTCCAGCTTGGTCTGCGGATACTGCACTGCAATGTTGTTCACCAGAACGTCAACGCGGCCAAGCTCCCGCATGGCGGTTTCAACCACCTGCTGCGCGCCGCTTTCCTGTTTCAGGTCGCACTGCACCAATACGCAGCGCTTGCCGGCAAACTGAACCATTTCCGCCGTTTTCTGCGCGTCCTGCTGCTCGTTGTAATAGGCTATGACCACGTCCGCGCCTTCTTTGGCAAAAGCGGACGCGACTGCCTGCCCGATTCCGCTGTCGCCGCCGGTAATGACCGCCACCCTGTTCTCCAGCTTTCCCGCGCCGCGGTATGCGGGATTGTCGGTTACCGGAACGGGGTCCATCGCCTGCTGTATGCCCGGCTGCGTATCCTGATGCTGCGCGGGAAAGCCCGCCGGAGTGTCTGCAGGAGGATTGTGGTAGGTGCTGTTTACCTCCGACATAAAAACATCCTTTCCGCTTTTTGAATAGTGTTTCCAAAAGCAGAAAGGATAGTCCGAATATATTAAATTTTATTTCAGCACAGTCAAAGAAACAGGCTGCGGCAAACTGCGCAGGCGCGTCCGGCAGCCTGAAATTTACTTTTCAATTTCCTGCAGATTCTGGAGTCTTGCCTTGCCGAGCCGTTTTTCCACGTTCTCACGCAGAAGCGTATAAAGGACGGAGCAGATGGGGATGTTCAGGATCATGCCGATAATTCCGAACGCATTGCCGCCGATGGTAACGGCAATGAGCACCCACAGGGCGGGAAGTCCTACCCTTGAACCGACTACGCGCGGATAGATCAGGTTTCCTTCCAGCTGCTGGAGGACGAGGAAGAACAGAACAAACCAGATGGCCTGGATCGGACTTACGATCAAAATCAGCAGCGCGCCGATGATCACGCTGAGCATCGCTCCAATGATCGGGATCAGCGCGTCGAACGCCACAATCACCGAAACAAGCGCGGCAAACGGGAAACTGAAAATATTCATTCCGATAAAGCAGAGCATCCCGAGAATGCATGCTTCCGTGCACTGCCCGATCAGGAAGTTGGAAAAAGCCTGATTGGTCAGGGAGCATATCCGCAGAAAATGATCCGTCCGTCTGCGCGGCAGATAGGCGTAAAGCACCCGCTTTGACTGATCTCTCAATTTTTCCTTCTGCGCCAGAATATTGATGGAAATTACAAAACCCAGAATAAAGTTGACGGCTGTGCGGGCAACATTCGTTGTAACCGTAACGGTGGAATCCACCAGTGTGCGGCCGATATTCTGCCCGTAGGTTGCAATCATCTGGCTGATGCTCGACCAGTCGACGTTTATGGTTCTGAAATACTGGCCGATATAAGGATATCTTTTTTCAACATAGGAAATCGTGGTCTGAAGTTCGTTGAAAAAGGACGGAACCTTACTCGTAAAGCTTGTAATGGTGCGCACCAGCTCCGGAACCACAATCAGCAAGATCAGCGCGATAATGCCGGCAAAGAGCATCAGCGTGATACAGATGCTTACCATGCGCCGGACCTTCGGCCAGTTTTTTGTGTAGCGGCTGTTCAGCGGCGCAAAAAGCCGCATTTCAACCTGACGCATCAGGACATTTAAAATGAATGTAATGGCAAGGCCGAGCAGGATCGGTTCCAGAATCCCGATCAAAAAACCTGCCAGCTCGGAAAAGCGGTAGATATTCTTGAGCCCCAGATAGAACGCGACGGCAAAGGCGATCAGGAGCATCAGTTTTTTCATGTTGCTTCTATTGAGTTCCATTTTTAATTCCTTTCAGGCCCGGACAAACCCCCAAAAAGGCTGCACCGGCAAAGCAGCTTGTACTTCCGAATTTCAGCATAATTATACCATAATGAATATTGATAATAAAAGTCAATTTTTAATTTTTCTATACAGTATTTGGAATTTAAACGTTCTGTGAATATCGGGCAGACGGGAATTCATATATTGTAATATTGACAAATTTTCGAAGCAATAACATAACATATCATAATTTTCCGAATACAAAGGAGGGCAGGCAGTGATTATTACAACCACTCCAACCATTGAAGGCAGACAGATCACGGAATACAAGGGCGTCGTTTTCGGGGAGGTCATTTCCGGGGTAAATTTCGTCAAGGATTTTACCGCGGAATTATCCAACTTTTTCGGAGGACGCTCCGGCACGTATGAGGAGGAACTGATTCAGGCAAGGGAAAACGCGATGAAGGAGATGGAGATGCGCGCCGTCCATCTGGGCGCAAACGCCGTTATCGGCGTGGATATCGACTACGAGGTGCTCGGAACGAACAACGGGATGCTGATGGTTACGGCATCCGGCACCGCGGTTCATTATGTCTGACGTGCATAAGGAAAAGAATAACGGGCTGTTACAAAACAAAAGTTTTGCAGCAGCCCCGTTTCTTATGCGCTGCGTCTTTAAAACTTACTCGCCGCTTCAAGGACTTGCGCCAGTGCGAACTCCTTTTGGGCTGCCGCATTGATTAAATCCGCAGCAGCATTCATTTTCCGTTCAGGGCTCAAACATCTATCGGCGGCCATTTCCTGCAGAGACTGGCAGAAAAAGCGCCTTAAACAACTAATCATCCGAGCCTCCTCTGCCAATATGCCCACAACCCATTCGCCCGCAGTCTGCGGCTGCTCGCTTGCAACCGGACATCCGAGCGCTTGCCAGTCTGTCCCCGTATATTTCATCACGATCACATTTTTGGATATATCATGATAGGCGATATACGGAGTGTTGTTTCTATCCAGGGCAATGGTAGTGTCCGACGCGGTGCTCGGTGAAAATCCCGGGTCTCCGACGGATACCCAGTTTGTACCGTCAAACTTCATGACCGTAACTCTCACTCCGTTTGCAGCATCCTGATAGACAACATACGGAACGTTGTTGGAATCAATCGCGATGACGGGGAAGAACACCTCGCCCGCTGAAAAGCCCGGATTCCCCACGTAAACCCAGCTTGTGCCGTTAAACTTCATTACGCTTGCTTTGAAGCCGTTTCCGGCATCCTGAAAGGCGACATAGGGAATATTGTTTGAATCTATGGCCATTGTAATATAATTTACGCCGCTTATTGAGAATCCGGGGCTTCCCACGGTCACCCAGAACGAGCCGTTAAATCTCATGACGGTCGCTCTGTAGCTGGAAGCCACATCCTCGTAGGAAACATAGGGCACATTGTTGCTGTCTAAAGCAATCGACGTGAACAGCGCGGTGCCTGCCGAAAACCCGGGATTTCCGACGGCTACCCAGCTTGTGCCGTTAAACCTCATCACGGTGGCTTTTCCGGCGTTCGCACTGTCGGTATATGCGACATACGGAGTGTTGTTTGAGTCGATGGCGATGGATGTGTATCCTACCGAACCAGCCGAAAACCCCGGATTTCCGACGGTCACCCAGTTCGTGCCGTTAAACTTCATGACTGTAGCTCTTCCGCCGTTCGCACTGTCAGAGTATGCGACATACGGGGTGTTATTATGGTCTAAAACCATCGAGATATAGGTTGCCGCACCCGCTGAAAAACCGGGTTCTCCCACAGGCTCCCAGCACAATCCGTTGTATTTGCTTACGGATACTCTGTTTTCGTTGCCGATGTCCTGATAGGCGATATACGGGACATTGAGTGAATCTATTGCAAGCGATATGGAATTCGTATCGCTTGCTGAAGCATTAAAAGCGTCTATAGCCATTTCGCGTTACTCCTCAATCTCTTAATTCATAGTAGTAAATGGGCTTTTTCCCATCATCAGTATATGAAAAGACTTTTTCGGCTGCCACCTGAATTGGGGACAGGTAAAAAAACTGATTTTAAAGGAAAAAGTCGGTACAGCCTATGCCTTTCGGTATGGCTGCCTCGACTTTTTTTCGGGTTTATTTTGTTACAGTCCCTTTTTGCCTGTTTTCTATTCTTTTAACCGGTACCGTTCCACGCAGTCATGCAGATCCTCGTGAGAATGGTTGCTCTCGCGGATCAAAGCCTGCTGCGTTGCTTCGGGGAGGGACATAAAATACTCTCCGGTCGACGAATCTTCTTCAGGGAAATAATACCGTGCAAGGGCAAAACCCTGAGGTCCAAAATAATCGTTGCCAAAAATAGTGATCACCTCCGCTGTTATTGTTTGCGTAATTTTTCAAATTAAGCGGAGGAAGTGAAAAACAGCGGCCACTCTCTGACTTTAAAAATATTTTTATAAAAAGAAAAACCCGGCGGACGTTTTAACGTCGGTCAGGCTGAAAACAAACGGGGGAATCACGGAACCGCGCTCACTCCAGCGCGGAAAGGAATATCTCGTAAGTGTCGCAAAAGGATGCATATGGCGTCGGATTTCCGCCGTTCGTACTTTTGCACTGGTTGTCGCAGTATTCCTCGCCGGTCTCAAACAGCTCGCCCACGGTCAGCGAATATCCGGCTTCGCAGGCGATTTTACAGAACGCGTCCGTGGGGTCTGGCGCCGAACGGGTGGCAAGCAGTTTTTTCCTTAATTCCGGGTCTTTTTCGGCCCGGGCGGTAAGCAGTTCCAACTGTTCAAAAGTATGGTTCATGATCCTTTCGCCTCCGACAAGTTCTATAAGACATTATAGCACACTTTATCGGAAAGGCGGGATCTTTTCCGCGGAAATAAAACAGAGCGGGTTTTCATGGCCTGTTCCTTTTTTCGGATTCTCACATAATTGCTCTTTCCAACATACCTTATAACAGCAAATAAGAATGAAGCGGCGGTTCCCGGACTGCCGACATGTTTTACCGGAACGGGGTGATGCTGTTTGGACGTACTGAGCGTGAAAGACATCGAAGAAAAATACCAGGCGGAGAACGGAGAAATCACAGCTTTGAAAAATATCAGCTTTTCTGTGAAGAAGGGCGAGTTTGTCAGTATTGTAGGCGCAAGCGGCTGCGGAAATGCGCCACCAGCCAAAAAGCAACTTTCCTCTGAATGACGAATCGGCGGCTGACCGCTCTCTATTCGCCGTATATAAAAATATGGAGATTTTCCCCGTCCCACTCGATTCTTTGAACGAGCAGCCGGATTAACGTCCTCTTTTCGGGAACGGTCAGGTTTTTGAAATTGTCTTTCAGACTCGACAGCACGGCTGCAATCATGTCCAGCTGGATTTCCTTATCGCTTACCGCGGTGATGTCAGACTGCATTCTGGCCTTTTCGGTATTTAACTGTTTCAGTGTCTGATCCAGATCGTCTATTTTATCCTTTACCCGCTCGACGAAAGCCGATCCCGCATCGCCCTGTGACAGAATCTGAATCAAGTTGTCCATCTCCTGACCGCACCGACCGATCTTTAGGTTCAGCTCATCCAAAGGATTCTGCACCGCATCCTTTTGTAAATCCTTTTTCAGCTTTTCAAGCAACTGAAAGATCTGCGAATTCTCATTTGTATACCGCATCAGGTAATCGCAGACCGTGTCGTCCGCCTGCTGACCATTGAGGTTCCGACAGTCACACAGTCCCTTTCCCCCGCGCATTTTGTTCTGGCATATATAGTCATACAGCGTGTGATTGCTGCTCCGCGGTTTTGAAAACATCCTGCTTTTGCACTTTTGGCAGAGTATCAGCCCGGATAACAGTGAATAATCATTATGGGTATTCGATGTCGGGGAATCTGTCTTCTGCAGCTCAATCCGGTTTTGTATGGCAACCCACTGTTTCCCGGAAATAATACCCGTGTGTCTGCCAACCGCAATAATCCACCGTTCCATCGGCTGGCGCGGTGCATGGCTTTTTTTATAATCGCGTTTATTATAGGAAAGCAGTCCAAATTTATCGGAACATTCGGCCTCCTCAAAACAAACCTCCGATTGGCGAGAAACAAAATAATCCCTGGCGTCCTTATCCGCCATGCAATAAACCGGATTCATCAGGATTTCCTTAACACCAAGAATCGTGTAATATTTTCCGTTTCGGTTTTTCATATTCTGCTTAATGAGATATTTGCTTACTCCGGTCAGGGACTGCAGCTCCGTAAATTTATCGAATATTAATTTTACCATGCGGATTTCGTCGGAATTCCATTTGAGCACACATGAGGTCTTTGCTTTTCCGTCAATTATGACATTTGAGACCTTTTCCGATGTATATCCCATCGGCGTCGTGCCGCCAAGCCAGCGGCCTGTCCGCGCAAGCATCAGCATATTGTCCCGCACGCGTTCCGCAATGGTTTCCCGCTCCAGCTGTGCAAATACGGAAGCAATATACATCATCGCCTTGCCCATCGGTTTTGATGTATCAAATTCTTCCTTGATACAGATGAATGAAATTTCAAGGCCGTTCAGTTCTTCAATCAAAGCGGAAAAATCGCTGACGTTACGGCTGATACGGTCAAGCCGGTAGCAGACCACATAATCGTATTTTTTCTGTTTGATGTCCTTTCGCATCCGCTGAAATTGCGGACGGTTTGTGTTCTTTCCGGAGAATCCTTCGTCCTCGTAAACGGTAATATCCGTATCGGATACCTTGTCAAACTTGGAAAAGATATACTGCTTACACATTTCGATCTGATTTTCAATCGATTCCCCTCTGCCGGTATAAACCGATTTTCGGCTGTAAATTGCGAAGCGCAAACTTCATTCACCAGCTTTCCATATTAAGGTCTCATTTCCGTCAACTATTACGCCTTTGCTCTGGTTTTATCCAAGGTAGGGAAGAGCTCTATGAAGCCCGAATTAACTATATTTTCGCCTATATTCATTTTTTAAGTATTCTCTTTAAGTAGGCGATATCCAACAAATTCACTGTCTCAAAATTTCCTTTATAAAACACACACCAGTTGTTGAAAACACAAGGCAATTCCTTTGCTTTTTGCAGCGTATCCACT
>JAEWUH010000216.1 GCA_023397245.1 Bacillota bacterium | reverse complement strand
GGATACGCGCCTTACGGTGAAAGTCTCGGAAACTCCGCTGCCTTTGCGGGCAATAACGGTTCCTTCAAAAACCTGAATTCTTTCTCTTTCGCCTTCGCGGATATTAACGTCTACCTTAACGGTATCGCCGATTTCAAATTCCGGCATTTCTTTTTTCAATGAATCTTCAGCAATCAATTTCAGTGCGTCCATGGATAAATTTCCTCCTAAAATTCAGACATTCGTGCCGGATACGGCAGAGGACTGTCCGCCTCAATGTCTCGGTTAAACCGGGCATTGAACCCCATCGGGATAAACCGACGGTTTCCAAATGCCTATATATCATACCACAATGCGCCAAAAGGTGCAATGTTTTTTTTAAGATTATTCAAATATTTTAAAATTTTCGTCGAACAGGTTCTTCCTGATAATATCCGCGTAAAAGTCCAGATTTAAGTACTTCTTGACGGCGTCGTTCAGCAGCGAGGGATTGATGTTAAAGTTGCTGCCGGCGGGCAGCATGGCCTGCAGCTCCACCCCGGTATCTTTTGCCGTTATTTCCATCCGGTTCAGGTACGGGCGGATATCAAGATCGATCATGCCGGCCTTTGTATGCTTGGGTACAACAACCTCCGCGCTCTGAAACAGACTTCTGATTTCTTCCGCCGTTTTTTCCGGGTCTTTATCCCCGGTATCCAGAAAAATTGTGTATTCAGCGTAAGCGATCTGCCCCGGCTTCATCATCGGTTCGGTCACGTCGAAAACCGGGATGTCGTGCGGCAAAACCTGATTCAGCCTTTCGATCAGCTCTTCGCGGGTGATGGTATCGTCATCCAGCCGGATATCCATGCTTTCGCGTTCTCCTCCGGTTCCGAGCGAAAGGGGAAGCGCAAAGGTCAGGAACGCGTGCGGATTAAAGCCCTGCGTGTACCACAGCGGAATTTTTGCCCGCCGAATTGCGCGGGACATGCAGCGGTTCAGGTCAAGGTGGGAAATATAGCGCGCCGAGCCGATCTTTTTAAACCAGATTCTAACGTCTTTCACAGCAGATTCCTCCTTTAAAGCAGGCGGCGCCGCAGGAGGAACAATGCTCGCGGCAGTTTGGCGTGGTCGTGTCGGCATACGCTTTTTTGCATTCTTCAATCAGAAAAGATTTTTTAATTCCGTAATCAATGTGATCCCACGGCAGCACCTCGTCGAAGCTTCTTCTGCGGTTTGCGTAAAACGCGGGGTCGATGCCGCACTTTTCAAAAACCTCCAGCCATTTCGGCAGGGAGAAAAAGTCCTTCCAGCCGTCCATTTTACACCCGGCCCGGTGTGCCTCCAGCAGTACGCTGCAAAGGCGCCTGTCGCCGCGGGCGAAGACCGCCTCCAGGAACGTGGTGTCGGCGTCGTGCCAGCTCGGTTCGATTTTATGGGTTTTCACCGAAGCAAGAAGATGGCGCTGCTTTTTGTGAAGCATCTCAATGGTATCCTGCGGTTCCCACTGGAACGGCGTAAACGGCTTTGGGACAAAAGAGGAGGCGCTGACCGTAACCTTGACCGACCGGCCCTTAGGCTTGTTCGGATTGCTGTAAAACGCGTCCACGACCTCCTGGCCGAGGTTCGCGATTCCCTCGATGTCCTCCATCGTTTCAGTGGGAAGCCCGATCATGAAATAAAGCTTGATGGTTGTCCATCCCCCGCCAAACGCGCTGTTGACGGTTTTGAGCAGCTCCTCCTCCGTAACGTTTTTGTTGATGACGTCCCTTAAGCGCTGCGTTCCGGCCTCCGGCGCAAAGGTAAGCCCGCTTCTGCGCACCGACTTGATTTTGTTCATCATCTCAGTGGAAAAAGCATCCACACGGAGGGACGGCAGCGATACGCCGGTATTTTCCGCTTCCGTCCAGACCAGCAGCCGATCGAGCAGCTCGTTGATTTTTGAGTGGTCGCTCGTACTGAGTGAGGACAGCGAAATTTCATCATAGCCCGTGCTTTCGCACAGATCGCGGCACTGTTTGTCAATCACTTCAACCGACTTTTCGCGGAAAGGACGGTAGAGAAAGCCCGCCTGGCAGAACCGGCATCCGCGGATGCAGCCGCGCAGCACCTCTGCCACAGTGCGGTCGTGCACGATCTCAATATACGGCACGACAAATTTATCCGGAAAATAGGAATGGTCAATGTCCATCATCACGCGCTTCTTCACCGTCGCAGGTGCCCCGCATTTTGGGGTAACCGCTTTGACCGTTCCGTTCTCGTTATAAGAAACGTCGTAAAGGGACGGCACATAAACCCCCTCGATTTTCGAGGCGGCAATCAGAAAATCCTCTTTTGTGCCGTTTTTCTTTTTGAATTCCCTGTAAAGTTCAATTACTTCGCAGTCGACCTCCTCCCCTTCTCCGATAAAAAAGAGGTCGACAAAATCAGCCAGCGGCTCCGCGTTGCAGGCGCACGGCCCGCCTGCAACCACCAGTTGGGAAAGGCCCTTCCGCGCGCGGGACAGAAGCGGAACCCCGGCCAAATCAAGCATATTCAGAATATTGGTAAAACTGAGCTCATACTGGAGCGTAAAGCCGATGATATCAAATTCGGCAAGGCTGTCTCCGCTTTCCAGCGCATAAAGCGGGATATGGTTTTTGCGCATCTGCTCCTCCATATCCGCCCAGGGAGCAAAAACGCGTTCACACCAGACATATGGTACCGTGTTCAGCTGGCTGTATAATATTTTCATTCCGAGGTGTGACATCCCCACCTCGTAAATATCCGGGAAGCAGAAAGCAAACCGGACGTCGATCCCGTCACGGTCCTTAACTATACTGTTCAGCTCGCCTCCGACATATCTGCCGGGCTTCTGCACATTGGCAAGCAGTTTTTCGATTTTCTGACTTATCATTCCAATCCTCCGCGCGTTTCGTGTATTTATTTATTATACTGCCCGCGCGGATGGAATGCAATCAATAATCAGGCTGTAAACAAAATGCCAGACTGCAAGAGACCGTGCAAGACAAGGCGGCAAGCGCGGCAAATGAAGGAGCATACTCATGTATGTGACCGAAATTTACAAACGTAGCCAACGCGGTATTGCGCGATTTCTCGCGTCTGATCAATAATATCTTCCGCTTTTTAAGACAAGGAGCACCATAAGATAACCGCAGGTAAGAAGCAGGGTAAAATTCCACGGAGAACGGAACAGAACCAGAAAACCGGCTGCGGCAAGCGGAATTAACGTAAGAAAGGAAAGGATGGAAACCGCCTTTGCGGCCTGCTCCGCACGGAATCTTGTGCAGAGGATGCAATACAAAGCCTGCCCGCCGTCCAGCGGCTCAATCGGCAGCAGGTTAAACAGGGCAAACGCGATATTCGCCGCAAGAAACGGATTTCCGGTTTTAATCCAAAACAGGCGCAGCAGGATTGCCGCGGCAATATTTATGCCGGGGCCGGCAAGGGAAATCAGCGCGTCATGCCAATAGCTGTGCCCGGCGCAGTCGGATTTTACAAGGTCAATCCCGAACAGGGTGAAACGGATCAGCGAAGGCTTTACCCGAAAAATCCGCATGACGGCCAGATGGCCTGTTTCATGCAGCGCCGCCGCAAGTATGCCCGCAAACGCCATTCCTCCCCGATCACAAAGCAGAACCGCCGCCAGCAGCGCCGCAAAATAAAAGCTGACGGTGATCCGGCAGCCGTTTATCGTAAAAGTCATCAGCTGAGCAGCTGCGTATTATCCGCTGCCGCGGCACCTACCGTCTGCTGGGACTCTGCCGCATTCTGGGGGCTTTTCGCAGCTTGCGAGCTTGTCGCATTTTGAGAATTTACCGCGTTCTGGGAATTTGCCCCGCTCTGAGAATTCAGCGCGCTTTGAACAGCACCGCTTTGCGGAGCCGTGCTCTGCGGGGAAGCGGAATCTGCTCTTGAAGCTGCCGGCTGCGAGCTTGGCGCCGGGAATAGCTCGATCACTCTATTTTTTACATTCTCGATTCTTTCATCGGGAATGATCGTCTGACTGATGTTCGTCAGATACCAGCCTTTGATTACGGCGTAGGCATTTGAGCCCGAGAACTTTAAAAATAGCGCGGTCATCAGCAGAATCGAACAGACGGTAATCTGTATAACGGTTAAAAGCCGCGTTCTTACCTTTTTTTCATTTTTCTCTTTAATCTCCTTTTCTGTCTCTTTCCAATCTTCACGGTCGTAATAATCGTCTTTATCATCATTATAATATTCTCTCATGATTACTCCTCCAGCAGATTTATTAATCAGATAATAAATATGTTGGCAAGCTGTGGAAGATGCCAAAATCTCCGGATTCCATTCTTCATGTCCGGTTTTATTAAGGTGCAGAGACTGTATTCTTCTGTTTACAACATCTTTTGGTAAGCCGATAAGGACGATTAAATGAAAAAAAGCTGAGATATTGCACTGAGTGCGATATCTCAGCTTTTTTGATTGTAGCCCAACGAAATAATCTTAACGCGTTTTTGCTTTGATGTATTGGTCAATGGATTGAGCGGCCTGCTTGCCGCCGCCCATCGCCTGGATAACCGTTGCCGCGCCGCTGACGGCGTCGCCCGCGGCGTAAACGCCTTCACGGGTCGTGGCCATGGTGTCGCTTTCCACAACAATGCAGCCGCGGCTGTTGGCCTCCAGCCCCTCCGTGGAGGTGCGGATCAGCGGATTGGGCGAATTGCCGATTGCCATCACAACGCAGTCGACCGGGATTTCAAAATTGGAGCCTTCCTTCTCCTCCGGCTTGCGCCGGCCGGAAGCATCCGGTTCACCGAGTACCATTTCGACGCACTCGATTGATTTTACCCTGCCGTTTTCATCGCCGTGGATGGCAACCGGATTATGGAGCAGACTGAAAATGATGCCTTCCTCTTTCGCGTGATGGATTTCTTCCCTGCGCGCCGGCATCTGCTCTTCCGCGCGGCGGTAGACAATATACACGTTTTCCGCGCCGAGCCGTTTGGCTGTCCGCGCGGCGTCCATTGCCACGTTGCCGCCGCCGACCACCGCGACATTTTTGGGACGAATAATCGGGGTATCATATTCGCCGCGGTATGCTTTCATCAGATTCACCCGGGTAAGGAATTCATTGGCGGAATAGGTACCTACCAGCCCTTCACCGGGAATTTCCATAAAGTTTGGAAGTCCCGCACCGGTACCGACAAAGACCGCTTCGTAGCCCATATCAAAGAGTTCGTCCACCGATAAGACCTTGCCCATTACCATATCGGTCTTTATTTCAACGCCCTTGGCTTCCAGATCGGAAATCTCCTGCTGCACAATTTCCTTGGGCAGACGGAACTGCGGGATACCGTACATCAGTACGCCCCCGGCCGTATGGAGCGCCTCGAAAACGGTTACGGAGTAACCCATGTTTGCCAGATCGCCCGCACAGGTCAGCCCTGCCGGGCCTGCGCCGATCACCGCAACCTTATGGCCGTTCTTTTCTATGTTCGTTTCTCCCGCTTCGCCGTTTTTCCTGTGCCAGTCGGCGACATAACGCTCCAGTCGGCCGATGCCTACCGGTTCCCCCTTAATCCCGCGTACGCACTTGCTTTCGCACTGCGATTCCTGCGGGCAGACGCGCCCGCACACGGCGGGCAGGGAATTTGTCATTTTGATTTTCTGATAAGCACCCTCCATGTCGCCTTCGGAAACACATCCGATAAATTCCGGAATACGCACCCCGACGGGACACCCTTGGACGCACGGCTTATTTTTGCAGTTCAGGCAGCGCTGCGCTTCCTTTGCCGCCATTTCGTCAGTATATCCGAGCGCTACCTCTTCAAAATTCTTATTGCGGATGTCCGGCTTCTGTTCCGGCATCGCCGTTTTTTTGGGCGTCATATCAGGCATTTTTTGTACCCTCCATCAAGCGGCAGCCGTATTCCCTCGCCGCTTCCCTTTCTATGTCAAAATACGTTCTTGAACGTTTGATCGCCTCGTCAAAATCGACCAGGTGACCGTCAAAATCCGGGCCGTCGACGCAGGCAAATTTGGTTTTGCCGTCCACGGTGAGCCGGCAGCCGCCGCACATCCCTGTTCCGTCGATCATGATCGGATTCATGCTGACCATTGTTTTAATATTGAATTCTTTTGTCAGATTGCAGATGGCGCGCATCATCACCAGCGGCCCGATTGCAATCACCAGATCGTAATCGGCCCCATCCTCAATATTTTTACGCAGGGCATCGGTAACAAAGCCCTTGTTCCCGTTTGAACCGTCGTCTGTGGTGATAATCAGCTGATTGCTTACCGCTTTCATCTCGTCCTCAAGAATAATGAGGTCCTTGCTGCGGAAGCCGGCGATCACATCCACCTTTGTCCCCATTTTATGGAGCGCCTTTGCCTGCGGAAACGCGATGGCGCAGCCGGCTCCGCCGCCGATCACCGCGACCTTGCGGTAGCCTTCGATCTCGGAAGGCTTCCCCAAAGGCCCGATAAAGTCCAATATCGCGTCGCCGGCGTTCAGTTCGTCAAGCAGCATGGTTGTTTTGCCTACTTTTTGGTAAATGATTGTAACGGTTCCTTTTATCGGATCGTAATCCGCTATCGTCAGCGGAATCCTTTCTCCGAATTCATTCACGCGCAGGATGATAAATTCGCCTGCCTTTGCTTTTTTCGCAATGAACGGCGCTTCTACTTCCATTAAAGTCATGGAATCATTTAGTTTCCGCTTTTTTACAATATTAAACAAAACTACACTTCCTTTATTGGACAAATATTAAAATCTATTATAATTTATTATAAATTATCAACTGATTTTTATATTGATATATGGAGCAATATATTATTTTTACAGAAATGCCATAAAATATTTTGCCTTTATTGAATACATTTATGCAAAACGGTTCGCTTTCCAAAGAAAACGAACCGTTTTTATAGTAATTAAAGAATAATGCAGATAAGACCGTTGCACCCGTCGTTAATAATGCGCTCGATCGTTTCGCGCACTTTGCCTCTGGCGTCGTTCGGCATGCGGTAAAGCTTGTTGTGCAGACCTTCGTTTACAAGCTCATGCAGATTCTTGCCGAAATAGTTGGACTCCCAAATCTTGGAGGGGTCTTCCTCAAACTCCTTAAGCAGATAGGTGACAAGCTCCTGCGACTGCTGTTCGGAGCCTACGATCGGCGTAAGCTCAGTCGTAATTCTGGTTTTCATCATATGGATGGACGGAGCCGCGGCTTTTAAGCGGATTCCATACCGGCCGCCCTGTTTGATGATCTCAGGCTCTTCCAAAGAAAGCTCTTCCATATCCGGCATCACGATTCCGTAGCCCGTTTCCTGAACATCCTGATACGCTTCCTGAATCTTTGCAAATTTTCTCTGCGCTTCGGAAAGATTCATGATACAGTCAAGCAAGCCGCCCTCATCCTCAATTTCAATTCCGGTCTTTTCACCGAGAACCTTGTAGAAAAGGTTGTGGTTCAGGCTGACGGTAATACGCGTATGGCCTTTTCCCAGATCGACCGACACCGTTTTGGCGCCGTCTACGAATTCGCATTTTTCAACATCATCAATAATCTTCCCTACCTCGCGGATTTTGGAAATCTTTGAGGCGGACTGCTGGATGGTACTGTACACCGCGGAACGGAGCCAGTGACTCTTTTCAAGGCCGGACAGCCAGCGCGGCATATCCACCTTGATTTCCTTAACCGGGAATTCAAACAGGATTTTGGAAAGGATATTCCGGATTTCATCCTCTTCCAGCTCAAGGCAGTTAACCGGGATG
Organism: Bacillota bacterium; assembly: GCA_023397245.1. Classification (GTDB taxonomy): domain Bacteria; phylum Bacillota; class Clostridia; order Oscillospirales; family Acutalibacteraceae; genus DATAML01. The sequence continues at coordinate 5,732 of JAEWUH010000216.1, read as the reverse complement.
ACCGGCACCCCATAGCGCTTCTGCAGATCGGCAGCCGCGGAAGTTGCCAGGTCTGAACCCGGGCTGACGCAGTTGTACAGAACGATGAACGGCTTGTTGATTTCTTTCAGTTCGTTGATAACCCGCTCTTCCGCTTCTTCATATTCCGCGCGCGGGATATCGCTGATGCTGCCGTCCGTTGTAACGACCAGCCCGATGGTGGAATGCTCCGTAATTACTTTTTTGGTGCCGATTTCCGCCGCCATATTGAACGGAATCGGCTCGTCGTACCACGGGGTCATTACCATGCGCGGGTTGTCGTTTTCAATGTACCCGAGCGCGCTCGGGACAATGTAGCCGACGCAGTCGATCATACGGACGGAAAACGTTGCACTGGAATCCACATGAACGGTAACCGCCTGCTCCGGCACAAACTTCGGCTCAGTGGTCATAATGGTGCGTCCGGCGGCGGACTGGGGCATTTCGTCAATTGCGCGGTCCTTGCGGTAGTCGGAATCCATATTCGGTATTACGATCAAATCCATGAACTTCTTGATAAAGGTGGATTTTCCCGTTCTTACCGGGCCGACTACGCCTATGTATATGTCGCCGTTCGTGCGCTGTGAAATATCACTGTAGATATTGCGTTCTTCCATTTTACCTCCCCCTCAGGCAGAGAATTTTTTTGGTTTGCACGGAAATCGGTTACATCGGAATCAGCAGCATCCCCCTGTTCTCTACGAATTCGCCGGCAAGGTCGTTTTCCAGCTTAATCGCATCAACTGAGGTGCAGTATTTTCTGGCAATATCCCAGAGCGTTTCGCCCGCATCGGCATAATAAATGCTCAGCGCAGCCGATTTATCCTGCTCCCTTGGTTTGGTTTCGTCCGCGGTCACGTCCGTAATTACCTTGAGGTTTATCTGGCTGTAAACATTTGCGCCCAATCTCAGTTCCACTTTGATCTCAATTCCGCTGCCGGTAATGCGGTAACTGATTCCGGTGACTAAAACGGAAGCGCTGCATTTTGAATTATCCGGAAGGCCGGTATAAGGACGCGAGTATTCCAGATCGGCCATGCGCTCAAAGTAAAACGGCTTTTTATCCGCGTTGAGTGCAAGCACACAGAGGTTTACCTTCCCTCTGTAAACAATCTGCCCGTTTTCACAGGAAGCGGAAACCGTACTCATTTCATTCCATATATCGATCACTTTGGAAGCCGTCATATCCTCCAGCGGGAGCGTGGTCTTAAGGATGTAGGAATCCTGAAGGATATTGGTAAGGTTATCAACGCTTTTGTTCTTATAGCTGATATCCATATCATATTTTTTGGAATAGGCATCCGTTACCATCGTGATATCGCATTTCTGGTAGGCCGCCACGCTTGCATTGATCCTTACCTGAACGTCAAAGAATATCTTGTCGCCGGAATAGTCATTTTTAATCTGGACGTCGATTCCGGAAATGCTCAGCTTGATATCGCAGATGCATTCTTCGTTCACGCCGTCGCAGTCGAGCATCTGGCTGAACGGAACGGCATATTCCATCACCTCCAGCGCGGAGTCCTCCTCACTGGACATATAAAGGAATTTTATGCAGATTTCGCCGGTCAGCATGATTTTGTTTGCGATGATCTTAAAGTCCTGCAGGAGCGCATAAGCGTCTGTGCGAACAATGCTGTCCGCGGCAGGCTTTCCCTGCCCAAGCTCAAGAACCTCGTCGATGCTGAACTGCTGCTGGCAAAATCCCGCCACACGGTTCATGGGCAGCATACTCTTCTTTTGCTCCACCGCTTCGCCCTCGATATTGGAGACGACCTCGGTTTCGCCCTGACCGATCACTCTGGCGCATGCCGAAAACGCACCGTGAATATCCAGACGGCGCGGGCTGGTTGCACGGCAGTTTATGTATTCCACCCTGGTAAATGCAAAGACCTGCGCGCTGTCCGCACTCTGTTTTAAGGTGATCACCGCGGAAAACGAATCGCCGCTTTCATAGCACCGGACGCAGGAACCCGCGGGGTCAAGATAAAAGACCTTTACGGTATAGCTGCCTTCCAGTTCCAATCTGTCTCCGGTGATGCCTCTGGAAGAAATGCGCGGATAAACCTGACACTTTAAAATGCGCTGTATATCGGGGCAGTAATCCGGCAGACTGATGTCAAGGTCAACAGGCTGCTCCTGGCAGCCATCATAAATAATTTCGCTGGCGGCCAATGCCTCACGGTTAAGCGTATAATCCATTAGGGCTCTCTCCTTTTCCTGTTTCTACTTATTTTTATTCTAATCTTGTACCTTTTATGCTTACGGGAAAAAATTTCATACAATATGGGTAGAAACGGAGATATGCCTCCCGGCTATCGGTTTTCTTTTTACTTCCGGGATATGAAAATCTCCCCCGAACATCCCGGCGCAGCGGGAAATTATCATATAATAAAAATACCGGCTGCCGAAGCAGACGGTACAGCGGGCTGCAAACAAACGGGCGGCTGCGGAAAATTGTGCAGGTCAAAACGGAAAAACTTTACCGAAAGACTGAAAATGCCGGCTGCTACGGCAGCCGGCATTGATTGTTTACTGTTCTTTTTTGATGTGAAAAACCGTGCGGAGTATAAATCCTAAAAATTTCGGGCTCTTAAATACTACCACTTTCATAAAGCCAGCCTCCTATTATGTTCAGCACCTTAAAAGTGCAATTCCCAGCACGACGATGATGACTGCCACAATAAACAGCATCAGTCCGGTTGGGCAAAAACAAGAGATAACCAGCCCCAGCCCGAATGCGACTGCGCATTTCCCTGTAAAGCCTTCCTGTCTGCAACGCATTCCGCTCACCACCCAAATTGAAATCAGGACCGTTATCCCTTATGTCTAATTTCATAATATTCAGGCATGGTTCGTTTGGTGCAATCAGGAAAGCACAAAAATTAAAGCGTTCCCGCTGTGGACAGCGATCCAGGCGTTGTCCTCTGTAATTTCATTGCTGACACCCAGGGGATTGTCCGGGGTAAGGCAGGCGTTTGTAAGCGGATACTTCAGCCCGCCGTAGCTCACCGTACAGGAAGAGGTTCCGAACGGGAACACGGAGACTGTGCTGCCCTTCAGCTTCCGAAGAGTCAGTCTGCCGCCGTTCAAAAGAAATACGCGGCACCCCTGCCCCGCAATCACCGCCTTACAGCCCTGTGACGCCAGAAACTGGAGCGCGCACAGGTTGGCGTAAGAGTGGTCAAAGCGGCCGCCGATTGCCCCAAGCAGCAAAAAATCCTGAAAGCCGCGTTCCAACGCGATACGGATTGCCGCCATCATGTCGGTGTCGTCCTTCTCGACCCGGAGCTTTATGGTTTCGACGTTTTCCGGCAGTTCTCCACGAACCGAATCAAAATCGCCCACAATCAAGTCCGGCGTAATGTGGTTCTGCAGCGCCGTGTCAACACCGCCGTCGGCACAGATCACAAAGGAATCGCTCCAGTCGATCTCCGTGAAAACCGTATCATTTTCAGAAGGAGCGGAACCGATTATAACGCATCTTTTCATTTCATATTCCATTCTTTTAAATCTTTCACTTCGTTATACATGTTCACATAGTTTTCGTGGCGGGACCTGCTGATCAATCCTTCCTCCACGGCCTGAATCACAGCACAGCCCTTTTCGCAGATGTGTGAGCAGGACGCGAATTTACAGCGGTTCAGATAGGGCGCGAATTCGCGGAAGCAGTACTGCAGGTTGTCCTTATTCACAATATCATAACGCTCGATCTGAATCGAAGAGAATCCCGGCGTATCCGCAACATAAGTTGCTTCCTCCAGCTTGATGAGCTCCACCTGCCTGGTGGTATGCCTTCCGCGGCCAAGCTTGAGACTGATCTCCCCGGTGGGCAGATGGAGCCTTTCATCGATGCAGTTCAGCAGCGAAGACTTTCCTACCCCTGAATTTCCTGTAAAGGCTGTGATCTTGCCGTGCAGAAGCGCGCGGATTTCATCAACGCCCTCGCCGGTTGCCGACGATATCATATAATAAGGAATTCCTGTTTTTTCGTAAATATCGCACAACTGCCGGCAATCCTGCAGATCCGTTTTGGAAACCGCGAGAATCGGTTCAATACCCTTGTCTTCCGCGGCGGCAATCGTTTTATCAATAATCAGCGTATTCGGGGAAGGCTCACAGACCGAAACCACAATGATAAGCTGATCGATGTTAGAAACAGGCGGACGTATCAGGAAATTCCTGCGCGGCAGGATTTCCTCGATGGTGCCCGTACCGTCTTCCTCCGTGCTGATCGTTACATGGTCTCCAGCAAGAGGGGTAATCTTATTTTTCCGAAATACTCCCCTTGCTTTACATTCATATACCGCACCGGCGGCTTCCACATAATAGAAGCCGCCGATTCCTTTTATAATCAGTCCGTTTTTCATATCAATTTTCCTTAAGGCGTCGGAGTAATTTCGCCGCTTGGCGTTTCACTCTGCGAGCTGCTTGGGGACTGATACGGATAGCTTTCCACCAGGCTTGGCACACCGGTATCAAAGTTAAGATTGTACACGGCGTATTTACTGCCGTCCAGTTCGATTACCAACTGCTTCTGGCCGCTGGTGCCCTGGAATGTCAGCTGGCAAACGTCATTATATGCGGGATTTACTGTTTTTTCCGGCTGAAGCTCGTTACCGAGGTAAGCCTTGAGCTTAATATCGTGCGTGACTTCCGTCGGAAGCTTAACGAAAACGGTAATTGTCTTAACTGATTTTTTACCGGAGCTGACCGTCAGCTTTACCGCGCTTCCCTTATCGACTTTTACTCCGGGCAGCGGATTCGTTTCGAGCACCGTATCCTTAGGCTTGTCGCTGTCGTCTTTCGCGGTGATTTCACCGACGGTAAGTCCTGCGGATTCAAGCGCCGCTTTCGCTTCATCGGCTGTTTTATTGATTACGGACGGAACCGCAACCTTCTGTTCGGTCGGGCCTGTGCTTACATAAACCTTTACGGTGGAGCCTTCCTTAACCTCGGTGCCGGCCGAAGGATCCGTTTTGACGGTTTTGCCCGCCTCAACCTTTTCGTCGGACACCGGATAAATTTCGGCAGTCAGATTGTACTGTTTCAGTTCCGCTGTCGCTTCGTCCTGCGTTTTATCCGTAACATCGGGAACCGCAACATTTTTTCCGCCGCTGTTTACTACCAGGGTTATTTCCGCGTTTGCTTTCACCATGGTACCCTCTTTGGGGGTCTGGCTGAGTATAACCCCGACCGCTTTGGTTGCGTCGTTCTTGGTTTCCGTAACAAACTTGAAATTCTGGTAGTCCGGGTTCTCCTTAACTTCGGTAATCGTTTTTCCGACAAAGTTCGGCAGCGCAACATCGCTGACCTGGTTGCTGCTGCAGCTGCGGAACAGCGCGGCAACAGCAAAGCCGATTGCGACGATCAGAAACGCAGCCGCGATTCCGGCGATGACCAAGGTTGCAACCGACTTCTTTTTCTTTTTCGGCGCTTTGCCCATTTCCTCCACATACTCATAACGGTCGTTATAGGCAGGCTGCTCCGTGTTCTTTACGTTGTTGATTGCGTCAATATACTTCGTCGGTTTTTCATCCACAAAATATTTATATTGAAAGCTGATGCTTGGATTTCTGCGGAAAGCCTCGATATCACGCAGCATCTCCGCGGCAGACTGGTACCTTTGCACAGGATTTTTCTGCATTGCCCTGAGGGTGATTTCTTCAAGGCCGTCCGGTATCGCCGGATTGATCTCTCTGGGCGGCTTGGGG
>JAEWUH010000171.1 GCA_023397245.1 Bacillota bacterium | reverse complement strand
TGTGTATGTTTCAGTTCAGGATCGGCAACCAGCCTCCCCAATAATACGGCTACATTCAGCATAATTTTTCCTCCTCAAAATATAAGGAGCAATCGAAAATCCGATTGCCCCCTATGGATTATATTTGCTTATCTCTATCTCGGTGTGGGATTTCTTTTACCGGATTGCTTTGATTGATACCATCTGCTTTTTCTCTGGCCTGAAAAAGCCGTTTTGCTAAATCTGTCGGCTTTTCTACTTCTGCTGGTTTGTCGGCCATGAGCAGTTGCTCAGCTGTCTTCATTTCCTGCGGAGTGAAATATTTATCCGCTTCGGCCGGAAAGCTGACAAGAACAGGAATTCCGTCACTTTTAAAAATAAAGGGATGTTCGCCGGTTTCCAAAACCATTCGATCAATTTTTTCGAGTAGCTCCCTCCTCTTTTCTACCGAAATGTCATGAGCGTTTTCTATCTCCGTTGTTATTCACCCCTCTGAAATTGATTTCTTTGCAAAGTCTGCTCTAGTAGCTGTTTGCATTCGCTGAGTTTGTCCATATTTCCCTCCATTCGCTTGTTAATATAAATTAATCATAATTACGGGACGAACATGCTGACTATTGTTTGTAAAATCAGCACCATAACTTGCAGCATAACTGTCTGCTAAGCCACCAACCAAATAAACTTTAGCAACATTTTGATTATAACTTCTTGTCCAATCCCAAGTATCATAACCAAAAAGAGCTTTTTGCTGCCCTGCTGTCTTTCCTGCAAACCATTGTAATTGAGCACCGTCGCTATAGGGAGCTCCGCCAAAGTCGTAGTTATAAGCTGTGCCGCAAATTTCTGAAATACTTAGTACCCACACATAATCACTAACCGGTGATGGATCACAAGCATTCTTATGTACAGATACAGTCATCTTCGCTCTAGTATCAGCGGGTAGTGAGTTGTAAAAAGTACCATTAAGATATGTTCTTATGTCGCTGGCTCCCCACCATGGAGAACGGTCAGAAGGACAGAATCGCATGTACGCGACGGTACTTTGACATAGCAAAGTTGCTTGATTATTTGAGTTAATATCCAATACTGTCCAATTATATCCACCGAGTGAGTAAGTATCTCCCACATTGTAGACACGGGCAAAATAGGCGGTATAACTCACGTCTCCGGTAACGGTAAAGCTTCTGCTTGATTGCGTTGAACCATCAGACCATTTTACAAATTTGTAGCCGGAATAAGGTGTTGCGGAAATCGTTATCCATGTACCATACGCGTACGTTCCTCCGCCGGTTACATATCCTCCGGATACTGAATTTGCCGTAACGGTAAACGTATCGATTGCAAAGACGGCATTCACCGTAGTATCTGCAGACAGATTATACATGGTATAGGTAGTATCCCAGCCGATTACTGTGCTGCTTGAATCTGTCCAACACACAAAGTGATAATGCGCGTTGGGATGAGCCGTAAGCGTAACGGTGCTTCCAGCATTGTAAATTCCGGTGCCGGTTACATAGCCGTTCACCGCATTGGCGGAAACAGTGTATGTATTGGGCTTGACCGTGACAGCACAGACAGCTGTATACTGGCCGTCGTAGGTAGTCGCGGAGACTACCGCGTTTCCCGGCTTTATGGCCACGATTTTTCCAGCCTGATCAACCGTGCAAATGCTTTCATCCGATGATGCCCATAAGACGGTCGCTTTGGTGGCATCACCCGGCCAGACGGTAGCCGTCAGCGTTTCGGTAGTCCCTTCAATGAGCGTTAGGTTGGTCTTGTTCAGCGTAATACCCGACGTGGGAATAACCACGGTAACCGTGCACTGATCGGTAAAACCTCCATCTTCTGTAACTGCGGACACAACGGCGGTACCGGCATTGACGGCATAGATCGTACCGTTTCCGTCTACAGTACAGACGGAAGCATCGGATGATGCCCATTTTCCTTTCTTGTTCGTTGCGTCTGCAGGGGAAATCGTGGCTGTCAGCGTTTCGCTTTGCCCTTTTGCAAGGGTAAGGTTTGACTTGTTTAAGGTGACGCCGGTGACTGCGGTAATAACCGTAACATTGCACTGTGCGATCGCGCCGCCGCTCTGAGCTGCCGCAATAATTGTGGATTGCCCCGCGCTTTTGGCCATGATCGTGCCGGTCTGATCGACCGCGCAGACGCCTGGATTGGTGGCAACCCAAGAAATATTGTCAGTTGCGTCTTCCGGAGAAACGGATGCCGCAAGGGTATCAATTGCCCCTGTTTCCATGGTTAATTGGGATTCACTGAGTGAAATGCCGCTTGCGGCCTTGCCCTGATCCGAGCCGCCGCCACCAGTTCCGGATATTTCCCCTTTCTGGGAATATCCGCCGACAACCGGAATATCGTTAATCACCATAGGCGGCAAGCTCTGTCCACCAAAGGATAACGGTACCGTTAAAGTGAACGTTGCTGTCCCGGTAAACTGCTTCACTCCATCTGTGTCTGTTGGAGCAAGTGGGGCATTCTGGATCCTGACGGATAAATCCGTTATCTTATAGATCAGTTTGCCGTTTACTGATTTCACACCGGCCGATGTGCCTAATTTTGCATCAACTTTAGAAAGGATATCACTGTCGCTGACATTGTTGTCCCAGCTGACATTTTCAAGCTTGTAGCCTCCTGCATACCCTTCCCGGATACCGGTATATACATTTTTCGTGTTGTCCGTGCAGACCTGCGTAATCGCAGCCTGTACCGCGTTTCTTGTATTCATTGCCGTTGATTGTAGCCTTGAATATTCACATAAGGATGCGATGCCGGATAAGAGAATCAGCATTATCACCGGCGCCCAGATAATCATGCTGCCTTTGTCATTCTTCAATGTAATCATTTCCAATACACCTCAGATTGACCGGTCGCATGGCCATGAAGTGTGATTGGGAACGAACCGAAGCCCCCGAATAGTCCAATGTTTTCAGTCAATGTGCAAGTCAGTTCAATTTCTCCGGTCTGTTGAATATTTCCTGAAGTATTCCATGATACATCCGGATTTATTTTCATCACCTTATTCAACTTCTTTTGTTTTTCTGTTGTTTCGTCACCGATACGGCCTGAAATTTCGGCTACACGGCAGAGTTCTGTAGCATAGGTGTTCAGCTGCTGCCCTTTAAGGTACACCGGGTATAGCCTCATTCCAAACGCGATTACATATAAAGCAACCATCATAATGACACAGGCCGTAACCATGACCTCACCGCTCTGTGATTTTAAAAGTTTCAATATTTGCACCCCTTTCTAAAAAAGGCTGCTGCCGGAAACCATAATCTGATAAGCAAGAGCATAACCGTAAGTTGCAATAAAGCAACCGAGCATGAGCCAAAAGTACTTCCTCATTTCACCCGGACGCTTTATGATTTCTTTTTGCAGCTTCTGATAGTCTGAATTTTGGAAATCATGGGTAAGCAGGCCAAAATAGAGAACTTCATTTCCGCCCCGGATTACTCCCAAAAAGCCTTGTACAATTTGGCTCAGCATGGAACTTCCAACGCGTCCGGCCAAATGATTCAGAGCTGCTTCTTGTGAACCGGATTTCATTTCTGAGATTGTAATCTCAATTTCATCCCGGAACAGTTCTCCCGCGCTGCTGCGATACCGTTCCAGTATTGACAGTACATCTTTACTGGCCTCTACTTCCTGTGCTACAGTTTCGACAAACCTAGGAAGCTCCTGATCAATTTTTTCCCTCTTCTGTATTACAATCTTCTGAGCTTCTCTTATTCCATTCCTGAATTGAATTACTGAAAGTAAAATGAAGATCGGAATCGCAATCGGCATAATGGGTATGAAGAAAACTATAGGGAGAAGGCAAAGAAAAGCTTTAACAATGGATTTGGCGTAATAAGTTTCCGGGGACAGATCTATCCCTGCATACTTTAGAGTTGCAACCATAACCCGCCGTTTATAAGGACTCAGGTGAATATGCTTTGCTAATTCATTGGAAAGCCGTAATATGGTGGCTTGGTAGCCCCTCGCTTTTGATGACTGGGTAAGCATCACGACCATTTTTGTGTTTGCCAGAGTTGGCATACGAAAAAGTTCGCACAAAATCAGATAAATGGCAGCTGCCATGCAAAAAAAGATCAAAAGTAGTAGGATCGGCATAAAATCATCTCCTATCCCCAGCCGGTCTGAGCTTACTAATACAAGCAGACAGAGAAATAAAAATCGCTAGAAACGTCACTGCAACAATGAACTGGCCTCCCGGCGTATGCATCACGTAACCATACCAGTCCGGATACATCAAACGCATCAGAGGAATATTGATAATAAGTAAAAGCGCGAACGATATGAATCCATTCACCGATTCATACATCAGGTTATCAAGGTCACCGGTAGCATTCTTAATCCTTGACAATCTGCTCACGATGGGCTGCAGCGTACTTTTTAGAGTGCGGTTCTTCATACACAATATAATTTGATCAACCCAGTCTTGGAAAACCACATTATCCAAACTGCCCTTCATTTCCTCAAGCAGTTTTGTCATATCGGATGAAATCATCTCTGACTGAACAAGGAATTTATCAAATATCTCTCGCAGCGGATATCGAATGTTTCCGATATTTTCATTGACTGCCAAAATGAAATTGTCATTCCGATGATATGAAGCGGTGATCGTACTTAGCGTTGTTTCCAGCTCATCATTTAGCTGCCTTTGATAAGACAACGCGTTGTAAAGGATGTACAACCACGGCAGCAAAGCCATACCAACGGAAAGCACGGGCATCAAGAAGAAATTCTCGAGCAGAGAAGATATTAGAAATCCTGCAAAAGACAGGGCTACAGATACCATCGTATAAAAGTGCATCCGGTCAGTTCGGTGGGTAAGTACGAGGACGTTCTTTGCATCTGCCAATATTCTTCGGATTCCTCGTATTTTACGCTTTTTTACGCTTTGCTTGATTTTCTGTTTTAAAGTGACTTTCCGTTTCGAGTGTAGCTTATAAATGACATTCTGTGAACTTTGCAGGAAGTCTTTCGGGGACGCATCAAACACAAGAAAGATTGCAGCAATAAACAGGACAAAGGCTGCAGCATATAACACGTCCAATGATTATCCCTCCTTTATTAAAAAAGATTGCAGCAACGATTCGGGAATTGATTTACTCCGAAGCCGTTGCTGCAAATGCTCTGAGATTATATTTCGTTTTTCAAAGTGGCCGTGAATATTTGTCCTTCCATCGATAACCTCATTGAATGCTATCTTGTAAACCCATAGGGGAACGACCTTCAGATGCCCATCTTCATAAATGCATTCACAGATTTCTGTAACACGTCGCTTTTTATCCTCCATCTTCTGAGAATGGAAAAGGATTGGAAAAGCCCGCGCTACAAGATAGTACAGCGTTTTTTCGCTGAGATTGTTGCCTTTCATTGAAGCAAGGGGAACCAGCCTGTTCGGGATGTCCTCTGCGGTATCTGAATGAGTTGTTGCAATGACCGGATGCCCTGTCTCCCCGGCTTCTATTGTTTCAAATGACTCTGAACCCTTGATCTCTGCCATGCAGATATAATCAGGGTTCATCGTCATTCCATGCTCCAAAAGCATCTGGGGAGTGATCATTAATTTTGGATCATCTGACCACCTTGTAACCGTGGAAACCACTTTATTGATCGGCTTTCCATCTTTATCCCGCTTAACGAGATCGAATTCTCTGGTCTCGTACTCGATTGTATACAGCTTCTTATCATTCGGAACGGCTGCTGACATTATAGCTGCAATTAATGTTGTCTTTCCTGCATCAGTTTCACCTGAAAGAACCATCGACTGTCCATAACGATATGCCGCAACAAGGAAGTCCATCATTTCGGCTGTCAAGGTTCCGTTTTGGATTAAGTCTTCACTGGTTAGGCCGTTGGGATTAATAAACCGGATACTGGCGGAAATTCCAACGTCATCATCCAGTGTTCCGCCTCCGCCGTTAACAGTTATTCGAATACGCTTACCATAATGTCCTCTCACAAGAGGCCGGGAATTTTCCATAGAAATGCCGGATTGATGTAACAGACGGATCATAACGTCTTTTGCGTGTTTGGCATCTAAAAAGTGTTCTTCAGATTGCTTTTCGGTACCGTCGGAATATTTAATCCAGATATTGTCGGGGGCGCAAATTTCGATATTTTCTACGCCTTTGATCGTAAAGTCAAGGTACGGCGTAAGGAAAGAAAACTCGGCCGTTTCCCTGTACAGCTGATCGACCAGCTGATCCGTCGTAAATCCGCTCACGCTCAGATCGTTATCTGTAAGGTACTGACGGATATATGCCTTTGTCTGCTGCGGATTTTTTGAACCACCTTCAACCATAAGGTCTTTATAATTTTCAGAGAGATAGACTTGAACCCTTTTCAGCAATGCGGGAAAATCCATGCTGTTCTCGCCGTGAAAGTAGAGACTTGTCTTTTTCAAACCGGTATTAAGCAATCAGTATTTCCTCCTCTACAATTGATTTTATGATAGGCTCGTAAAGCTTTCCCTCTCGGCCTGTTATGGGTTCCAGAAGTCGGCCTTCCCAGTATTGTGCCTGCAGCGATGACAAATGCGGCAGTGAATAGGACGTTTTCACTCCAAAAGCACCTTCATAGCTCTGCCTGTCCTGATTTGCATAAAAGTTATTCATAATATTGACTTGACGGTCAGGCTTGTATTCTGAATTATTCAGAATAGGCTGTTGTGATTTGATATAACTTAGGCTCTTTGGATCGGCATTCACTACACACAGAACTGCATCAGCGTTTTCCAGTGCAACCGCCGTTATGGTGCTGGTAAGAAGATGATGGGAACAGTCAACAAGAACATAATCAGCTGTTTCACGCAAGAAGCCTAAGAGTTCTTTTGCTCTTAGTTCATCATATTCCGGCCAGGTCAATTCATTTTCATCTTTCAGGTATCCCAGCAAACTGATTGTCTTTTGAGTGGGAATTAAGTGCTCAAATACATCGGTCGGAGATATTTTGGGTAATGAAAGAAGATTTCCGAGGGATTTTGCTTTGCGCACCGAAGGGGCAAGAACCGGCACCATCGGAGTTTCGCTATCGCTGAGAATCAATACCACATTTTTCTCTCGGCTTGCCAGCTCACGCGCAACTTTTATACTGGTAAGCGTCGTGCCACTTCCGGGACTTCCCCAGACGGAAATTATTTTTTTACTTGCCATTGAGGATGGCTCCCCCCGTTTCACTGGTACCCTGTCCTGATCCGGATGATGCAGCCTGACCATTGAAATAGCTGTCTTGCTGGTCTAAGAACACTTTCGCTTCATCTTCCATCCCTCGATACACAAGAGTTGCGTAAAGGGATCCGTTCGTTTCGTAATCGACCAGCTTCTGAGCCTGTTCAGAATTAACAAGCAGCGTGAGCGTAGCCGGAATGTTGTTGTTTTTATTCGTTGAATCGTCTTGACTTTCTTTTTCCACCTGATCGGTGTCTTTGCCTTGAGCATTCGTCGCGGCAAGCAGTTTTACGTATCGCAGTTCCGCCGGTGCAAGCGTTTGCTTTTCCGTGCCGTAATTGCTGACAATCAAAGAGACAATATCGCCTGACTGCAGCTTACCGGAGAGACCGGCCGAGAATGTTTTAATAGAGATAGAAATAGCTTCTCTTTTCCCATCAAGACCGGATAAATACGGGCTTTGAGATTTATCGGAAATTTTGGATGCTAAAATTTGATCGCCCTGGTCAAGCCGTGCAGTTGTGAACTTACCGATAACATCTGATTCAGTTTTAAGTACATTGTTTGGAAGGTTATATCCTCCGACAGGTTCGACATGGATCATTTCCTTCTTGATTTGTGTTCCTTCCGGAATAGTTGTAACCACTCGAACAATCTGAGTCTGGCTATTGGATGCTTTATTTATTTTCGGAGCAATAACAAAACAAAGAGCAGCAGCACAAGTGATAGCGATACAAATTAAAAAATAGCGATTTCGGAATATTTTCATTTTATTCACCCCTTGAATTCTAATAGGTAGGCGATAAAGCACCCTATAGCGAAGTAGGGTGCCATCGCATTCATTCTGTTAAATTTTCTGTATCGTGCATAACGTACAAACACGGAAAAGAATAGAGCAGCACAGCTGATGATTGTTCCTGCCAATACACCCAAAGGCCCTAACACGACACCGGAGGCAGCCATTAACTTTACATCTCCTCCGCCTACGCCGCCTTCCATAATTATGCCAATAAGCAGCATGGGTAAAGAGGCCGCGAAAAAGCCGATAGCCGCCTGAAGCGGATTAACCAGTATCAGCCCGTCCAGAAGGATCAGGACACATATTACATCGGGAATTTTATGTTTTGCAATATCGATATATCCTGCAATAATCAGCATCTGGATAAAAACGATACCCTTCACAATCAGCAGAGAATCGTGAAGGGCGTAATACAGAACGACGTATGAAACTGCGGAGAGTAATGCTGCACAAGGATATCGCTCCGGACGGAGCCAGCGATCCAGTCCAAAATCAAAGATATATCCGGCGAATAGAACGGGAAGCAACATGCTCATACGTATCAGGAGAAAATTTCGGTTGCTTTGCTTGATGTGCCCGGGAAGATTGTTTTTTCCATTAAGTCCTTGTTCTTTGTAAGGACAATTACGGCGCATACAGCTGCAATTCCGACTCCTATCGCAATTTCAAAAGCCTCGAGCCCACTGTCATCGCAAAGAATTTCTCTTCCCGTCCGACAGCCATCCTTCACTTTGTTTTTGATTTTCTCCATCTTTGAGAGAGACTTAACCTCGTTTTCAATGATTGACATTTGAATACCTCCATTTTTAATTATTAAAATACTTCGGAACATAAATTGGTGATTTTCTGCTGGTTGGCTGCATCATCTCCTTTCTAAGATTTTTTCTGTTTCTTATCACACTCCTTAACTCATTGCTTATATAC
>JAEWUH010000140.1 GCA_023397245.1 Bacillota bacterium | reverse complement strand
ATTACCGCCTCGCATTGGAAGCGGCGGCCGCAGGAATTGATAAAATACGCATTAACCCGGGAAATATCGGTTCGGACGACCGGGTAAAAGAGGTTGCCGACGCATGCCGCCGGAAGAATATTCCGATCCGCATCGGTGTAAACTCCGGTTCGCTTGAAAAGGAAATTCTTGCGAAATACGGCAGCCCGACTCCCGAGGCGCTTGTGGAAAGCGCTTTATACCACGCTTCTTTGCTGGAGAAATATGATTTCAACGATATTGTGCTATCAATCAAATCCTCGAATGTAAACACCATGATTCAGGCTTATGAGCTGGCTGCCCAAAGCTGCGATTATCCGCTGCACCTCGGCGTGACCGAAGCCGGCACGGAACGCATGGGGCTGGTCAAATCCGCAATCGGGATCGGTTCGCTGCTGCAGCGCGGAATCGGGGATACTATCCGCGTTTCTCTGACCGCCGACCCGGTAAAAGAGGTTTCCGCCGGTTTTGACATCTTAAAAGCGCTTCAATTAAATACCGGGGGAGTGCAGCTTATTTCCTGCCCAACCTGCGGGAGGACGCGCATTGATTTGATCGGCATCGCCAACGAAGTGGAAAAGCGGCTTTCCGGCTGCAAAAAGAATATTACGGTAGCCGTAATGGGCTGTGCGGTAAACGGCCCCGGCGAAGCGCGTGAAGCCGACATCGGGATAGCCGGAGGGAACGGTGTAGGACTGATCTTTAAAAAAGGAGAAATTATCCGAAAGGTTCCGGAAAACGAATTGATAGACTGCTTGATGCAGGAGATAGATAAACTGTAAAGGATGAAACCCATTGAAAACTTTTGGCGAATTTTTCGGCCCTTTTATAGAAACCGCAAGTCTGCCGTCGCCCGTCCGCGACGGTTCTATTTCTTCCATGCAAATTGATACAAAAAACAGAATCATAACAGCAGAAGTGGCGTTTCCATCATTGGTGGAGCGCCGCGTGCTTTATGATTTGGAAAATCATATTGCTTCATGCAAAGCGCTGATGGTTTCAAAAGCCTGTATTCGTCCGAAATTCCCTCCCAAATGCTTCAGCGCAGATTATTATCCGAATCTGGTATTGGAGCTCAAACGCCGCGAACGAAGCATCAACGGTTCGCTGACGGACTCAAAAGCAAGGATCGAAAATGACAAGCTGATCGTGACGCTTACCCACGGCGGTTACGATATTCTGTGTTCGCGCCATGTTGACCGTACCCTTTCCAAGCTGATTTGCGAGGAATTCGGCGTGACCCTGAACGTTGAATTTGACGGTACGCTCACCATTGACAGTGAAAATCCGGTTTACATAGCCAAAATTGAAAAACAGCAGGAAACGCTGAAGCGTGAAGCGGTAATAAAAGAAGTACAAAATTACGAAGACGGCATGAATCATAAAAAGATTTCAAAAACAGTCAGCGTGCGCAGCGGAGAAACGCTTTTACCCTGCATTATTCCGGAAAGCATGCGCGAGCTTTACGGCCGTATTCCAAAGTCAAAACCGATTCCCATCAACAAAATTACGCAGGACATCGGCAGCGCGACGGTCTGGGGAGAAATTTTCTCTATTGAGGAAAAAATCACCCGGGATCAGCAGAGAAAGATCATTTCCGTTAATATTACGGATTATACCAGCTCTATTACGCTGAAAATCATTGAGATGGTTTCGCAGTGCAAAACGCTGGATACACTCAGTAAGGGCATGTCGGTCATTGTACAGGGCGAAGTGGAATACGACAAATACGACCATGAAATCGTCCTGCGGCCGAGAGGCATTTGCACCGTGGAGCAAATCAAGGTTGCCGACAATGCGGAGACGAAACGGGTGGAGCTCCACCTGCATACCAATATGTCCAGTATGGACGGCGTAAACTCGGCGGGGGACCTGATTAAACGCGCTGCGGACTGGGGGCAGACCGCCATCGCCATTACAGACCACGGTGTGGCGCAGGCATTCCCGGATGCAATGAACGCGGCAAACGACTTAAAGAAAAAAGGCAAAGAAATCAAAGTGATCTACGGTTTGGAAGGGTATTTTGTCAACGATATGGTTCTGGCCGTAAAGGGCGAATCCTCAAAATCTCTGGCGGATGAATTTATATCCTTCGATATTGAAACAACGGGGCTCAGCCCGAACAAAGACCGGATTACCGAAATCGGCGCGGTACGGATTAAAAACGGCGAAATTACAGAAAGCTTTGATACCTTTGTTGACCCGCAGATGCCGATTCCGCCCAAAATTACGGAACTCACCGGGATTACGGATGAAATGGTAAGCGGAGCGCCTTCGGAAAAGGAAGCCATCGAGGCGTTTTATCGTTTCTGCGGAAAGGATGCCGTCCTGATTGCGCACAACGCCGAATTCGATACTTCTTTTATCCGGGTTGCGGCACAGCGCAGCGGGCTGGAATTCCTCTATACATACATCGATACCGTTCCGATGTGTCGTTCTTTGCTGAAGGATATTAAAAACTGCAAACTGGATACGGTGGCGAAATACCTCAAGCTTGACCCCTTCAACCACCACCGGGCAAGCGATGACGCCACCGTGCTCGGAAAAATCTTTTCCATCCTGATTACCCGTCTGGAGGAGGATACCCAGGCAAAAACGGTAATGGATATCAATACCTCTCTTGCCGGGGGAGACCCCAAAAAGTTGAAATCCTACCATCAGATTATCCTTGTGAAAAACAGGGCCGGTTTGAAAAACCTGTATAAACTGATTTCCAAATCGCATTTAAACTATTTTTACCGGAATCCGCGTATTCCGAAAAGCGAATTGATTAAAAACCGCGAGGGGCTTCTGATTGGCAGTGCCTGTGAAGCCGGAGAGCTTTATAGAGCAATATACAATGCGCAGCCCTGGGAAACCTTATGCGAGATTGCCGACTTTTACGATTATCTGGAAATCCAGCCGCTTGGAAACAACCGGTTTATGATCCGGGAGGGCATGGTGCCCGACGAGGAAAAGCTCCGCGAATTTAACCGTACGATCATAAAGCTCGGGGAAAAGCTGCACAAGCCCGTAGTTGCCACCTGCGACGTCCATTTCATGGACCCGAAGGATGGAGATTACCGTAAAATCCTGATGGCAGGGCAGGGCTACACCGATACCGACATGCAGGCGCCCCTTTATATGCGCACAACGGAGGAAATGCTGGAGGAATTCGCCTATTTGGGAAAGGAAAAAGCGTACGAAGTGGTGGTAAAAAACACCAACCTGATTGCCGATATGGTCGAAGAAATCACGCCGATCCCGCCCGGAACCTTCCCGCCGTTCATCGAAGGTGCCGAGGAACAGCTTACCAGCATTACCTGGGCGCGGGCCAAGGAAATCTACGGCGACCCGCTGCCGGAAATCGTGCAGAAGCGGCTTGACCGCGAACTCGGTTCCATTACAAAACACGGATTTTCCATTCTGTATATGACCGCGCAGAAGCTTGTGGCAGATTCCGTTGCACACGGCTACCTGGTTGGTTCGCGTGGTTCGGTAGGTTCCTCCTTTGTTGCCAGTATGTCCGGAATTTCGGAGGTAAATCCGCTGGAGCCGCATTATGTCTGTCCCAACTGTAAGCACAGTGAATTTATTACCGACGGGAGCTACGGAAGCGGATTTGACCTGCCCCCGAAAAACTGCCCCGTCTGCGGCACGGAGTATAACCGCGACGGCCATACCATCCC
>JAEWUH010000134.1 GCA_023397245.1 Bacillota bacterium | reverse complement strand
ACCGTACGCTCTCCCAGCTGAGCTACGCCCCCACAACATGAGCTATTATACCACGTTGGAGACGCAATTTCAACTATAAATTTTAGAACTTGATGATAAAATCAGGAATCGTCAAAGCCACTGCTTATTGATTCTGATATACACGGTCTTGACAATCTGCGCAAGCAGAATATAGCTGAGCACGATCAGCGCAAGCCAGCCGAAATAGGCGGTCGGAAGGCTTGCAAGGCCGAGATACGCCCCAAGCGGCGTGAACGGAATCAGGATGCCGACTGCCATAATAACGGTGGTCAGCAGGATAACGGGCGCGGCGGCGCGGCTCTGAACGAACGGCAGCTTCGGCGAACGGATGAGGTGTACAATCAGTGTCTGCGAAATCAGGCTTTCCACAAACCAGCCCGCGTTGAAAAGCGCGACCAGTGCCGGGTTGGAGGCGGTATTGCAGCCGAATACGAACCACATGAGCAGGAAGGTAGCGATGTCAAACACGGAGCTGACCGGCCCGATCCAGATCATAAATTTGCTGATGCCGGAAGCGTCCCATTTGCGGGGAAGGCGCAGATAGTCCTCGTCCATATTGTCCCACGGGATGGAAATCTGCGAGATGTTATACAGCAGGTTCAGCACCAGAATCTGCACCGGCATCATCGGCAGGAAGGGCAGGAACGCGCTGGCCGCCAGCATGGAGAACATATTGCCGAAATTCGAGCTGACCGTCATCTTGATATACTTAATGATATTTCCAAATATTTTACGTCCCTCTATGACGCCGTGTTCCAGCACCATAAGGTCTTTTTCCAGCAGGATGATATCCGCGCTTTCCTTGGCGATATCCACCGCCGTATCCACGGAAATGCCAACGTCCGCCCTAGTCAGCGCGTGGGCGTCGTTGATGCCGTCGCCCATAAACCCGACCGTGTGACCGAGGGACTGCAGCACCCGGACGACCCGCGCCTTCTGCATCGGGGAAAGCTTTGCGAACACGGTGGTTCCTTCCGCCTGTTTTTGAAGCTCCTCATCGGTCATTGCTTCCAGCTCCGAGCCGAGAAGAATATGCTCGACCGACAGGCCGACGTCCCCGCAGATTTTGCGCGTTACGGCGTCATTGTCACCCGTCAGAACTTTCACCTGAACGCCGTGGGTTTCCAGCGCCTTGATTGCCGTGGCAGCGGATTTTTTCGGAGGATCCAGAAGCCCCAGGTAGCCCATCAGCGTCATTTCACTTTCGTCCTTTACGCCGAAGACGCCTTCCACCGCGGGATTTTCTTTGCGCGCGATTGCAATGACGCGCATTCCCTGACTGTTCAGCTCGGAGGCCATGCGGATTACCTGCTCGCGCACCTCCCCCGTCAGCGGGACAACGTCGCCGTTCAGATCGCACCGGGAGCAGATTTCCATGATTTCTTCCACCGCGCCCTTGGTGATGAGCTGGCTTTTTCCGGTCCGGTCCTTTAAAACGACGCTCATTCTTCTGCGCGTAAAATCGAACGGGATTTCATCCACTTTTAAATATTCGTTATTCAGATAAGTAACGCTCTCTTCCCCCGCCTTTTCAATTACGGCAAGGTCGATAAGGTTTTTCAGTCCGGTCTGGAAATAGCTGTTCAGGTAGGCGTACATCAGTACGCGCAAATCTTCCTGCCCCTGCACGTTCAGGTGGCGTTCGATGATGATTTCATCCCGGGTCAGCGTACCGGTTTTATCCGTGCAGAGGATGTCCATGGCGCCGAAGTTCTGGATGGAATTCAGGTGCTTTACAACCGTTTTCTGCTTCGCCATGCTCATGGCGCCTTTGGCAAGATTGGTGGTAACGATCATGGGCAGCATTTCCGGCGTAAGGCCGATGGCGACGGAAATCGCGAACAGGAGCGCTTCGATCCAGTCATGCTTTAAAAGCCCGTTGATGAGAAACACAAACGGAACCATAACGGCCATGAAACGGATGAGGAGCCAGCTCACGGAATTTACCCCGCGGTCAAAGCTGGTCGGTTCGCGCTCGCCGGAGAGCGTTTTCGCCATATTTCCGAAATAAGTATCGTCGCCGGTGGCAACGACAACCGCCGTTGCGGAACCGCTGACGACCGTAGTTCCCATAAAGCAGATATTCCGCAGGTCAAACAAATCCTGTTCTTTCACAGATTTATCCGGCTCCGGGTACTTTTCCACCGGCTCGGACTCGCCCGTCAATGCGGACTGGCTTACAAACAGGTCTTTCGCTTTCAGTACCCGCAGATCTGCCGGGATAATGTCCCCGCCCGCCAGCACCACGATATCGCCCGGAAGCAGATCGGTCATATTGATTTCTTCGCGGCCGTTTTCGCGCCGGATTACGGTTACCGTCGTTTTTACCAGCGATTTCAGGCTCTCCGCTTCTTTGCCGGAACGGAATTCCTGAAAGAACCGCAGGCTGCCGCTGATCAGGACAAGAATCAGAATTACAATAACCGCCGCGGGACTTTTTTCTTCCGGACTGGCCAGTACAACCTCGGTCAAAAAGGAAATCGCGGCAATCACCAGCAGTACCAGAGTAAACGGGTTGACGAAGGATTTCGTCAGCTGGATATACCATGGCTTCGGCTTTTCATGGGTGATCTCGTTGCTTTTGAATTCATCCGAAAGCACCTCGACATCGACGACGTCCAGGCCCTTTTCCCGCGTTTTCAGCGAGGACAGCAGAATATACTTTTCCATTTTTGAAAACTCGATCAGTTTTTTTGCAATGGTTTTCGTATTGCTGTTCTCCGCGCCGATTCCTCTTTTCTTCATCTTCCGCACCTCCGGCTATTTTATTTTTTATTAACTTCCGGCAATACCGGAGTTATTTCATGCGTTTCTCCCCTGCCGTCTGCGGCAGAAAAAGGCTTTGGGC
This sequence comes from Bacillota bacterium, assembly GCA_023397245.1. Lineage (GTDB taxonomy): Bacteria > Bacillota > Clostridia > Oscillospirales > Acutalibacteraceae > DATAML01. The sequence goes on along the minus strand of JAEWUH010000134.1, from coordinate 8,930 downwards.
TAATAAGTAAAAATCCCCCTGCCCGGGTTCCGGCGTTAGGCAGAGGGATTCAAATGCTGTTCATAAGATACAACTTAAAGCAAATGATATTATTTGTTTTTAGAATATAAGCATCAGTTTTTCACATAGACCGGCGCGGCAGCGGATTCGCTGGCGTAATCCGGGAGCAGCACAGGCAGGCGGAGCTTTCTTTCCAGATACTCGGAGCCGATTCCAGTAGAGGAAAACATCAGCATAAAGAGCATACCGGTCTGAATCCAAAAGATTGTTACATCGGTCATGCCGTGAATTATAACGGCTACGCCCGCGGCAACAAGAAGGATATTCATATTGCTGCAGATATTGTTCTTAAACCGCAAAGCCATCAGCTTTAACTGTACGATCATATAAATACCCATCGCACCGAGCCCCACAAACCCGAAATTCAGGAGGGTATCCAGAAGCAGGTTATGGCAGTGATAGGTTTTATAGCCGCCGAACTGGTCGCAGATCATCTGATAGGACAGCGCGCCGGTTCCAAACAGCGGATGCTGACGGATTCCCTTAATCGCGGTGGACCAGATGGAAAGCCGCTGCCCGCAGGTACTGTCGATTGCCTCAAGGCCGCGCGGAAAAACGGAAGGAAACGCAATTCCGACTACCGTAAACGCAAAAGCAGACAGCAGCAGCGCGGTGATGAGCCGGTATCTTCCCTTAAAGAGCAGAATCGTGACGACGCCGCAGCACATCGCAGCAAAAGCCGAAAGGCTGGCGCAGAGGTAAAGCCCGACAAGGTTCAGCGCAATTACGGAAAGATAGAACTTTTTAAAACGTCCGTTTGTAAAAATGCGGTACATGGAAATCAGAATGATGAATTCAATCATCATACCGTAATTGTTCGCGTTGTGGAAAGCGGATACCGGACGATAAGCCGGCGCCGCGGAATAGGCCGTGACCTTCTGATAAACGGCGATCAGCACACACCAGACACTGGCTACGCAGGCCAGGTCCATCATACTGTTAAAGAGCGGCCGCGTCATAACGCTCCGGATATAGAAACCGCAGATCACGATTGCGATAATCATGATCGCGTAAATCATACCCCAGTAATTGTAATAGGTTGCGGAAACAAAAAACGGTACGACTAAAAAACCGAGCAAAAATCTGGCATAGGGCGCGGAAAACGCCTTTGTTCGCTTTTTGCAGTTGATCATTGTCATAATTGCAATGCCGCTGGTTACAATAACGCTGATATAAAACGGGGTAAAAAGTGATGCCGTGAGCAGCAAAACAAGAAAGCTGTCAAAGTCTTTCGCCCACGGTTTTGCCTTTTCAAGGACAAAATTCTGAATATTAGTGATAAGGGTCAAGCCCCTTTCTTTACATATTCCTATACTCCAAAACGGTTCCTTCCGGTTCAACCAAAGATAAATTATACCATAATATCAGTTTGAAACAAGATGAATAATTCATTGATTGTTACGACGCAGCCCGATGAATTTTATTAACATTGACGGAATATATGAATAAATTTTTAAGGATTTGACGAAGATTGGTGAAGTGTCTGACACAAATAGTATTTTATAATCGCGGTTAAAAATACATGAGCGGGGTAACGCCGGATGAATGAAGCAGACAGCAGGAACGGACTGACCAAAGAGCAGGTGGAAGAGCGGAAAAAACGCGGCCTGATTAACGGTACAGAAGAAATAAAAACAAAAACGATCGGCCGAATCATAAAAGAAAATCTGTTCACGTCGTTCAATATTCTGAACGGGATTCTGGCGGGACTGATTCTCCTTGTAGGCTCATTGAAAAATCTGCTGTTCATGGGCGTGATTTTTGCCAATATTTTAATCGGGACTATACAGGAAATCCGGGCAAAAAGAGCGATTGACAAATTATCTCTTCTGGCAACCCCGAAGGCCCGCGTGGTGCGGGACGGGACAGAACAGGACATTGCCGTGCGCGATCTGGTCCTTGACGACATCCTGCTCCTTGCCGCGGGAAGCCAGGTCTGCGCGGACTGCGTCATTGCAGAAGGCGAATGCGAGGTAAACGAAGCGCTGATTACCGGTGAATCCGAAACGATCGCCAAAAAGGCCGGTGACCGGCTTTTAAGCGGCAGCTTTCTCGGCAGCGGCAGCTGCCGGGCACGAGTTGAGCACGTGGGCAAAGACAATTACGCCGTAAAAATCACGCAGGAGGCAAAGTACCGGAAGCTGCCGAATTCCGAAATTATGGTCTGGACCAACAAAATTATAAAATGGATCGGTTTCGGCATTGTCCCCGTAGGACTGATGCTGTTTTTTAAACAGTATTTCCTGCTGGGGCAGCAGCTGAACCGCGCGGTCATCAGCACGGTCGCCGCGTTGATCGGCATGATACCGGAAGGGCTGGTATTGCTGACAAGCGTTGTGCTCGCGGTAAGCGTAGTGCGTCTGGCGCGGCAGAAGGCGCTGATTCAGGAGCTGTATTCCGTGGAAACGCTAGCGCGGGTGGACACGCTGTGTCTGGATAAAACCGGCACGATCACAGAGAATATCATGCAGTTGGAAGCCATTGTCCCGCTTTGCGGCATCACGCGGGAACAGACGGAGGACGCAATATCCGCGCTGGTAAGCACTCTGAACGACGAAAATCCCACCAACAGCGCCCTACGGAAGATACGCCGAACCCCACCGGACTGGAAATGCGTGAACACGGTTTCCTTTTCCTCCGAACGCAAATGGAGCGGCGCAAGCTTTGAGGGAAAGGGCAGCTTTCTGCTGGGCGCAGGCGATTTTATGTTGAAGGATCAATTTGAGGCGATTCGCCCGCAGGCGGACGAGTATTCCCGCCATGGCCACAGGGTCCTGCTTCTGGCACATTCAGACAGTCAGTTGGATGAGGAAAGCCTTCCCGGCGATGTGACGCCTCTTGCGCTGATTCTTCTCAGCGACCGCATCCGGCAAAACGCAAGGGAAGCTCTGGAATATTTTTCAAAGCAGGGCGTAAACATCAAAATTATTTCCGGAGACAACGCGCTGACGGTCTCCAGCGTTGCCGAAAAGGCGGGGCTGTGGGACGCAGACAATTATATTGACGCGTCCGCGCTAAAAAGCTATGAAGAAATACGGGAAGCGGCAAAAAAGTATTCCGTTTTCGGGCGCGTGACGCCGCAGCAGAAACACGACATCATCAAGGCGCTGAAGGAGGATCGCCACACGGTCGCCATGACCGGGGACGGCGTAAACGATGTGCTTGCGCTGAAGGAAAGCGACTGCAGCATTGCCATGGCCAGCGGCAGCGACGCGGCCCGAACGGTCTCACAGGTGGTGCTGATGGATTCCAATTTTGCCGGAATGCCGCGGATTGTCGGCGAAGGCAGGCGTTCCATCAACAATCTGCAGCGTTCCGCCGCCCTGTTCCTTGTAAAAACCATGTTCGCTATGGTAATCGGCGTAATGTTCCTGTTTGTGCCGGTAAGCTACCCGTTCCAGCCCATCCAGTTTACGCTGATCAACGCGGTTACCATCGGAGTGCCTTCCTTTATTCTCGCCCTGGAGCCGAACCATGACATCATGCAGGGCAGGTTCATCGTGAACGTACTGAAAAAGGCGGCTCCCGGCGCGGTGACCATGGTGTTCAATATGGTTCTGCTGGTGGCGATTGTCCAGTTCATCCGCTTTACGCCGGAGCAGATTTCGACGCTTGCCGTAATTATTACCGCCTATACCGGCTTCCTTACCCTGTTCCGCATCTGCATGCCGTTCGACGCACGGCGTACCGTTCTGTTTCTCCTAATGGTAACCGCTTTTGTAATCGCCCTGACCGCCTTCCGTTCCCTTTTCGCCGTGGCCCCGCTGACGCTGCCGATGGTGTTTGTGCTCGTGCCGATGATGCTGGTTTCCGTAAGCCTGATGGCCGCGGTGCTCCACCTTATCCACATCCTGGCCGGCACAAAAAACATGTAAAAAATATTCACTAAACTATAGAAAAGGAAATAATGGACGATATATAATTATGTTATAAATGCAGGAGGGAACGAAAGATGGGTTTAACGGTATCGCAGTCGGCCAGTATTGCCTACAATATCAGTTCTCTTGAAAGCAGTGATTCCTACAAAAAGTACGCAGTGGATTCCTCAAGCGTGACAAAGGAATACTACAACGTTTCCAATCTCACGAACGCTTTGGACGCACTTGGCAAAACGGATACCACCGATTTCAGTTCCGTCTCCAATGTTGACAGTTACGCAAAAAGCGTTTACAGTATCAGCCAGCTTTCCGAGTATGAAACCATCCGCAGCGATTCCACCGTTTCAAATGCAGAAGACCTGCTGACGAACAGCACCGACCTGACCGGCCTGTACGACAGTCTCGGCACCTATGAGCTGATGCAGTCAACCTCAAAAAGCGTTTGGAAAACTTACTATGCAAACGCCGAATCGGAAACCACGGACGGTTCTTCCGAAAGCGGCAGCATTCTCGATACACTCGTTTAAGTAAATACTTTTTCAAAGCCCGGAGACCCGCACATTTTGTGCAGGCCCCGGGCTTTTTTGCGTGCATCACACCACCCGGCTGCCTGCAGACAGCCATTTTTTTCTGCGCCGTTTTTGGATAAAATCAGGCTTACCAGAAATAATAAATAAGAATTTTGAAACCACTGATACAGCAGGATATGGGTTTGTTCAGTGGTTCCTTTAGGAACAGGAAGAAAAAATGCTGACATTATATAAAAACTTAGACTGCTATACCCCAAAACATATCGGCAAAAATGATATTCTGATATGCGGAAATAAAATTTACCGAATTCAGCCCGGAATTAACATTGCGGATGAAAATCTGCTGGAAAACGTGTATGACTGCAGCGGCCTTTACGCATTTCCCGGCTTGATCGACCAGCATGTTCATATTAACGGCGGCGGCGGGGAAAACGGATTTGCCAGCCGAACCCCGGAGATCGATATCGATGAAATATTTCGCGCGGGGGTAACGACGCTTGTCGGCCTTCTCGGCGCGGACAGCTGCACCCGGAGCCTCAATTCACTCTACGCAAAAGCAAAATCGCTGGAGGCCGGAGGGCTGACCACTTTCGTTTATACCGGCTGCTACACCGTTCCCCCCGTAACCTTTACGGGCGATATCGTACGGGATCTCGTTTTGATCGACAAGGTGGTGGGAGTGGGCGAAATCGCTGTTTCCGACCACCGCTCCTCCCACGCCGACCGGGAACACCTGCTCAAGCTTGCCTCCGACGCGCATCTGGGCGGTTTACTGGGCGGCAAGGCGGGTGTGGTTCATCTGCATATCGGCGACGGAAAAGCCGGTCTCTCCCCCCTTGTTCAGCTGATTGAAAACAGCGATCTGCCGGTGGGACAGTTTGTTCCCACACACGTAAACCGGAATCCGAAGCTTTTCCGGCAGGCTGCCGAATACTGCAGAAACGGCGGAAATATCGACCTGACCTCCGGAGAGGAGGAAGGAGTTTCCGTGCCGGACGCACTTCAGCAGCTGATTGACGACGGAATTGAGCTTTCCCGCGTCACGGTCAGCTCCGATTCGAACGGAAGCATTCCGGACGGCGGAGTGGGACGTATTCAGTCACTGTTTGACGATATCTTTCGCTGTATCACGGAACGGGAGATTAATCCGGAAGCAGTCGTCAGCCTTGTCACGCAAAACGCGGCAAAAGTGCTGAAAATCCATCCCAAAAAAGGAACGCTGCGGGAAGGCAGCGACGCGGACATCCTGATTACCGATAAAAGCTACAAAATCAGGAAGCTGGTATGTTCGGGAACAGTCCGGTATGAAAGTCAGGGGTGTGTCAATGAAGAACAGTAAGGGCTATCTGGTCATTATCGGCGGAGCGGAAGACAAAACCGGCGACAGCGTGATATTAAAAGAGGCGCCGGAAATGCTCTCCGGCGGAGAGATACTGACCGTTCTGACGACCGCAACAGAAAAGCCAGAGGAAGCCGGGAATAACTATCTTGAGGTATTCCACAGGCTCGGCGTTGAGAACGTGCAGGTGCTGGACATCAATACAAGGGACGACGCCGAAGACGGTAAAAACTGCGATCTGATAAAAAAATCGAAGTGTATCTTTATGACCGGCGGCGACCAGCTCCGCATTACCAGCATTCTGGGCGGCACGGGCGCTTATCAGGAATTGAAGGCGCTGTATGAAGCAGGCGGAATCATTATGGGAACGAGCGCCGGGGCTTCGGTCATGAGCTCCACGATGGTCGTGCAGGGCAATGATAACGAACCGGCTCGGAAATGTACTCTGAAGATGGCGCCCGGCCTCGGCCTTTTAAGCGGCGTGATCATCGACCAGCATTTTGACCAGCGCGGCAGGTTCGGCCGTCTTCTCTGCGGCGTTGCGGAAAACCCGGACGTTCTGGGAATCGGAATTGACGAGGACACCGCGGTCAAGCTGTACCCGGATATGCATTTTGAAATCATCGGCTCCAACGCGGTCACGATCATAGACGGAAAAAGCATCCAGTGCTCCAACGTGTCGGAATTAAATCCGAATGAAATTCTGGCGATTATGGGCGTCACCGTCCATACCCTGCCGCAGGGCTATGGCTTTCAACTTAAAGACAGAAAGGTTTTACGTTTAAAAAATGGAAACTGATAAAATCAAGATATGCGATTTCATAACGTATCACGGCCGAAATATTTACAGCCACCGGCCGATTATGAAATTGATTGTTGATATCGGAGAATACAGCGAAATCCCTACCAAAGACATCGACGGTTTTCATGAAAAGCTGCTGAAATCGTTCCCCGGGCTGAAAACTAACTGCTGCAGCCTTGGCTATGAGGGCGGTTTTCTGGAACGGCTGGAAGAGGGTACTTATCTTGCGCACGTTCTGGAGCACGTCATTCTGGAAATGCAGTCCATGCTAGGCTACGATGTGCACTACGGAAAAACCCGTATCCTTACGGAGCCCAGCGTTTATTATCTGGCCTACGAGTACCAGAACGAAGTCTGCGGCCTTGAATGCGGGAAAGCGGCCGTATTTATCCTGAACTGCTTTCTGAACGGCGAAGAGCTTGAAATTCAGGAATTTATCGACTATCTGAAAAAGATTTCCATCAACGCGGAGCTTGGCCCCAGCACCACGGCGATTGTTACGGAAGCCAAACGGAGAGGCATCCCCGTGACCCGCATCGGCAACGAAAGCCTTGTTCAGCTCGGTTACGGAAAAAACAGCAGGACAATCGAAGCCACGCTCACCGACGCCACCTCCTGTATCTCCGCCGATATTTCCTGCAATAAGCAGCTGACCAAATCGCTTCTGGCGGAAAGCCATATCCCGGTTCCGTACGGCAAGGTGGTCTACACGGATATTTCCGCACTGGTTGCGGCCAGGCAGATCGGGGTTCCGGTCGTGCTGAAGCCGTTCAACGGAAATCAGGGAAAGGGCGTATTTCTGAACCTCAGCAGCGACCGGGAAATCAAAAGCGCTTTCCGGGAAGCCAGCAAATACAGCAGCGGCATCATCGTTGAAAAATACATTACCGGCAAGGACTATCGTATTCTGGTCACGGGCGATAAGGTAAGCGCGGTTTCCGAGCGCCTGCCCGCCATGGTAACCGGCGACGGCAGACACACAGTCAGCGAGCTGGTCGATCTTGTGAATCTGGACGAAAACCGCGGAGAACAGCACGAAAAGCCCCTGACAAAAATCCGGCTGGACAGCGTGGCGGTCAATCTGCTGAAAAGTGAAAATCTTACCGCTGATTCCGTTCCGGAAGAGGGCTGCAAGGTGTTGCTCCGAACAAACGGAAATCTGAGTACCGGCGGAACCGCAATCGACTGCACCGACATTATTCACCCGGAAAACGCGGAGCTTGCCGTTCTTGCCGCAAAAGTCATCGGCATCGATATTGCGGGAATCGACGTGGTTACCCAGGACATATCAAAATCCATACCGGATACGGGCGGGGCGATCGTGGAAGTAAACACCGCCCCCGGCATCCGCATGCATATTTACCCGAGCGAAGGGAAACCGAGGGATGTCGCAAAGGACATCGTCGATCTTCTGTTCCCCACACAGGAGCTGTACGAGTTCCCCATCGTTTCGGTTACAGGCACGAACGGAAAAACAACCACGGTGCGACTCATCGCCCATGCCCTTTCTCTGACGGGAAAAATCGTCGGTTTTACCAGCACTAGCGGAACCTTCATCAATGAGAAATGTATCTGCAAGGGCGACCACTCCGGCCCGCGCAGCGCAAGGACGCTTCTTTCCAATAAAGAGGTTGACTGCGCCGTTCTGGAAACTGCGCGCGGAGGAATCATCCGGGAGGGGCTCGGCTATGATCTGGCCGACGTCGGTATCATAATGAACATCGCGGAGGACCACCTTGGAATGGACGGGACGAAAACCCTTGAAGACCTCGCGTTCGTAAAATCGCTGGTAACGGAAGCCGTCAAGGAAAACGGATATGCCGTTTTTAATGCCGAAGACGGCATGACGCCCTATCTGCTCCAACGCACAAAGGCGAATGTGATCCTGTTTTCCAAAAGTTCCGAATATCCCGAACCCTTCTGCTCGGAGGAATATATTAAGGTATTCACGGATGACGGCTGGATCAAAATCCGTGAAAAGGAAAAATGCTGGAACGTTATGGCCGTTTCGGATATTCCCATTACGCGTTCCGGAAAAATCGAATGCAATATTGAGAATTCTCTGGCGGCCGTTTCCGCGCTGTACGCACTTCGCATCCCTCCGGAAACCATTGCCCGGGGATTAAGCACCTATCACAACAATACCGGCCGTTTCAGCCTGTATGCATTGAACGATTTTCATGTTATGCTCGACTACGGACACAATTTTCCGGGTTACCGGCAGGTGATCGGCGCATGCAAAAATCTGGGATGCTCCCGGCTGGTGGGCGTAATCGGTATGCCCGGCGACCGCAGTGATGACGCAATCCGCTCGGTAGGAA
>JAEWUH010000078.1 GCA_023397245.1 Bacillota bacterium | reverse complement strand
TTGTAAATCAGCGCGAGCAGCTTCTGGTTGTTCTTGAAGGATTCCACGAAATAGTCTGCAAAGATGATCACGTTCTTTAAAAAATCGTCCTGCCCGGATTTTCGGCTTTCCGCCACCGCCCGCAGGGCGTTCTGAATAAGAACAGTGGCTCTTTTAATAATGATTTTATCAACGAGGTCGTACTTATCCTTGCAGTACAGGTAAAACGTTCCCTTTGCAACTCCCGCGTTTTTCACAATGTCGTCGATTTTGGTGTTGTGAACCCCGATGGACGTAAAAAGCTCATAAGCCGCGTCGTGCAGTTTCTTCATTTTGATGTTTTTATTTTCAAGAATCTTACTTTTCATTTTATCGATCCTTTCATCTGTAAAAAACTGACTTTTAGTCATTAATTGAGATTATAGTCTGCTCAGTACCTTTTGTCAATAAAAACAACTTAAAAATATGGTTTGTTTTCCTAAATAAAATTGTATATTTTTATGCATTTTTGCGGACAGGCTTTAAGAAAACCTGCTCAGGCATCAAAAAACGGGGCAGGAAAATTCCCGCCCCGTTATGATTTCTATTTCGTTTTGCTTTATTCGGCTTTTTCCAGCCGTCTTGCGTAGATTTCGGTGTAGACGAGCCTGCCGCCGATCCGCTCCGACTTCATCAGGCTGATTTTTTCCGCCTGTACGGTCATTTGCGGGAAGGCTTTGTCAAAGGCGCCCCGGTCAAAGCCATCTTGCAGGACGACTTCCCTGCCCAGAGTCAGATGGGGCTTATACGCGCGGCTTTCCAGCCGGAAGCCCGACCGGCTTAACTCGTCATAAAGCTGGCTGTAAACTGCCGTAAGCGTGCTGCCGGCTTCCACACCCATCCAGTAAAGGTCGCCGCCCTGGCGTTTAAAGAGCCCCAATCCGCCGATTTTGAGCGCGAACGGCTCGGCCCGCACCGCGTCCATCGCGCGCCTGATCTCCTCCTCCCGCTGCGTTTCCCCGATAAAAACCAGCGTGAGGTGGAGATTCTCCCTCCCGGTAAAATTGCCCTGCAGGCTGTTCTCCCGAAGGTATCCGATTGCTTCGCAGAGCCGGTTTTTGATTTCTTCCTCAAAATTAATCGCGATAAACAGGCGCATTTAGCGAACCTCCCGCTGTATGTCCGTAATTTCCGCCTCAGTGGCGGATTCAATCCCGTTAAGCACATGGTCAAGGATGCTGTTCCCCTGCGCGGTGTCTCCGGCGACACAGGCAATTCCCAGCACGATGGTCTGGTGCACGTCGTTCTCCGCCACCTCCGCAATGGAGACATGAAATTTATTCTGTGTTTTCGCAATGATGCTTTTTACTTCCATCCGCTTTTCCTTCAGCGAATGAACCCACGGCGCATAGAGCCGAACTTCCGCACAGGCAACAATCATATTCCTTACTCCTGTTATGATTCATCGTAATAAAAACCCGCCCCCGCTTTTACTGCGGCAGGAGGCGTGAATTATACTATCCGATTTTATTCCGGATATTCTTTCTATTTGTCCTTATAAAACATGCGAAGTCTGAAACAGGTCTCTGAATTCCGTAGGAGAGCATTTTTTATACTGCTTAAAGATACGGTTAAAGGTCGAAATACTGTTGAATCCGGCCTGAAAAGCGGCTTCCGTAATGGAAAAAGTGGAATTGGTGAGCAGTTCCTCCGCCTTGTGGAGCCGTTCCTTGGTAATAAAGCCGGTATAGGAATCGGCGGTGAATTCCCGGAACAGCCTTGAAAAATGTGATTTGCTGAATCCGGCGTACTCCGCGGCGGCTTCCAGAGGAATATTTTCCGTGCAGTGACCGGAAAGGTAGGAACAGACGGAAATCATCCGCTCCATAGTCCGGTTGCGCTTGGGGCGTTTTTCGGAAAGCAGCGAAAAGGAAACGGTTAAAAGATCGTTTCCGAGTATCATGAAAAGCCCGTAAAGTTCGATGCACATTTTCACTTCTTTAAAGTTATCCGAACCGGAACACAAATCCTTGATCGCATTCAATTTTTCAGCCAGCGCGGCCGCAAGCTGCGGATTTTCCGCGGACTTTATGATGTGCAGCTGATGGAACAAATACAGCTTATCGCGAAAATCGACCCGGTCGCCGATGACGGAGTAGTCAAATTGAAGCATCAGAATGTTGGAGGGCTGCGGCTGATGCGTGAGGGCATGCAGCTCTCCCGACCAGATAAACAGGATGTCGTTGGGCGCAAGGGTATATAAATGCCCGTTAATCTCATACTGCACGGAATCCTGATAGGACAGAATGACCTCAACGTAGTTATGCCAGTGCAGGGGAAAGCTTTCCGGGGAATGGTCGATGATATTAAACGGATACCCTACCGCCAAACCGATATTCTGAAAATTGTCTTTCGTTAACATCGCCGTTTTCCCATCCCGTTCTGTAAAATAAGGGTTTATCCACCCGATAATCGCAATAAATGAGCAATAACTTAATGTGTTCTAATTAGCCTGACGAATGCATTATGATTATAATCTGTTGTATCGAAACGATAACGTGCAAACTCAATCGTATGGTTAACGGGGGTAAAAATGAAGGGCAACGTCACAGATATGACAGCGGGAAGTCCGGTAAGATTACTGCTTACCTTCTCGGTGCCGATGCTGATCGGAAATCTGTTTCAGCAGCTGTATACCATGATCGATTCCATCATTGTGGGAAATTATATAGGCGCCGATGCGCTGGCGGCGGTCGGCGCAACAAGCTCGGTTCAGTTTTTGTTCTTTTCGTTGTGCGGCGGTATGTCCGCCGGAATCGGGATCGTTGTTTCCCAGTATCTGGGAGCAAAAGACGAGGAATACGTCAAACGCTCCATCGCGAATTCCATTTATGTTATGCTGGCGGCCGCGGTGTTCATGAGCCTTCTTGGGTTCTTCCTTTCAAGGCCGATGCTTCGGCTGCTGAACACCCCGGATAATATTATCGATTCTTCCGACCTGTTTTTAAAAACGATCTGCGTCGGTTTGGTGGCTGTTGCCGCGTACAACGGTATTTCCGCCATTCTGCGTTCTCTGGGCGATTCCACTACGCCGCTGGTTTTCCTGACGGTATCGATTCTTGTTAATATTGTTCTGGACTTTCTTTTTGTTCTGGATTTTAAGTGGGGCGTGTTCGGCACCGCGATCGCAACACTCATCGCACAGGCCATTGCCGCGCTGGGCAGCCTGCTTTTTGCCGTTTATAAAAATCCGTATTTCAAAATATCAAGACAGTATCTTGCTCCCGATAAAGAGATTATCCTAAGATGCGTGCGTCTTGGTATTCCGGTCGCGCTCCAGAGCTCCATGATTTCAATTTCCCTGATTGTGCTGCAGAGCGTGGTGAATTCGTTCGGCTCCGTGGTCGTAGCGGCGTTTACGGTGACTTCCCGCATTGAGCAGCTGGTACAGCAGCCGTACAATTCGCTGGGGTCGGCGGTTTCCACCTATACCGGGCAGAATATCGGCGCGGGAGATATTGAACGGGTACGCACAGGGTACCGGAAAAGCTTCCTGATCATGGGAATTTTCACTTTATGTATGCTCCCGCTGGCACAGTTCTTCGGCGAGCCGATCATGCGCCTTTTTGTTAATGACGCGGAAGTGATCGTGCTGGGAACGCAGGCTCTTAAAATCACAAGCTGGTTCTATTTCCCGCTGGGGATGATTTATATTACAAGGGGATTGCTGAACGGCGCCGGAGACACCGTCTATTCTTTTATTAACGGAATTATCGAAATGGCCGGCAGAATCGGCTTTTCCGGGCCGCTGACGAAGATCGGCCCGATTGGCGTCTGGGGGATATGGCTTGCAACCGCGCTGACCTGGCTGATCACCGGAGTTGCCAGTTTTATCCGCTACCAGCAGGGCAACTGGAAAAATAAATCCGTGGTACGGAAAGAATATTGATTCCTATCCGCAGCAAGTCCGATGATCAGAGTTTTTCCGCTTTTCCATATCGTAATGGCTTTGAAACCCGATCATTAAAAAATGCGATAATGGGGCCCATAAATAAAGCCGTTACAACTGTCCCTATGCCAACAGTAGCGCCAAGAGCAAATCCAATGATCGTACAAATCAGATCAGAACCGATTCTGCAATACTGAAAACGCGCCACTTTCTTTTCAGACAAAATAAGAGCGACTGCATCATAGGTTGATACCCCTAAATCTCCGATGAAATACAGGGAAGCCCCAAAACACAGAATAACAATTCCGATAATCAGCAATATAATCCGAATGACTATAGTCGGATTGGGTATTATTGTTTCAAACAACCAGGATGAAAACTGCACGACATACCCTAATAAAAAAATATTTATAACGGTGCCAAGGCCAATCTTATGCCGGTCGATAAAAAAGATAAATACTAACATAAGTAGATTAAGAATCATATAAAATGTACCGAAACTGATTGCCATATGCATCCAGATTCCATGTGCAAATACCTGAAAAGGATCCATTCCAAAAGTCGACAAATTAAACATTCCCACACTGAATCCCGAAATCAAGACGCCGAAAACCGTCATTATTATTCTTCTGTGCTGTTCTTTCATTTTTAATCTCCTTCGCAGTAATGATTGATTTATCATCCGTTTTCTTCCAGAAATTTTATAAATTTGCTTTCTGATAATATCTCATGGGTCACAAATTTTCCATTATAAAATAGGCTGTAGGTTGTAAACGGAGCCGGGGCATTTTGCGCCTGTTCCTTTGATTCAAACTTTTTTAATCCTATGCTTTGCCCTCTGGATTTGGCAGTTTCAGCAATCAGCGGGGCATATTTATCCGTATGGGGACATTGATTTGTATAAAATAAAACCAGCCCCTTTTCGTCAATCGATGCATTCCTGCAGCAATCCTTAAACCTGGGTACCACCGCATTTTCTTTCAATGGCAGATACAAAAGTTCATAATAAGGCTGGGCTGAATCACATACTTTGAAACCTTTATATTTCAAAAAATTCGGGTCTGATAAAAAAGGCATCTTCTTTACGGAAGAAAGAACTACAAGTCCTGCTCTGTTCTGCGCTTTCGCATCAGAAATACATTCTTCCAGCAGCTTATTTGCATAACCTTGACCCTTAAACTGCCCGGAAACCCAAAAGCAGTTTATAAAAATATAATCTTCGGCTTCAATAGGGCACCACGCATTTTCAGCAGGAATATACTCGATAAAAACCTTTCCCCGTACATCAAGTTTTTTAAAAACAAGCCCGTTATCAAATTGGCTTTTCATCCATGCTTTCTTTGAGGATACACAGGTCTCCCCTTTTTTGTCTGTAATGGCGCAGCAAATATGCTCCTTTTCAATATTTGTTTTATCTACGGTAACAATCTCCATTTTATCGTCCCCCTAATAAGCCTCTTTTTTAACAGTACAGATGCTTCTTCCGCATCTGCCTTTACTGCTCATACTTCATCTTAGCGCAAATATGTGACAATGCTATGTCATATTTTCTGCGCTCTGCTGCGAAATACTTCCTTGGGGCACTTCTATTTTTTTGCCACAGCATGGTTGCATCTCCTGCAACGCGGCATATCAGTCTTAATGGCACATAACCATTATATCATGTCAAATGTTGCAAGTCTATCATTCCATGCATGCAGGCGGTATCATCGGTTCATTAAAAAACCTGCCAAGATACAATTCTTAGCAGGTAGACATGAAGCAATAAAAATTAATGAAATGACAAAGCTTTCTCAAAGCAAACGGAATTTGCTCTCTTTGCGTATTTACCGTAGTTTGGAATTTTTTTGTATCCGTTCCGCTCATAAAACGAAACTGCTTTCGCATTCACTACACGTGTTTCAAGGCGAAGAGTTTTATATCCCATATTATGTGCCTGACGCTCAAGATAAGAGAGAATCTTATTGCCTATCCCCATACCCTTTTCTTTTGCATACATTCGTTTTACTTCGGCTGTTTCTTCATTCATAGGCCGAAAAGCGCCGCATCCAACTGCCCTGCCGCTTTGATTTCTGGCAATTACGAATATCGCTTTGCTATTACAAACATCGTTCGCATCAAATGAACTATTTCCGCTATCTCCTGTAATGTCTTGAAGACATTTTGAAAGTTCATTCATCAAGGATATGGCATCAGCAGAAAATGGGCTTTCTGCCGATATAACAACGGTTTTCAAATCCATGAGTATCAATCCTTATATATAAATAGTATCGCATTGCTTATCCCGCCTATCTAATCATGGCGCTGATTCAAATCATCATATGTTTCACAAAATCTGGCCGCGAATGCCGGTTCTTCCCCAGCTGCATACAAGTGGGAAATATCGCCGAAAGAGCTCATACGGAAGGACGCTATACTTTTTCGGCGTTCTTCCGTAACCAACGTTGTCACCGAAGTCGGGGCGGCACATGTCCCATGCCAAAGGACCATAGGAGAAACACCGATTAAATGCCCCAATATCACGCATTCCACCCCGAAGTGGCAAAATAAAATGATGGTATCTTTGTTTGGGTGAACAGCACGGTACACCTGTCCCTCGCGTTCGTATCCGTGCATCTTTAACAGTTCGTCAAGGCCAGCGTAAACGCGTGATGCCTCTTCGCCCACATTTCCCATCTGCATGATTGGGGTTGTATGCCAGAGATTTTTTTCATAATACTCATCAACCTTAGTCCATTCCAAAGGCAGCCAATCCCATGGTATTCGTTGTTCACCCGTCCTTTCGTCGATAATCGGCGCATAGAATTCTCTGAGCCACGGAAGAATAACAGCTTCACGATTCACTTTTTTCAATGTAATGGATGCGGTATCTTTCGCTCTGCCCAACGGTGAGAGATAAAAAGCCCTAACATCCATGCCAATCAGTCTATGGGATAACAATTCCGCTTCACGCCATCCTCTTTCGGTGAGGGAATCAATGGAATAGTCGGGGTCTCCATGACGAATAATTATTAATTTCATAAGGTAAGGCGCCTTTCTTTTATCGGCTGCTTGTTAAGTTCTAGTCCTCCTGAATCCGGTTCATCCGGTACCCAATACCGATATGCGTCTGGATATAAACCGGTTTGGACGGGTCTTTCTCTATTTTTTTTCGAAGGGTAGCCATAAAAACGCGTACCAGGGAAGGATCCGCCTCCACAGGGTTTGGCCACACTTGATTCAGAATGTAATTATAAGTCAGTACTTTCCCAACGTTTTTTGCCAGAAGACAAAGAAGTTTGTATTCGATGGGAGTTAAATGAACTTCCTGACCGTTAATATAGACAGACGCGGCCGAATAATCGATTTTCAGGCTCCCGTTTTCAAATACAGACTCGTTCTTATCGGGTCTGCTGTCATATTTCATTTTACGGATCGCCACGCGGATTCGCGCAAGCAGTTCCTCAACACTGAACGGCTTTGTCAGGTAATCGTCCGCGCCGGCGTCAAGAGCGTCTATTTTATCCTTGTCTTCACTTCTTGCACTGACAACGATAATCGGACGGTTTGACCATGTGCGCACTTTATGAATGACATCCATTCCGTCAATGTCCGGAAGGCCTAAATCCAAAATAATGATATCCGGGTTTCGGGAAGCGGTTTGCATAATTGCCGATTCCCCGGTAACTGCGGTCAATATGTTGTATGCATGCGATGCGTTCAGCGTTGCTGTGATTAAATTTCGGATAGCCCGGTCATCCTCCACAACCAGAATCAGCGTTTTATCTGCCATGGCTTACCTCCTCAAGAAGCAGTGAAAATCCGAATACCGTACCGTGCGGCTGATTATCTTTCACGTAGATTTCCCCGCCGTGGGCGTTAATAATGGATTTGCACAGGGACAGGCCCAACCCTAGCCCTCTTCGGCTGTCACCGCTCATATTGTTCGCGGTGTAGAACATATCAAAGATCTGCTTCTTGTCTTTATCTGAAATTCCTTTTCCGCTGTCTGAAACCTCAACGTATACCCATTTCCCTTTTTGGTATGCATGAATCGAGATCTGAGAGCCGGCCGGAGTATATGTGATTGCGTTATTTACAATATTGATGATTACCTGAATAATTAAGTGAGCGTCTACTTTCACCATGAGAAGTTCATTATCCAGCCGGACATCAATCTGATGCTCGGAACTGTGACGGTCAATGTGCAGCAGCGCTTCTGCAATTAAGTCCTGGATCAGTTCAGGCTGTGTATTGATGTTGAGCCGCCCGTCGTCAATTCTGGTTACCGCAAGAATATTTTCCACCAGATTGATGAGCCACAGGGAATCCTCATAGATATTTTCAAGAAGCTTGTGCCTCTCTTCCGGGTCAACGCCGGGGGCGTCGTTCAGGAGAACGCTCGCGTTTCCGGATATGCTGGTCAGCGGAGTCCGCAGGTCATGAGAAATTGCGCGAAGCAGATTGGCGCGAAGCCGTTCTTTTTCCGCGTTCATCATAATCCGGTTCTGCTGTTCGTTCAGGTTGTATTTTTCGATGGCAAATGCAATTTCGGAAAGCATGCCGCCCAGCAGGGAACGTTCAAATACATCCAGCTGAGCGCCGGGCATCAGCGGCAGCCCGATCACCGCCAGAACGGATTTGCTTCCCTTTACCGGGAGATAATACGCTTTTGCGCCCGGCAGCGTATCGGTTGAAATTCCCGCCGGCTTCCGGTTGCGGAAGGTCCACACGGCAACCGCGTATTCTTCCTCGTTGGTATATTCGTCCGGCAGAGGGGAAGCGTCCGTATTGCAGACAATCGGTTTCTGAAGCTCCCCGCTCGCGGCGGGGTAAAAGATGACCGGAAGGTTCAGCAGCTTGGAAAGCTGCTGCGACGATTTTTCTACTATTTTATTAAATTCGTTTTCCCGCTGAAGCTTTCGGCTGGTCTCCAGCAAAACGCCGGTACGGTGGGCATTAACCGCGGCTTCCCGCGCCTGCTGCCGGACACGCATGGTCAGAGAGCTTGTGATCAGCGACGCGATCAGCATGATGAGAAACGTGACCGGATAATCCGCACCGTAGGCGGAGAACGTAAACCGCGGTTCAATAAAGAAATAATTATAAGCCAGAACGCTGATCACAGACGAACCCAAGCCGTAAATCCGGCTGCCTGTCTGGTTTGAAACAATCAGCACCCCGAGGATATACACGGTGATAATATTGATCTGCATGAAATGGTGCGTATAAAACAGCCAGCCAATAAGGGTGCACAGGGTCAGTATTCCGATTGTTTTAAGCAGATCTGGAAAGTTCAGGTTTACATGTATTTTATGTTTTGTAATTTCACTGTGATATGAGGCGATACTGTCCGGGATAATATAAACGTCCATATTCGGCGCAAGCACGGTCAGGCGTTCCACAAAATTCGGCTTGGCGTGGAAAAAACCGGCTTTGTTGCTGGAACGCCCCATAACGATTTTTGAAACGCCGCTTACCTTTGCATATTCCGCAATCTGGTAAGCCACGTCATCCCCGTAGACGGTGGCGATTTTTGCTCCGAGCTGCTCGGCAAGCTTCAGGTTTTCACGCAGGCGCATCCGGTTTTTGTCCGTCAACTCCCGGGTGTGCGGGGTTTCCACAAAAAGCGCGGTAAAGGAAGCATGGAAAGCGCTTGCAAACCGTGCTGCGGTACGGATGACCCTTGCGTTGGACGGGGAACTGCTCAGGCAGACCAGGATATGCTCGCCCGTATAGTACGAATCGGCGTGTTCGTCGTTCCGCGCCGACTCCACTTCCCGGTTGACTTTGTCGGCGATTCTGCGCAGGGCGATTTCGCGCAGGGCAACCAGGTTTTCACGCGTGAAGAAATGATCCAGCGCGCGCTTTGCCTGTGCCTCCTTATAAATTTTTCTGGCATTCAGGCGGTCGATCAGCACATCGGGCTCGATATCGACCAGTTCCACCTGCGTTGCCCGGTCAAATACGAAGTCCGGCACCCTTTCCTTTACGGTAACATGCGTGATGGCAGCCACAATGTCGTTCAGGCTTTCCAGATGCTGAACGTTCAGCGTGGTGTAAACGTTGATGCCGGCGTTCAGCAGCTCCTCAATATCGTCGTAACGTTTGATATGCCTGCTGCCGTGCGCGTTGGTGTGGGCAAGCTCATCCACAAGAATCAGCTCCGGCTTCCGTTCCAGCGCGGCATCCAGATCAAATTCGTTCAGCGTGATACCGCGGTAGGATATCTTCTTCACGGGGATGGATTCAAATCCCTGTGCCAGCTCCACCGTATCCGGGCGCGAGTGCGGTTCAATATAGCCCAGAACAACGTCGACCCCGGCCTTTTGCTCGGAGTGGGCGGCATCCAGCATGGCGTAGGTTTTGCCAACGCCCGCCGCGTAACCGAAAAAGATTTTCAGCTTTCCCTTTTCGCCGCTGTTTTTCTCATGATTAATGGCTTTCAGCAGCGATTCCGGGGTAGGCCGCTCATCGCTCATGGAACTCACCTCGAATTTATTTCAAAATGCCGTCAAGCGCAAGGTTTACCTGCAGGACATTGACCGTTTCTTCCCCGAATATGCCTAAGAATCTTCCGGCCGTGTATTTGGAGATGACATCACGCACCTGCTGCGCGGAAAGATTTCTTGCCTTTGCGATACGCTCCGCCTGATACTCCGCAGCCGCCGGCGAAATGTGCGGGTCCAGCCCGCTGCCGGAGCAGGTAACGAGATCTTCGGGAATGGGAACCCCTTTTTTCTCCGGGTTGGCCGCCTGTATTTTTTCCACGCGCTGTTTTACAAGCTCCCTGTACTTTTCACTTGCGGGGCTCAGGTTGGACGGTACGGCGTACAGAATTGCCTTTCCGTCCCTGTCCTTATAGGTCTTGGTATCCAGATTCATAATGCGGCCCCACAGGTATTGATTCCCTGTGAACTGCTGGGCCAGAAGCGTGCTGCCGTACTTTTTTCCGTTTACCTCGATTATACTGCCATTTGCCTGATTTGGGAAGAGAAGCTGTGAAATTCCGGTGACCGCAAGAGGATAAATTATTCCGCAAAGCACGGTAAAAACGAGCAGGACGGCAAGTGCTTTTGCCCAGACGGACTTTACCAGTTTCATTTCATTTTACCTCCTTATGCCACGCCGAATACGGTTAAAATAATATCGATCAGCTTTACAAAAACAAAAGGCGCCGCAAGGCCGCCCAGACCATAGATCATAAGATTCCGGGAAAGAAGCTTCTTTGCCGGGACTTCGCGGTACTTTACGCCCTTAAGCGCAAGCGGAATGAGCGCGACAATAATCAGCGCGTTATAGATGATGGCGGATAAAATGGCCGTGTTGGAGCTGTGCAGCCCCATGATGTTCAGCGCCGCAAGGCCGGGATAAAGGCCCATAAACATGGCGGGGATAATGGCAAAATATTTTGCCACGTCGTTCGCGATGCTGAAGGTGGTCAGCGAGCCCCGTGTCATGAGGAGCTGCTTGCCGATCCGCACGATATCGATCAGCTTGGTGGGCGAAGAATCCAGATCAACCATGTTGCCCGCTTCTTTGGCCGCCTGTGTGCCGGTATTCATCGCCACCGCCACGTCCGCCTGTGCGAGCGCCGGCGCGTCGTTGGTGCCGTCTCCCGTCATGGCGACCAGATGCCCCTGCTTCTGAAAATCGCGGATCATTTTGAGCTTGCCCTCCGGGGTGGCTTCTGCCAGAAAATCATCCACGCCCGCCTCCGCCGCAATCGCTGCCGCGGTCATGGGGTTATCGCCCGTAATCATAATGGTTTTAATCCCCATTCTGCGCAGATCGGCAAACTTTTCCTTTACTCCGCTCTTGATGATATCCTTGAGGTTGATGACGCCGAGAACCTTTTTGTTCTTCGCCACAACGAGCGGGGTTCCGCCGCTGTTTGCAATCCGTTTTACCGTTTCCTCGCACTCCGCGGAATAGGTGCCGCCCTGATTTTCCACATACTCCCGTATTGCGTCGGCGGCCCCTTTGCGGACTTCCGTTCCGGCAAGGTTTACGCCGCTCATCCGCGTTTTTGCCGTAAACGGAACAAACTCGGGAGACTGCCCGCCGAATTCCCGGCCTCGGATACCGAATTCCTTTTTGGCCAACACAACGATGCTCCTGCCCTCCGGCGTTTCGTCTGCCAGCGAAGAAAGCTGCGCGGCGTCGGCCAGCTCCTTAATGTCCACGCCGTCTACCAGAATAAACTCCGAAGCCTGCCGGTTGCCCAGCGTAATGGTGCCGGTTTTATCCAGCATCAGGATATCCACGTCGCCCGCCGCTTCGATTGCCCTACCGCTCATGGCGAGCACATTCGCCTGATTCAGCCGGCTCATTCCCGCAATTCCGATGGACGAAAGCAGCGCGCCGATGGTTGTGGGCGCAAGGCAGACCAGAAGCGCAATCAGCGCGGTAATGGAGCTGGGGTTTGCAATACCCGCCTGTTCCGCTGCAAACGCGGAGTACGGATACAGGGCCGCCGTCACCAGCAGAAAAATGATGGTCAGCGCAATCAACAGAATCTGAAGGGCGATTTCGTTCGGCGTTTTTTTGCGCGAAGCGCCTTCCACCATGGCGATCATCTTGTCCAGAAAGCTTTCTCCCGCTTCGCTGGTCACGCGGATGACCAGCGAATCCGAAATGACCGTGGTTCCGCCGGTTACCGCGCTGCGGTCGCCGCCGCTTTCACGGATGACGGGGGCGGATTCACCGGTGATGGCGCTTTCATCGACCGAGGCCGCGCCGTCGATCACCTCGCCGTCCGCCGGAATCTGCTCTCCGGCGCGCACGATGACAAGGTCATCCTTTTTCAGCTCCGAAGAAGAAATCTTCTGAACCGAATCTTTTTGTTCCACGGACGGGATTTTGTGGGCCTCCACATCCTTTTTCGCCGCGCGGAGGGAATCCGCCTGCGCTTTGCCGCGGCTTTCCGCAATGGCTTCCGCAAAGTTGGCGAACAGCACGGTAAACCAGAGAATTACCGCGATGGCGAGAATAAACCCCGGCCGCGCGTCCCGGATTCCGAACAGCGAAACAAAATAGAGGGCTGTTGTGAGAACGGACGCCACATAAACAATAAACATCACCGGATTGTGAATCTGTGTTCCGGGATCGCATTTCAAAAATGAATCCCGTATTGCCCTGCCGATCAAATCCTTATCCGCAAAGGCATTCTTTTTATGTGAACTCATCAAAGTACCTCCTTAGCCGAACATTTTGAAGAAGTCTGCGATCGGCCCAAGCGCCAGAGCCGGAAAAAAGCTCAGCGCACCGATCAGAATGATCACGAAAATCAGAAGCCCCACAAACATGGCGTCGTGTGTGGGCAGCGTTCCCGCGCCGACCGCGACTTTTTTCTTCTGCGCAAGGGAGCCTGCCATAGCCAACGCGGCCACCATCGGCACATATCGGGCAAAAAGCATAAGGATTCCCGTGGAGAGATTCATAAAAGACGTGTTTGCGTCCAGCCCGGCAAATGCGGAACCGTTGTTTCCGCCCGCCGATGTAAACGCATACAGGATTTCCGAAAATCCGTGCGCTCCCGTATTCGTTAAGGTAATACCGGGTACCATGCACGCAACGCCGCTTCCGATCAGGATTGCCACCGGCGTTGCAAGGCAGAGCAGTACCGCCATTTTCATTTCATAGGGTTCAACCTTTTTGCCAAGGTATTCCGGCGTACGGCCGACCATCAGCCCGGCAATAAATACAGTGAATATGGCAAACCCCAGCATCCCGTACAGCCCGGAGCCGACCCCGCCAAAAATGACCTCTCCAAGCTGGATGAGCAGCATGGGGATCATGCCGCCGATCGGCGTGAGGCTGTCGTGCATCGCGTTGACGGAGCCGTTCGACGCCGCCGTGGTGAATACAGTCCAGACAGAGGAACCGGCGATGCCGAACCGGATTTCCTTGCCCTCCATATTGCCGCCCGACTGGTTTACAAAGGAAGTATCCACCGCGCCGCTCTGCGCAAGCTGCGGGGTCGCCTGCGCTTCTGCGGCAAGCGTAACGCCGAGACAGACTGTCAGAACGAGAAACATGGCCAGAAAAAGCGCCGTCCCCTGCCGACTGTCCTTTACGCTTTTGCCGAAGGTAAAGCAAAGGGCTGCCGGAATCAGCAGAATGGAAATCAGTTCAATGAGGTTGGAGGCCGCCGTCGGATTTTCAAACGGGTGCGCGGAATTCGTGCCGAAGAAGCCGCCGCCGTTTGTCCCCAGCTGTTTGATTGCAATCTGGCCTGCGGCCGGGCCCTGCGGAATGACCTCGCCGGTAATGACCGTACCGTCGGACAATGTGACCGGCTGTATGAGCTCCGCTTTTTCGTAACCGCTGAGGTTCTGAACGACACCCTGTGAGGCAAGAAGTATCGCGACAACCAGCGAAAGCGGGAGAAGGATATACAGTACGATCCGGGTCAAATCCGTCCAAAAACTTCCCAGCCCGGTTTCCTGCACCTTCACAAATCCGCGGATCAGAACAAACAGCACGGCGATCCCGGTTGCCGCGGATAAAAAGTTCTGCACCGTAAAAGCAAGCATCTGGGTAAGATAGCTCATGGAATTTTCGCCGGAATAGGATTGCCAGTTTGTATTGGTGACGAAGCTTACGGCGTTATTAAACGCCTGATCCCATGCGACGGACCCGAAATGCTGCGGATTCAGCGGAAGGACCCCCTGCAGAAGATTCAATAAAAAGACAAGAAGGAATCCGAACAGATTAAAGACCAGAACGGCGGCAGCATACTTTTTCCAGGTCATCTGTTCGTTCCGGTCAATTTTCAGAGATTTATACAATAAGCCTTCCGCCGGTTCCATTACCCGGGATAAAAAAACCTTTTCGCCGTTCATCACCTTTGCGATGTACCCGCCAAGCGGAACAGCCAAAGCAACCAGTAAAACAAGGTACAGAACCGTCTGTAATATTTCTTCGTTCATGTTTTATCGCTCCTAAAAAGAATCGTAATCAGGTAAACCAGCAGCGCCGCAAAAATAAGGCCTGCTATTCCGACTATGACCTGCATTTGTATTCCTCCGTTTCTATGCCAGTATAACATTGGAGTCATAAGAATGCCGTTAGGGTTTTGCCTTAGGTATTAAGATTCTGTAAATATCACTGGAATAGCTTTCCCATAATTGGCCTCTTTATGGGGATCAGGAAACGGGAAACACGCAGAAAACAAGTCATCGCGCAGTGCGGAACTGCCGATATTAAGCTCTATGGCTATCCCCAAATTCAACTTAAAACAAAGCCGGCACCGTATGAAAACGGTGCCAGCCTGCGTAATTTTTAGATTTTCTACGATATCAATCTCCGGGTCTTTGGGCACTGTGCCGGTCTTATACGAAGCTCAGAACTGTGTGTTATGCGCATATCTTTATCTATTTGGCATTTCAAAGCCAGTCAGTGCATTGTTTAAAAAAGTGTTAAATGGCTGCATGCGCAAAAATATATTTGCCGCAAAGTCAATGAATGAATCCTTTTGAAGCTGATCGTCTGAAACGGGATATTCCAAATACCAACACTTATTTTTTAAATATTCTGCCTGCGGGTGCGCCGGATCATAACCGCGGGGGACGTTTTTCAAACATTCCCCCTTCACACGGAATGTCTCTGAAAAAGATTTTTCTCTGATTATCCCCTGCCATTCAGCGCCATGCGCGGCAATAT
>JAEWUH010000280.1 GCA_023397245.1 Bacillota bacterium | reverse complement strand
AGTCCATCCTGCAGCTCAACCGGGAAATCGGCCTGAAAAAGTCCCTCAGCATCAATTCCGACGCGTATCCGTGGGGCAATATTACAGACCGTATCCTGTGGAAATCCGGCAACAGCGGGGTCGCTTCGGTCAACTACCGCCAGGGCTCCCTGTATGAAAATATTGAAAAATTCAATTACTTGACTTACAGCCCGCTTACGAAGTTTATGCTGGCGGGCAACGGGGACGGAACCGCGCAGATCACCGCGACGCACGCGCCCACCGGCATGATGCAGACGCTGAACGTTTCCGTAAAAACCCTTAAGGATAAGCTTTACATATTCAACCTCTATCCAAAACTGAAAACGACCGTTACTTTTGAAAACGGCCTTGGGCAGTCCCGTAAGCTGACCACGAACGACAGCGGGGAAATCGCGGTTTATGAACCGAGCGGGATCAAGGGCGATGTTTCGTTCCAGTCCGATTCCGGCACCGACACGTATGTGGGCACCGTCTTCCACGACGACCTGAAATCGGCCGAAGGCAATCCCGGCTATTACGAGCGTTACCCGGTGAACATTCTCCAGCTGCGCCCTGTCACCACGCTCAACCTGTATTTCAAGAACAGCGACGGCACCCCGTACACAGGAGCCGTCACCTACGGCGGCGCGGTTTTCCGCAACGGCGAGGAATGCAGCCGGACGCAGGTGAGCAACCGGACTATGACGCTGGATTCGCAGGGAAATTTTCAGCTCCATTTCGATTCCACTCAGTTTACGGCCGGAAACAACAGCCAGCCGTTCAAAGCCTCCGACAAGCTGACGTTTATTTATGAAGTGCAGTTTGCAAACGATTCGTATTATCCGCAGCTGATTACCGCGGACGGCAGCCTCAGCTCGGAAGACCTTGTACGCTTCGGGGACAGTGTGGTCAACCTGAAGGAGGTTTCTTCGGGCGGGAAGAACAAACCGTTTATTGTTTCGCAGGCAATCGATTATCATCTGGCGAGCGGAAGAAAGCTGGATGTGACAAACTATGCCGGAGGTATCGGGCCGGGCAACCTTTATCCGAGCACGGATTTGGTCAGCACGGTGGCGTGGTGGGGAATTTCCAGCCCGTCTCAAAACAAAACCTACGGCCTGGAAATGCAGGATGAATACGGCGCGGTAATCCCCGGACAAAAGGTCAAAACGCTGAACTATCCGTTTGCGACCATGTCGTATACGGAGAATACCTCCACCATGAGTCCGGCCTCCCTGAATCTGCCGATCGGCGGGAAGAAGGGGGCGGCAACCGCCCTTTATCTGCCGGACGGAACCCTGTACAGCCGCATCCAGAGCCCGTTCAGCTTTACCAATATGGTCGGGGCGGTGGACGCGAATGATAAGGACAGCGGCGTAAACCATGCGTTTAGTGATTTAAAGAAGTCAGGCATGATTGGATTCAATGCGGCGGACCTTACGGGATCAATCTTATACGGTCAGATTGGATCATCTGACGGCACCCTTTTGAATGTGGTTAAATTACTGAACAGCACTTCTATTGGCCCGTATAAATTTAATATGTCGGTCACCGCGACGAACGATCCGATGATCTTCCGCGGGCTGATTACCGTTTCGGCCCAGGAAGGGGAAGATACCAACATCGATATCGGCGGGGCGGATGAAAATATTGATCTGCCCGGAATCAGCAGTCTGGCGGAAACCGCTAAAAATAAGACGGACATCAAGGACCAGTTTACCGCGGAAACCTCGCTCAAATCCTCGGGAGGGTTTGAGTGGGGAATGAGTGTAGCCGGCTATTACGAGGTGGAAGCCCGTTATGACCCGTCAGCTTCCAAGTGGAAAATGACAGTGACCGGCGGAGGCGCGGATATCGGCTCTATGGTGGGGTATACCCAGTGCTTCAATACAAGCGTATACGGAATCCCCATTACTGCGGAATTTGGGGCGGGCGCGCAGATGAACCTTGCGTTCCGCGCGGCAAAGCCTTCTGACGACAGTGTCCCGGATGGAGTAAAAGCGTCCGATGTAAACGACTTCTTTACGATGCTTCGAATTAATCTGTATGTGAAGGCGTTCGGCGGATTTGGTTTCGACTATGAGATCGTTGCGCTGAAAATCGGAATTTTCGGGCAGGTCGACCTCGGCTTCAATAATGAGAACCTGAACCGGAGCTATCTCACAGAAAATCAGAAGCTTTCCTCCATCAGCGCCAGCCTTTACGGCACGGCGGGAATCAAGTTTGTGGCAAAGCTTTTGTTCCTTTCCTATTCTACGGTTCTTGCCTCGCTCTCTTACGGGGGCACCCTGTTCACAACGGATGTTGCGGGAACGGATGCCCATCAGAAAATAAAAAACTGGAAGTCAAACCAGACGCTGCCTATGCCGGAAGACCCGGAAGAGGGCTTCAGCTATGGTTTCCTGGGCGGGCGGTATACAGGAAACGCGTCCGGCATGTCGAAGCTTTCCAGCAGCTTTATGCGCTCACTTGCTTCTTCCGGGCTGCAGACGGTTCAGAGCTCCGCTGCGCTGGAAAGCCGCGACTATCTCGGAGAATATACGCGCAGCTGGCCGACCAGAAGATTGCTGCGTGCGGTTGACAGTCCCAGCACGCTGAGCAATATTCAATCGAACGCTTATCCCTACTCCAACCCGGTGGTCACCAGAGACGGTCAGGTGCTTGCCTATCTTTTCGACTCCGGCTCCACCGATGTAAACGATACGCGCGCAAGCTGGGGGCTGATGAACAGCCAAACCGGCTTGTATGAGGATAAGAAAATATTGAGCGACGATGCCGCGGCCGGGCCGGACAGCAGCCTGACGCTGGACGGCACCTCCGGCTTTGCCGTGGCCGCATGGACGCGGCAGGGCACCCAGATCACCGCGGCCGCAGGGCAGAGCTTAAGCGAATCGGATATTTCCTCCATGACGAACAGCACAAAAATAATGGCGAGCGTTTACACCGGCGGAAGCTGGGCGACTGCCGCTCTGACGGACGAAAACGGGGATAACCTGACTGCCGACCTGGCGCCGGTGGTAGCGGCCAACGGAAATAAGGCGATCGTTGCGTGGCGCAGTACTGCGGGAAGCAGCATGGAAGCGCAGTCCCTGGATTATTCCGGCGTAAGCGACCGCATCCTGTACCGAATCTACGCAAACGGGGCATGGGGCGATACGAAAGTTCTCTATAACGGTTCCATAGGGAACGTAAAGGGTCTTGTGGCCTCCATGCTGGACGACGGAACCGCCGGGCTGGCCTATACCGTAAACTGCGGATCCGATAAAACAAGCTCGGAAGGCTGGGAAACCTTCTGCGCCGTCGTGAATGGGGACGGTTCCATAGCCGGGAACCTGAGGCTTACGAACAACAGCGATACAGACGACAACCCGCAGATCGCCGCCGTCAATTTCGGCACGGATGCAAGCAAGGACCAGAAATTCGTGCTCGGCTGGCATACGTCGGTAAAAACAACGGACACCGCGACCAATAAGGAATCCTCGTCAAACGATATCCGGCTGGCCGCGGTCAACAAAGACGGCACTCCCTGCAGCGATTTTACGGATTCTCTCAGCAGTATCGGCGACAGCTCGGCGATTGCCGGCGCAGGCAGCTTCCGCTTTGCAAAGGGAGCCGGCCTGAAGCTGGATGACCTTTCGCTGATCTGGGTGGAGGCGGCCGCATCCGGCAGCGCGACCAATGCGGGGGATATGTCTTCACAGTCCGGCAACAAGGACAGCCTGAAAGCCGTCAAGTTTATGAAGGACGGAAACGGGAAAATCTATCTGACCGGCGCGCTCGACGTGGCGGAAATGCCGAACTACAATAAGATCGACCATTTTGACGCCTACTATGAGTCCGCCGGCCAGAAGGTTCGTGCGGTCATGCTTGCCAGCGATTACAACGCCGGCGCTCTGCAAACGGTTACAACAACCGACGGCCGCACCGTTTCCACAAAAGAGGCGGTTTGCTCGATGAAATCGGCTACGGCGGTATATACGAACACTATCGACGTGCAGGATGTGCGGGTCAATTATTCCGAGCTGAAAAGCGGGTTCCGCACAACCATCCCGTTTACCGTTGAAAACAAAGGCGTCCAGACGGTCAGCGCAATCACCATTACCGTAGACGGGAAAAATCAAACTTATAACGACCTGAATCTGCTTCCGAACCAGAAAGTAACTCTTTCCTGTGACTACGACGTACCGGTTACGATCAAAGACGTAAGTTATACGGTGAGTGCTGCGTTCAGCGGCGGCACGGTAAACAATAAAACCGGAACCCTGAATCTCGACCTTCCGGACACCGGCGTCTCCAAACTGGAACTGGTGGGCGACGAACAGGGAAAGCGTATTATTCAGGCTACGCTGCAGAATATCAGCGATGTGCCGCTTTCCGGCAGCAGCAGCCGGAAGGTTTACGTGGGACTTTTCACGTCCCCGGAGTGCACGCTGGCGGATAAAAAAGGAAATGCCTTATGGCTTCAGAGACAGGAAATCACCGGGGATAATCTCAAGCTGCTCGATGAGAGCGCCCTGACCGTGCGGTTTACCTATAATTTGCCGGCAGACGGCATACCGAGCGGCGGAACCCGGCTTTACACGCGGATCTGGGTCGAGGAGCAGCAGACCGATTTGTCCTATGACGAGCTGGTTGAAAACAATACAACGAACGACAGCAAATCGATTCTGATTGCCAACCCGCTGGAAGCAAACAACGGGAACCCGATTCGTATCACGGTTGATCAGGATAATTCATCCGGCGTTTCCGTTGCAAACCTGACGGTCAAAAATCTTACGATGTCGCCGGTTACAAACGGCAATATTGCCGCGGAACTGCTGGACAGCGAAGGAAATGTGCTCGAAACCAAACTTCTCTCCTATAACAGCTCCGGGCTGCTGAGCCTTGGCGGCGAGGAGAGCGTGAAGAGGCAGATTTCGTTTACCAGAACCGGGGCAAAAATCGTGGCGCAGTACTTTACGTCCAACGCGGGCTCCGGAGGTGTTTCCAGCATCACCGCGCAGGGCATTGGAATGGTATTTGACAGCGGCGTTCATGCGTATTCTCTGGAGGCAATGAACCTGCCGACCACGGTCATTATGGCGGCTGCGGCCGATCCAAGCGAATATGTTATCATCAAGGACAGCGGCGGCACGCAGACGCTGGCGCAGTCGCAGGGTGCGGCATCCTATACAATGGCGCTTCCGGACGGTTCAATGCAGACCGTTCAGGTTCTGACCAGCACGACTCCGCCTGTAAAGGACAGCGGGCCGCAGATTCTGCTGCAGAACTCATTCAGTTCGGGGCAGAATGTTCGGACTGTGTTTGCGCGGTCCGCTGCGGCGGCGCCCGGCTCGTCCTCCGGTTCCGTTTCGAATGCGTATACGCTGACCATCCGCAGTAAAACCAGCACGGCAGCCAGCGGGACGGTTTCGCTGCAGGTCTTGGGGAAGAATACGGACGGAAAAATGCGGATACAGGTAAACGCCTCCGGCCTTTCCGGGTTTACGCCGGCCAAGTGGCAATATACTTCTGACGGCGGAAAGAACTGGAGTGAACTGCAAAGCTGGGATGACAGCAGCCCGAATATTTTCGCACTGGATAAAGGCAATTACAGTGCCGTGCAGGCCCGCGTGCTTGACGCGTCCGGAACGGCAATGACATCGAACGCAATCTCCGTTTCATCCACGGGGAAGATACTTAAGTGCCTGACCGGCCCGTCTGCGATTTCCGGCCTCCCGAACGGTACGGCCAAAACCGCGCAGGCGCTGGGCCTGCCGGATACGGTGACCGCCGTCACGGACTGCGGCACGGAAAGTATCCCCGTTGTCTGGAATGTTGGCAGCAGCTCCTATGATCCGTCGTCTTCCGCGGCGCAGACCTTCAACGTGAAAGGCACGGCGGTGCTCCCTGCCGGGACAGTCAATCCGAACAGCGTTTCCCTATCGGTCAGTATTTCCGTAGCGGTTTCCGCAAAGCCGTCGGAAACATCGTCCAACCGCGATACAAAGCAGCAGGAGCCCAAAACCGTTTCTTCCAACTTTACCAGTGATACGACATCCGATCTTTCGGTTCAGGATTCCTACCAGTTCCGGATCACCAGCGCGGACGGCAGCGTGCCTTCCTTTGTTCTCGGTACCCCCGGCGTGTTCAGTGTCCAGACGATACGCGGCGGCCGGAACGAATTCTTCTTCCGCGTAACCCCCATCGGGCGTCCCGGAAGCCAAACCGGCGTGTATCTGGACGGGAAGACCAGACTTCTGGTGCTTACGGTCGCCCCGGTGCAGTGGAACGGTACGGCGTGTGATACGCAGGGTATGTTTGACGTACAGGAGGGCAAAACCTATCAGTTCAAAGTTGTTTCCGACCACAAACCGGTTTTGATGCCGGGCAGCGGAAGCTTCCGCCTGTTGGATATCCGGCAGAACGGAAAAGAATGGTATTTCCGATTTTCGGCATCCGGCCGTCCGGGCGAAAGCTGCGGATTCTATCTTGAACGCCGGAAGGCGCCGGTAGCAATCGCAAATATCAAATAAAATGCAGACCACCCCGGAGCGGGTGCCCTGCTGCCCAAAACGTATTTGGCAGGGCGGCATGCGCCGGGACACTCCGGCCCATCGATTATAAGACTCTCTTCCAACAAGGCCTCCTGCCCGCATTCTGCGGCAGGAGGCCTTTCTTTGTCATACGAAA
Source organism: Bacillota bacterium (assembly GCA_023397245.1). Lineage (GTDB taxonomy): Bacteria > Bacillota > Clostridia > Oscillospirales > Acutalibacteraceae > DATAML01. The sequence goes on along the minus strand of JAEWUH010000280.1, from coordinate 991 downwards.
ACTTTCGTGCCGAGTAAGAATACGCAAGTTCATATTGCTTAAAGAGGACTTAACAAAAATTAATTTAAGACTTAACAAATAACATATAAAATAAAGAAATTAAAAATATATTTTAATGAGTAAGTTTGAACCGCAGAACGGCAAAACCAAAGCGCAGTAAAAGAAGCAACCGAACGGAAAGGAAGGACACGCAGATGAAAAAAATAACCCGGAAATCGATATCACTGATTTTAAGTATCGCAATGGTTTTCGGCATTTTTGTCGGGCTGCCGCAGACCGCGGCACAGGCGCTGGCAAACCATGTGGTCATCAACGAGGTTTACACGGGAGGCGGCGGAAGCAGCCCGGATATCGTCTATAATACGGATTATATTGAGCTGTATAATCCCACGGGCCAGAATGTTGATTTAAGCACTTGGTCGGTACAGTACGCTTCGGCTACTAAGGCCAAGGATTCTAATTTTACCGGGATAACCGTATTGACCGGAACCATAAAGGCCGGCGGATACCTTTTGATAAAAGAAGGCAGCCAGGGCTCTGCGGGAACGGCACTGCCGGTTAACGCAGACCAGACTGGCAATATTTCCATGAGCGCATCCGCGGGAAAAGTTGCGCTGGTAAAAAGTACGGCGGCAATCGCGATTCCGTCGCTCCCGCAGTCCAACGTGGTCGATTATGTGGGATACGGCACTGCGAATTTCTTTGAGGGATCGGGTGCGGCGCCTGTGCCGGGAAATGCAAAAAGCATTGCGCGGATAACATCCGGTGCGGACACCGACAACAACTCTTCTGATTTTCAGGCCGGTGCTCCAACCCCGCAAAACAGCGCTTCCTCTGATACGCCGAAGGAGTCCGGCATCGTTTTTACCCCGAGCGCCGCGCCGGATGCAAACGGATTCGTTCCGTCCGGTACCACGGTCACGCTTTCCGGCGCGCAGGACGGGGCGGAAATTCACTACCAGTTGAACAGCGGCAGTGAACAGACTTATCA
>JAEWUH010000180.1 GCA_023397245.1 Bacillota bacterium | reverse complement strand
CTCCAAAGGCCACGGCGGACCGGCTGTTTACGCGGCTCTGGCACTCAAGGGTTACATACAAAAGAGCGAGCTGGCTACCCTGAACCGCCCGAATACCCATTTGCCGAGCCACTGCGACCGCAACATGACGAACGGGATCGATATGACCACCGGTTCGCTGGGGCAGGGCTTTTCCGCGGCGGTGGGTATGGCTGCCGCGGCGCACATGGATCATAAAGATCTGTTTGTCTACACGGTCATCGGCGACGGCGAAAGTCAGGAAGGGCAGATCTGGGAAGCGGCCATGTTTGCCGCAGGCAAGCGGCTGGATAAACTGATCGCCTTTACCGATTACAATAAAATGCAGATCGACGGCACGATTGAAAGTGTAAACGGGCTGTATCCGCTGGATAAAAAGTGGGAAGCGTTCGGGTGGCACGTTCAGTCGGTGGACGGCCACAACATACAGGAGATTCTGAACGCCATTGACAACGCAAAGAAGATTCCGGGCAGACCTTCCATGATTCTGCTCAACACAATCAAGGGCAAGGGCGCTTATTTCTGCGAAAATATGGTGAAATCCCACAATATGCAGATTACGCCGGAAATGTGGAAAAAAGCGGTCGATTTACTGGATCAGGAGGGTGCATAACATGGAACTGGAAAACAGATGGCTGCGTGAAACCTATGTGGACCTGCTGATGGAATACGCGGAAAAAGACGAGCGGCTGGTTCTTGTGGAGGCGGATTTGATGCTTGCGGCCGGAACGAAGCGCTTTGCGGAAAAATATCCCGAAAGGGCCTTGGACGTCGGTGTTGCGGAAGCAAATATGATCGGCGTGGCCTCCGGTATGGCGGCAATGGGAAAAATCCCGTTTACGCATACCTTTACCCCGTTCTCAACGCGCCGCGTCTGCGATCAGGTCACTTTATCGGTCGCATACGCAAAGCTGAACGTAAAAATAATGGGAAGCGACCCGGGCGTGACCGCGGAACTGAACGGCGGTACCCATATGAGCATGGAGGACGTCGCCATCATGCGCAATATTCCGGGTATGACGGTGTTTGAGCCGACAGACAGCGCCCAGCTTCGGAAAGCATTTCCGCAGGTCATGTATCATGACGGCCCGGTCTATATCCGGCTGCTCCGCAGGAACGCGGTCAAAATTTTCGACGATGACTGCGAGTTCCAGCTTGGCAAAGGCATCGTCCTGAAAAAGGGCAAGGACGTGACCGTCGTTGCCTCCGGCATCATGACCGCCGAGGCGGTCGAGGCCGGCAGGCTGCTTGCCGAAAAAGGAATCGACGCGGAGATCATCAATATCCATACCGTAAAGCCTTTGGATACCGAATTGCTTCTGGAAAGTGCCCGCAAGACCGGCGCGGTTGTCACGGCGGAAAACCATACCGTGATCAACGGGCTGGGCAGCGCGGTTTCGGACTGCCTGAGCGAAAATTACCCGGTGCCGGTGCTCAAGGTCGGCGTAAAAGACCATTTCGGCGAAGTGGGCTTGACTGATTTCCTGATGGAAAAGTACGGGCTCAAGGCAAGGAATATCGTGGAAGCCGCCGAAAAAGCGGTCGCCATGAAAAACAGGGGGTAATGGGGAATGGATCGATTTACTGATTTTCAGGGCAAGACGGAAATCCTGCGGAACATTCTGCGGGACAAAGGCGCCGACGCCCTTACGCTGAGCAACCAGAATGATTTCTGCTGGCTGACCGGCGGCCGCGGCTTTATCGGCACGGCTTCCACGGGCGCCTGCGGAACGGTTGTCATTACAAAAGACAGGGCTTATCTGGTGGCGGAAAATATTGAAGCCACCCGCTTGTATCAGGAACAGCTCGGGGGAAACCCGTTCGTCACGGTAAGAGAATTTCCCTGGCAGGAACCGGGCGAAAGGGCAAAAATTCTGAACGAAATCTGCGGCGGCGGAAAAATGCTGGACGCCGGAGAGATCGGGGAGGAACTGTTCAATGCCCGTACACAGATGAGCGCTTATGATATCGAACGTTACCGCGATATCTGCCTGACCGCCGCGAATGACCTGGAAGAGGTCTGCCGCACGCTGAAGGCCGGCATCACGGAATACGAGCTGGCCGGAAGGCTCGCGCAGAAATTTTGGGCGCATGATCTGGAACCGATCACTCTGCTCATCGGTTTTGACGAGCGGGCGCTGAAGTTCAGGCACCCCGTTCCGGCGGGAGCAGCCTTGAAAAATTACGCGCTGGTTGCCGTCTGCGCCCGCAGGGCGGGTCTGATTGCCTCCGCGACAAGATTGGTCGCCCTGAAAAATCCGGGCAGTGAAATGATGGAGCGGCAGAAGGTTTCCGGCTATGTGGATTCCGTTTTCGCCGCCAACACGCAGCCGGGCCGCACCGTGGGAAGCGTATTCGGTTCCGCACTTGCGGCGTATGCGGAAAAAGGATACCCGGATGAGTGGAAGCTGCACCATCAGGGTGGCCTGACCGGCTATGTGGCCAGGGAGCTGAAAGCCACAAGCGGCAGCACACACATAATACGGGAAAACGAAGTGTATGCGTGGAACCCCTCCGTACAGGGAACAAAGTCGGAAAACACCCTCCTGATTACAAAGGACAGCTTTGAAAATCTGACGCACACAGGCAATTATCCGTATCTTACCTATGAAATAGACGGCAGGAAAATCGAAACGGAAGATATTCTCGTTTTAGGTTAGGAGGAAAAAAACATTGAAGAAAATCATTATCGGTTCCGATAAATCGGGATTTACGTTAAAGGAAGCAATCAAAGCGCATCTCACCGAACAGGGCTATGAAGTCGTGGACTGCGGCACGCAGAGCCTTGAAAAGGGCATGACCTTTTACGAGGTAGCTCCCGTTGCCGCCAAGAGAGTACAGGACGGCGAATTTGAGCGCGGAATCCTAATCTGCGGCACCGGCATGGGGATGTCCGTTGTGGCCAACAAGTTTAAGGGCGTTTACGCGGCGGCCTGCGAAAGCACCTACGCGGCGGAAAAATGCCGCGCGATCAACGACGCGAACATTCTGACCATGGGCGGCTGGATTATCGGCGAAGTTCTTGGCTGCGCGATGGCGGATACCTTCCTGAACACGGAGTTTACGCAGAATCTGGAGGAGTGGCGCCAGAAGTTCCTCAGGGGAGCACGCGACCAGGTGAAAAATATTGAAGAGGAAATTTACAAATAACGGAGGGAAAAAAGATGAAATACTTTTTAGACAGCGCAAAACTGGACGAGATTCAATACGCCTATGAGAATTACGGGATCGACGGCGTAACCACTAACCCGAAGCACATCAAACTGAGCGGCAAGCCCTTTATGCAGGTTGTAAAGGATGTTGCGGCGTGGATTAAGCAGAACGGCCTGGAAGGCGTGGACAAATTCCCGGTATCGTTTGAGATCAACCCGCATCTGGAGAAAGCGGAGGAGATGATTGCCGCGGCAAAGGAAGTTTCCTCTTACTCCCCGAACTACGTCATCAAAATCCCCTGCACCGAGCAGGGCCTCATCGCTGCAAGAAAGCTGGAGGGCATGGGCATCCGCACCAACGTTACGCTGGTATTTTCTCCGTCCCAGGCTATCCCGGTAGCAAAGCTCGGCGCAAAGTTTGTTTCCCCCTTTGTGGGCTGGAAAGAAAACAGCGGTGACGACGCGTTCGGCTATATCGAGAATATCGTTAAGATTTATAAGACCTTTGATTATGAGACCGAAATCATCGTGGCGGCCGTCCGCAACGGCAAGCAGATCGGCGATTACGCCGCTATCGGCGCGGATATCGTAACCTGCGGCCTCGACGTTTACAAGGCAAGCTTTGAGCATCCGTTCACCACCTACGGCATCGGTGTATTCCGTGACGCATGGGACAACACGGCAAAGTCCTGACGGACCGGAAAGGAGAAAAAATATGCAGAATGTTAAAGTTGGCGTGGTATGTCTGACCCGTACCACCTACGATTACAAAACGGCGCAGGAAATCTACAACAAAACCATGGAAGACCTCAAAAAAATCCCGAACGTGGATTGGGTATTTGAGGAGAAAGCAGTTATCGAGATCGAGGACGCCGAGGCCGCGTCCCAAAAGATGCTGCAGAACAACGTGGACGGCCTTGTCATCATCAGCGGTACCTTCCACCTTGGCCATCTGGCTTTGATCTTCACCAAATACATCAAAAAGCCGGTTCTTCTCTGGGCGTTCGACGAGCTTCCGTACGACGGCGGCAAAATCCGTCTCAACTCCGTCTGCGGCCTGAACCTGAATGCTTCCAACCTTTATAAGTCGGGCAACGACAATTACACCTGCACCATCGGCGGCAGCATTGATATGACCTGGCTTTCCGCGCTGCGCGTAAAAGCCGCGATTGAAAACGCGAGAATCGGTCTTGTTGGCTACCGCGCACACGGCTTCTTCAACGTGGGAACCGACGACTTGGATGTTTACCGCAAAACCGGCATCCTGATCGACCATTATGAAATTTCCGATATGTTCTCCCAGCCGGTCAGCGAGGATGAAATGAGAAAAGAGCAGGCGGAAATTCTCGGCCTCTTCAACTGCAGCGGCATTACAAACAAGCAGGTGGAAAGTGTTGCACGCCTGTGCGTAAGCGCCACAAAGTTCATGGAGAAGTATCACTTAAGCGCCGCAGCAATCCGCTGCTGGCCTGAATTTGCCGCAAATTACGGCGTTTCGCCGTGTGCGGCCATGTCCATTCTGCAGTCCCGCGGAATTATTCTGGGCTGCGAAGGCGACGTTGAGGGAACGCTTTCCATGCTGGCTACCAGCGCAATGGGCGCGGAAACACCGTATATGGCCGACTTCTCTCAGGTGGACTTCAAAGAGGATTACGGCCTGATGTGGCACTGCGGCGTAGCCCCGCTCAATCTGTGGGACGGCAAGTGCGACCGCACGCTGGATACCTACTTTGCGGGCGGCAAGGGCGTTACCGCGGGCTTCGTCATGAAGAGCGGCCATGTGAACATGATGCGCATCGATACCGCGCGTGGCAAGACAAGGCTGTTTATCGCGGCCGGAGAAGCGACCCATATGGAGAAGCAGCTCTGCGGAACCTATGCTAAGGTGAAGTTTGAGCAGCCGGTTTCCGAGGTGCTCGATACAATCGTGTATACGGGCGTTGCGCACCATGTCGCAATGGTATACGGCGAATACAGAGACGTCATGAAAGCGTTCGCAAAAATGATGGACTATGAGATTATAGAATAACCGGAGGCAGAGAGATGAGTGAATTTAAAGGTAAACTGCATGAAACTGCGGTAAAATTCCCGAATACGGATGTCTGGATGGATTCCTGCGGCGAGGAAGAGTTGAATTACGGTCTGGAGCGCGGAATCGTTGGCGCTACAAGCAACCCGATCATCGTTGGCGCAGTCATCAAAGAGGAGCTTCCGCTGTGGGAAAAGAGAATCAAAGAGAATCTTGCAAAGACCCCGGACGCAACCGAGGACGAAATTGCGTGGGAGCTGATTTATGAGGCGGGCCGCGAGCGCTCCAAAAAGCTCCTTCCGGTATTCGAGCAGTTCAAGGGCAAGAAAGGCAGACTCTCCATTCAGGTAAACGCCAAGTATTACCGTAACACGGAGAAGATGGTAGAGCAGGCCGTATACCTCAATTCTCTCGGCGCGAACATGCAGGTCAAGATTCCTGCGTCGGCGGCCGGCATCAAAGCCATGGAAGAGGCAACCTACCGCGGCGTAAGCATCAACGCAACGGTTTCCTTTACCGTAGCTCAGGCTGTCGCCGTGGCGGAAGCGGTGGAGCGCGGCCTTGCACGCAGAAAGAAAGAGAACCTTCCCACCGAGCAGATGTCTCCTGTATGCACAATCATGATCGGCAGAACGGATGACTGGATGAAAGACGTTGTCAAGAACGAAAACCTTGTTCTTGATCCGGAATGCCTGGAATGGGCCGGCGTCGCCGTCATCAAGGAAGCCTACCGCATTTACAAAGAGCGCGGCTATACCACAAGGCTCCTGTCCGCCGCAAACCGCAACCATTACCACTGGTCGCAGCTCATCGGCGGCGATCTCTGCATGACAATCAATTACGCGTGGCATAAAAAGATCAACGCCTGCGACATTGAGGTTAAGAGCCGTATCGACGAACCGGTAAAGGCGGAATACATGGCCGAGCTGAACAAGCTGGCCGAGTTCCACAAATCGTTTGATGAAAACGGGATGAAGCCGGAAGAATTCGAAAAGTACGGCGGCTTCCGCAATACGCTCACCACGTTCCTTGCGGGGTATGATGATCTTGTCAAGCTTGTGAGAGGTTATATGGTCTGAGAACCGTTCGGGACGCGTGTTTAGCGGGATTGAAGGTAAATCTTTATGCCTGATTCTTATATTGAAATGTGTAGATGCCCGGTTCCCGCCGGGTTTCAATAAAGAAGGATTCCGTTAAGCTGCAAACCGAAGGCAGACGAACCTTAAGCAATTAAAAACGGCAGAAATAAAAAAGCCGGGGATTCCGGCTTCCTCTGATCGGGGAAGCGCAGAAATCCTCGGCTTTTTTAATTTGCTTTCGCAGGTGACAAGGCGGGCGCCGAAGCGGTAAATTCAGGATACTTTTAGGATTCCTGCAGATCGGAAAGATCGTACGGCGTACGCTGATACACATAATAATTGAGCCAGTTGGAAAAGAGAAGGGAGGCGTGGCCCCGCCAGTTAAAAGACGGCGCTTTGTCCGGGTCGTCATCCTTAAAATAATTTTCGGGGATATTGATCGGAATTCCCTTTTTCAAGTCGCGGAAGTATTCTTTGGATAGGGTAGACCGGTCGTATTCGCAATGGCCGGTAACAAAAACCTGCCTTCCGTTGCGGCTTGCCGCCAGATATACGCCTGCCCGCTTGGACACCGCCAGTACGTCCAGCCCCGGCACTTTATCAATATCCTTTTTCCGCACCTCGGTATAGCGCGAATGGGGAGCCCAGAAATAATCGTCGAACCCGCGAATGAGCGGATGCGCCGGATAAAGAATGCGGTGTTCATATACGCCGGAAAGCTTTTCGGGAAGATTGTATTTTGGGATTCCGTAATGATGGTAAAGGGCGGCCTGGGCTCCCCAGCAGATATGAAGCGCGGAGTAGACGTTCTGCCGGGACCAGTCCATAACCTTGCACAGCTCCTGCCAGTAATCCACCTACTCGAATTTCAGCTTTTCCACCG
>JAEWUH010000112.1 GCA_023397245.1 Bacillota bacterium | reverse complement strand
CGGGACGCATCCGGATTCCCCCCTTCCTCAAAATTCAGCGGCAGTCTTATCGTGACACAGGTGCCTTCGTTTATAACGGATTCAATGGAAATCCCGTATTCCGCCCCGAATTTTAATTGCAGTCTGGAATTGACATTGAGCAGCCCGATGCTTTCCTCAAAGATATCGGGCTGTTTTTGCGGGTCGGGGTGAGAATTTTTCAGGGAACGGTTCAAATCCTCCAGCTGCAATTTGTCGATTCCTTTTCCATTGTCAATAATAGAGATCAGCAGGAGGCCGTTTTCGGCCCGGCAGCTTAATCGAATGCAGGAAGTATTTCTGGTAAATTCGCACCCGTGAACAACAGCGTTTTCCACAATGGGCTGCAGGGAAAGCGCAGGAATCCGATAATCTCTTACCAATTCCGGAATTTCAATGGAAAAGGTAAGTTTTTCTCCGTAACGGCTTTTCTGCAGACCTAAATATGCTTCAACAATCTTTATTTCTGCCGCAAGGAAAATGTCCTTATCGGTATTCATTACACCGCGCAGGTAATAGGAAAGCTTTTCGATATCGCTTACGGCCTGCTGATTTTCCCCGCATTTTATCAGCAGACTGATGGTGTTGAGGGTGTTATATAAAAAGTGTGGTTTTATCTGGCTGCAAAGCGCGTTGTACTGTGCTTCCTTCTGCAAATAATTCATTTCATAAACTTCTTTGACAAGCTGCGTGTTTTTTACCATGGTCGTCTGCAGTTGGCTTACCATATTATTAAATGAATCGGTCAGGTATCCGATTTCATCATGCGTTTTTACAGGAACCTGCACCGTAAGGTCACCTTTTTCGACTGATTTCATCCGGTTGACAACATGAAGCAAGGGCTTTAAAAAGCTGTTGGCGAACAGAATCAAAACCAAAACAGCAAAAACAGAACACAGCATTGCCAGTAAAAATGCAGCGTTCCGGGTCTGAGAGAAGTAATAATTCAGGGAATCGTAAGAGTGAACCTCAACCACCTTCCAGCCGGTCGTTTTCAGGGTGCTGGTATTCAGAACATACTGTCTGTTGTTGATGGTTTCCAGGCTGCTGCCGTTTACAGACAGGGCCTTGCTGTAGATATCGTTACCCAGTTCCCCGTGGGTAAAGCGGCTTCCCTCATAGATAATGTTTTTATCGCCGTCCAGGATGAACAGGGCGCTGTCGGGGTCAAGCTCTACCTTGTCGCAAATGGACTTTATTCCGGCATAGTTTGCGTCAACCTTAATAACGCCCAGTACAACCGAACTGTCCTTCTTGCTTCGAAGACCCTGCACGATTGAAAAAATCTGCGTTTTGACATTGCCAAATACTTTTTCCGACCGCACCGGGAGAAAAATTTGTTTTTGCGTGGATACGGCCTGCCGGTACCAATCGGATTTGGTATAGTCTGTGTAGTTTTCCATGTCGAACGGAGTTTTAATATTGGAGTAAGCGGCGTTGTCCGTAAGAATATAAACCCGCAGAATGTCTTCTCTGGGCAGAATCATAACCGACCCGAGGAAGGTTTCTATTTTGCGCTGCATTTCCAATTTTTCCACCGCACTTTTGGGTTGACTTTCCAGGTCTTCCATAATACTGTTGTTATAATAAGGGGAAAGGCTGAGCCGCAGCAGCTCGCTCAAATAGGTATCTACGTTGATGCCGATCTGTTCAATGGTCTGCTGCGTTTGCACTTTGGTTGACTCGGTAAAATAATCGGAATATCTTTGGTAGCTGATCAATGATACAAGCGTTATAAAAAAGAGAACCAATAAAGAAATCATCGTTACAAGTTTCTTTTTGATGCTCCAATCCCGATACCACTGAAAGAACGGATGCTTCACAAAATCGTCTCCTATAAATGATCTTGTACCCCATAAATCATTATAACATCAATCTTTTATTATGCAATTCAAATAATAATCAACCTAAAAAACAGAAACTTTTATCTAATAAAATGGGAATTTCAATTTGCCTTTCGGCGTGATACGCTATATTCAGCGAGAAACGCTACGAAAAAGAAGGAGGAATCTTCAGTGAAAAGGTTAATTTCCATGGTGCTGAGCGCGGCTCTTGTGGCAGGCACCTTTGCCGGATGCACAGGCCCGGCGTCCACCGCTTCAAAAAGTGCGGTATCAGGAAACGCTTCGTCTCAGGCAGCTTCATCACAGACAGCTTCTGCCAGCGGCGAGCATGTCAATCTAAAGCTCTTTACCGGTAAAATTGAAACGATTGATTTGATGAATGAAATCATAAATGATTTCAATTCTTCGCAAAGCCGGATTACGGTAGAGCAGGAATATCAAAAGGACGCAAGCAACATCATCAAGATCAAGTTCGCTTCCGGTCAGGTTCCCGATATTATGACAACCTACGAGCAGGGATTTGCCGATCAGGGAAAATACCTTGATTTATCAGATCAGTCACAATGGTGGAACCGCTTAATGCCTTCCATGAAAGTCAACTGCACGGACGTAAAGAGCGGCAAGCAGTACCGGGTTTGCACCAACATGACAATGGCCGGATTTTTCTACAATAAGGACATTTTTAACGAGCTCGGCCTGAAGCCTGCAACAACATGGGACGACTTTGAGAAGAATCTGCAGACCATTAAAGAGAAAAAATCGGGAGTTACCCCCTGGTTTATCTTTGGAAAAGAAGCGTGGCACCTCGGCCATCTGATTGAATTCATTCCCCACGGGTACATAAAGCAGCAGCTTGGCGCGATAGACGCCAAAAAAGCGATGCTTGCAAACGATAAGACCAAATTAAACTTTGGCGCATCGGACGGGGCTATGGCGGTTTTTGGCAAGAATCTTGTGGACCTCAAAAACAAAGGACTGATCAATTCTGATGTATTGACCGCGACAAGCGACAACTGCGTGCAGGAATTTGTGAACGGCAAGGCCGCCATGCTGAGCAACGGTATGTGGGTGCTCTCCAGTTTACTGGAAGCAAATCCGAAAATGGCGGATAAAATCGGCTTTGCCCCCTATCCTTCCTATATGCCGAATTCAAAACCGGTTGTCTTAAGCGCAGAGGACTCCGGGTATTCCATTTCTGCAACAACCGCGCATAAGGCGGAAGCCATTGAATTTTTGAATTATCTGTTCAAAGCGGAGAATCAGAAAAAGTACAGCGAAACATCCAAAGCCCCAAGTGCATTTAAAGATGTTCAGGCAAGCTGGGCACCGGCCAATGTTGTAACAGAAGTAAACAGCGCATTGAGCAGCGCGGTGAATATCGGTTTCACCAATGAAAAGCCTGCCGGTTTTTCCGGAGATGATGCCGGAAGAATGGTACAGGATCTGCTGAGCGGAAAATACACGCCCGAAACTTTTGCCAAGGCCTATGAAAAAGCATGGGATGACGGAATGAAATAACGATTGACATTGCGGGAGTGTCTGATAAAGATGCTCCCGCATTTTTTCAGAAGGAGTTTTGGTCGAATGACAAAATCAACAAAAATAGGCCTGCATACCTTTATGGCCGTTCCGGCGTTCCTTTTGTTTGCGCTGTTTTTTCTTTATCCTTTTATACAGGGGGTGGGAATGAGCCTGACCGACTGGGACGGTATCAGTAAAGCAAATTTTATCGGATTGAAAAATTTCGCCGATTTCTTTCAGGACGAGAGGGCGGTCGGCGACATCCGAAATACGCTGTTGTTTGCCTTGGGAAGCGCTCCGCTCCTGAATATTATCGGGCTTGGCTATGCCCTTTTAATGAACGGAAAATTCAAGGGAAAGGGAATTGCGCGCGTAATCATTTACCTGCCCGCCGTCATCAGTCCGCTGATTATGGGGTATATCTGGTATCTGCTGCTGCAGCCGGGGCGGGGCTTTGTTTTCCATGCGCTCGAACTGATCGGGAAATCTTCCTGGCTGGGCAACTGGCTCGGTGATTTTACCGCTTCCATGATTGTGCTGGTTCTGGTCAATGTCTGGCAATATGCGGGCATGACCATGGTGGTTTATCTGGCGGGGCTGCAAAGCATTCCGGAGGAACTGTATGAATCAGCAAAAATGGACGGCGCGGACAGCTGGAACAGCTTTCGCTGCATTACAATCCCCATGCTCCTCCCTTCGATTCGGATTAATGTGGTAACCAATATTATCGGCTCTCTGTCCGTATTCGATATTATCATGGCATTGACGGACGGCGGTCCCGGCTATGCGACGGAAAGTCTCAGCGTTTATATCATGCGTATGTGCTATGGCAGCAAAACGGGCTATTCCACCGCGGTAGCCATTATTATGTTTTTTATTATATTAATTCCGGTAATTATTTCCATGCGGCTTACGAAAGAAAAGGAGTGAGACGGCTTTATGGCCTCGAAAATATGCAAATACACAGCGATTGTGCTGATTTGCGGGATCTGCCTGATTCCGTTCTACATTCTTCTTATCCTGTCCCTGAATACGCCGCAGCGTGTGTTTTATCAGGGCAACATGTTCATTCCGGATTTCTATTTCCGCAACTACATTGACGCGTGGAACAAGTCCCATATCGGCACGGCGATGATCAATTCCGCTGTGATTACCGCGGAGTCGCTGATTCTGATTCTTATTTTGGGCGCAATGGCTGCCTATGCCATAGCGCGGTTCAAAAACAAATTCAATCAGTTTATTTTCTGGCTTTTCATAAGCTGCATGATGATTCCAGGAATTATCAACACGGTTCCGCTTTATACCCTTATGATACGAATCAATGCGATCAATACATTATGGGGAATGAGCGCGGTCTGCGCTACGTTTGCACTGCCATCCGCCGTTTTTATTTTTACAGGGTTTATTAAATCTTTGCCGCGGGAGATTGAGGAGGCAGCCATCATTGACGGATGTTCTTGGTTTTCCGCTTTTTGGAGGATAACCTTTCCGCTTTTAAAGCCGTCTGTTGCGGCGGTTGTCATTTTAAATGGATTTGGAATCTGGAACAATTATGCGCAGGCGGTTTTTTTCCTGCAGGACAGCAGAAAACACAATATTCCGCAGGCGCTTTCGGTTTACTTTCAGCAGTTTGCGGGCGCACATTGGAACCTTATGGCGGCGACCGCCGTCATTGCGGTGATTCCCGTTATCTTTATTTTCTTAATTTTTCAGAAAAGTTTGATGAAAGGACTTACGGACGGTGCTTTAAAGGGATAGGTACTGTCAATGGAGGTTTTCATGAAGATTGATCTATACCCGGAAAAAGCACAATACTTAACCGGCGAACCGGTGAAGCTTATTGCTCAGACAGATTCCGTACCGCCGGAAAGCGGCATTGCCGAATTGAATGTATATCATTTGAATGAGAAGGTATTCGTCCGCCGCTTGCCGGCAGAACAAATCATGTCTTTTACATTGGAGGGTTTTCCGTACGAATTTGCCGGCTTCGGGGCGGAACTGTCCGTTCTGCATAACGGAATGGAAATTGCGTCTGCACAAACAGCCTTCGATGTGGTCGTCCGGCACAGTCAAATGATTCGTTACGGCTTTCTCAGTGATTTCGGGCCGGAAGAAAATGAGTGCACGGATGTGGAAGCGCTGAGAAAATTCCACATCAACATGGTGCAGTATTACGACTGGTCGTACCGTCACGATCATTTGGTTTCGCCTGAAAATCGATATTCCGATATGATGGGACGGCAGGTGGATTTGGAAACGGTAAAAGCCAAAATTGCCGCCTGCCGCCGCTTTGGAATCAAATCTCTCGGATATGGCGCGGTCTATGCCGCTTCCAAAACATTCTATGAAAAGCATCCGGACTGGGCACTTTACACCGCCGCGGGAGAACCTCTTGTTTTTATTGACACATTTTATCTTATGAATGTTGCAGAAGATTCTCCGTGGCACAACCATATCATCAATGAGTATGCAGAAGCGGTTTCGCGGGTGGGATTTGACGGTATCCACATGGACACCTACGGATTTCCGAAAACCGCGTTTTCAAGCGCGAAAGAGCTCATCCGGCTGGATGAGCAGTATCCTAAGCTGATTGAGGATACAAAGAAGCGGCTGAACCGGGTTCAGGCAGACAATCATCTGATTTTTAACAATGTGGGAAACTGGCCGGTGCGGTCGGTGGCCAACGCGGAACAGGATGCAGTTTATATTGAAGTTTGGGAACCGTACTTGCAATACAGTCATATCAAACTGATTATATTGGAAGCGAAGCAGGCATGCAGAAATGAAAAGCCGGTGATTCTTGCCGCGTATCTTGCTCCGTTTCGTACCGACACACCGGAACGTGCGCTGAACGCAGCGCTGCTCCTGACAGCCGTAATTGCTTCAAACGGAGCGACGCATCTTCTGCTCGGCGAAAAAAACGGTGTGCTTACGCAGGGATATTATGTGGATCATTCCATTATGACGGAACGGCAATCAAAACATTTACGAAGTTATTATGATTTTCTGGTTCGTTATATGGAGCTGCTTTATGACAAGGACCTGAAGGATGTCAGTTTTACCCATATCGGCTGGGATAATACGGAATACCGCTGTCTGTCCCATCCGTGGAGCCCGGACGGAAAAACCGACACTCTTTGGCTGACCATTCGGGAAAATGAAAAATTGAAGTGCATCAGCATCATTAACCTGTTCGGCTGCGAAAATGATATCTGGAATCAGGGAAAAAACGCTCCCGTCTCGCAAAGAGAAATTGCGTTTGAAGTACAGGTGGACCGAAAAATAAAAGACGTATTTTTCGCTTCCCCCGACCGGGAAAAGAGCGGTTCTCAGCGCCTTGATTACCGGCTAAAGCATACGGATCGCGGGATTACGGCAAATTTTACGGCGCCGTATGCGGACTGTTGGAGTATGGTCTATATTTTACTGGAAGAAGACTGCATTGATATTTCCGACATAAATGGAAGGGAGGGCTGACCGTGGAGAAAACATGGTGGAAAAGCGCCGTCGTTTATCAGATTTATCCGCGCAGCTTCATGGACAGCAACGGCGACGGGATCGGCGATTTACAGGGAGTCATTCAAAAGCTGGACTATATTAAGGATTTGGGTGCGGACGTAATCTGGCTCTGTCCGGTTTATCAGTCTCCAAACGATGACAACGGGTATGACATCAGCGATTACCGCAGAATTATGAGCGAATTCGGCACCATGCGGGATTTTGATGAGCTGCTGGAACAGGCGCACGGAAAGGGCCTCCGCATCATCATGGATCTTGTGGTGAATCACACTTCCGACGAGCATCCGTGGTTTGCGGAAAGCAAAAAATCAGCCGGCAGCGCTTATCGTGATTATTATATCTGGCGTGAAGGAAAAGCGGGAAATCCTCCCAATAATTGGGGAAGCTGTTTCGGCGGACCGGCATGGAAATATGACAATCAGACCGGTATGTATTATCTTCACCTTTTTTCAGAAAAGCAGCCAGATCTGAATTGGGAGAACCCGGAAGTACGGAATTCGGTTTACGACATCATGACCTGGTGGCTTGAGAAGGGAATTGACGGGTTCCGGATGGACGTCATCAGTTTCATATCCAAGGATTCAGAACTGCCGGACGCGGAAGTTAAGGAAGGCAGCCGGTTTGGCGATTTTTTCCCTGTCGTCATCAATGGACCGCATGTTCATGAGTACCTTCAGGAAATGAACGAACGGGTTTTATCAAAATACAATATTATGACGGTCGGAGAAACCCCGGACGTGACAACCTCAGAAGCCCGAAAATACGCAGGATTCGATACCGGAGAGCTGAATATGGTATTTCAGTTCGAGCATATGGGTCTTGACTCCGGAAAATATGGAAAATGGAGCGAGAATAAATTCCAACTCGCCGACTTAAAACGTGTGATGAGTAAGTGGCAGACAGAGCTCTACGGCTGCGCCTGGAACAGCCTTTACTGGAGCAATCACGACCAGCCCCGCGCGGTTTCCCGGTTTGGCGATGACTCAAATCCTGTTTTCTGGCAAAAATCGGCTAAAATGCTGGCAACCTGCCTGCATATGATGCAGGGAACGCCTTTTATTTACCAGGGCGAAGAGCTGGGCATGACCAACGTTGCTTTCGACCGGCTGGAAGATTATCGTGACCTGGAAACCCTGAATGCTTATGAAGAGCTGGTAAATAAGCAGGATGTCAGGAAAGAAACCATGATGAAGTATATTCATCGTATCAGCCGCGATAATGCCCGGACTCCGATGCAGTGGGATGACGGCCTCAACGCGGGATTTTCGGCCTCCGCACCATGGATTGCGGTAAATCCGAATTATCTTCGCATTAACGCCAAGTGTGAGTTCAATGACCCGGATTCAATTTATTCTTATTATAAAAAGCTTATCCGCATCAGAAAAGAAAATCCAATTATCACGGAGGGAAGGTATGAACTGTTTGATGAGGATAATAAAAATATTTTCGCTTACCTCCGAACTTTGAACCGGCAAAAGCTTGCGGTACTCTGCAATTTCAGCGAAACTCCTTCTGAAATTTTATTGCCGGAGGATTTTAAGGGAACCGATTATAAGCTGCTGATTTCCAACTACAGTGATGTGAAAATCTGTACATCCATGCTGCTCAGGCCTTATGAAGCCCTTGCTTTCCTATATTGGTGATTCTTGATTAATACAGCGAATCTGTTAAATGAACCGGGCTGTATTATAAGTCTTTCCGAGCAGCAATTCACACAAAGACTTGTAGCTAATAACGATAAAATCGCCCGGATTAAACCCGCATATTGCGGATTTTCCGGGCGATTTTTTGCGTGTTTCAGTTTATAATATCTTCCAATTCCCCGAATCTTGAAAGATGATATTTTGCTGCCTTACATGTTTTTGCTTCGCCAAGGCCGGCCGCGTTAAAGCCGCCGCGTATCGCCGCTTCAATTCCCATCGCTGCATCTTCTACAACAAGGCAGTCTTGGGGAGCAAGGCCTAATTGCTGTGCCGCAAGCAGGAATACCTCCGGATCCGGTTTTGAGTGTTTAATTTGGCAGCCGTCTGTGACTGCATCAAAGTAATTTGCCAAGCCGATACGTTCTAATATGAATCGGGCATTTTTACTGGATGAACCAATGGCCAGTTTGCAGCCGCTTTTCCGTAAAGCATTCAGTGTATTTTTTACTTCGGCGGGCAGATCCGCAGGGGACATCCTCGCCAAAAGCTGACGGTAAGATTCATTTTTCTGCTTCGCAAATTCAATTTTTTCCGTATCGGTATATACTCTTTTGCTGTTTTCAAGTATGATTTCCAAACTTTCCATACGGCTTACACCACGCAGGCGGTTGTTAATATGTTCGTCAAAATAGATACCGAGGCGGTCTGCAAGTTGTTTCCAAGCCAGATAGTGATAATGGTCGGTATGGCAGATAACCCCATCCAAATCAAAAATAATACCTTCATATTTTTTCATAAAATGCCTCGTCTTCTTTTTTAAAATTGCATTTTGGCTGCAAAAATACAAGCCTCCCAAAGGAAGCAAAAATTTTGTTTTTGATTGAAAGCTAGATTTCCGCTAAGTTGGTGCTAAGATGATAAATGCATTAGCGGCTTAAACGATTTTCACGGTAAACGGAGAAACAGAATGCCCGGACTGCTTCCATGTTGACATATTCCATTCAAGAGTGAAGTCATTCCCAAGGTCATCTTTAAAATGACAGATGCCGTTTTCACCTGCAAGGAGAAAATGCAGATTTTGGTAGCCGTCCACTCTGTTCCCGACGCTTTCTCCGAGCTTCAGCGATGCATCCAAGTTCAGCGCAATGCCGTATCCGGCGCGCAGATATACCGGAATCCTGTCTGAACAGATCGCTTCAACCGTTTGGCTGCCCTGCCGCATTTCACCGGTGAACAGGTCGTACCATACGCCGTGCGGTAAATATACAAGCCGTCTCTGTGCGTTTTCTTCCAGTACCGGGGCAATGAGAAGACTTTCTCCCAGCAAAAACTCATGATCCATGTCTCGCACCGCTTTGTCGTCGGGAAAAGCATAAGCAAGCGGACGCAGCATGGGGCGGTTTTCATGAACGCAGTCGAGAGCCGTACTGTAAAGATACGGCAACAGGCTCATTCGTAAATTATGCCAGAAGCGCATCTCATTTATAAATTCCGGCGCATGATAGAGGGTTGCCAGATTCCACGGACTGCGCTCGTTATTACATTCTGCCGTGGGCATCAGCTCCCGGAACTGTCCGCCATCCGGTTCGGAATGCCACTGCATCACCGGACAGAAACACGCGAGCTGCGTGGCGCGGCGATAAAGATCCAGCGACGGCATCGGGCCCGCAAAACCGGCAATGTCAAATCCCCAGAACGGGATTCCGGTCATTGCGGCGGAAAGTCCTGCGCACAAAGCGCTTTTCAGCTCGCCGTTATCACTTTGCTGATCGCCGGCCCAAAGTATGGGTGTAGTGTGCTGGCCGGAATAACCCGCGCGGCTGAACAACACGCGGTCTGCACCAAGAAATTTTGTGTAGGCGGCAGTATAGCTTTGCACGTATTGGTTCTTCATCCGGCTCCCGTCAGAGCCGTCTGCGAACTGTAAATCGGAGCGGTAAATAAATTCACCGCCGTCGGTTTTAAATCCGTCAACACCGATCTCCAACAAATATTTGCGTTTTTCAAACCAAAGGCGCTCCGATTCCGAATTTGTAAAATCCGGAATCATGGAGCCGGAAAACCAGTGACCGTCCGGAATCTGATACGGCATACCGGCATCGGTTTGAACGCACAATTTCTGCTCGGCAGCAAACGCACGATCCTTTTCATTTTGTATATTGATTGACTCTTCCGGCCCTTGTTTTTTGTATACCGGTATCTGCCATAAAACAAGATGTACGCCTTCATTATGGAATTTATTGATCATACCGCGGGGATTCGGCCATAAACCTTGGCTAAAATCGAAATCAGAATATTTTAAAGTCTCGCCGCCTGCCACAGGGGTATATTTTGCTCCGTTAAAGATGTAAAAGGTAGCTTCGTCGCTCCACGCTTCCAGTACCAGAACCGTTGCAGGAAATTGATATTTATGAAGCTGCTCAAGCTGTTCCTCCGCTTTTTGCTGCGTATTCCAGTGATTCGCGGATATCCACGGTCCGAATGCCCATTTGGGGGGCAGCTTTGCAGAGCCGAAAAGAGACATGTATTCTGAAATTATGGTATCCGGCGTGCCCACAAAGAGTACGACCGCCGCGCCGGACGGCATGGAAACCGTAATTTTTTCACGAAAATCGAATTCCGTTTCACAATCTGTTTCCACATACAGCCCAAACCCGGTGTCCGTGATGAAAAACGGAGCAGGGCAGTATGTTTTATCCCCCTGATGGCAAAATTGCTCTTCAACACGGTTTCTGACGGTGTGTCCTTTTTGATTCAGGCAATCATATTTCTCGCCCATGCCGTAAGCAGCAGCATAGGGCAGACTAACGGTAAGCACAGCGGCTTCTCCGCATTTACGCCATTGAAGCTCGGCAGTTCCTCCGCGGAACGGAAAAGTCAGCTCGGAATTCAGAACGGAAAAATTGAATCTTTTCATTTTGCGGTTCCGCGGTCAGCCCTTTACCCCGCCGACCGTCAGTCCTTCCTTAAAATATTTTTGTGCACAGACATACACAATGAGAATGGGAATAATGGACACAAGACTGCCCGCCATCATAAGGTTATACTGGTTGCTGTACTGCCCCTGCATCGAATTCAGAATGAGCGGAAGGGTATAATTCGCACGGTCGGTAAGCAGAACCAGCGGCAGAAGGTAGTCATTCCATAAATCCATGAACGATAAAATTGCAAGTGTTGCTAAAGTGCCGGGACACAGGGGAAGGATAATTTTAAAGAATACGCGTCCCATTCCGGCTCCGTCGATGATTGCGGCCTCGATAAACGCATTGTTGATGGTAAGCATTTTCTGGCGCAGCATAAAAATGGCAAACGCATTAAATAACTGCAGAAACAGAAACGCATTGAGGTTGTTTATCAAATTCAGCTTATTCATCACAATGAACAGCGGGATAAATGTCGTTTGCGAAGGAATCATCAATGCGGTAACAAACAGTCCAAAAATCACTTCCCGCCCGCGGAACGGAATTTTGGTCAGTGCAAAGGCAGCCATAGCCGCGCACAGCAGCCGGAGTGCCGTACTGGATATGGCAATATAAAAGCTGTTGATTATGGATGAATTGAAATTCGGAATGGTAAACAGTTTGCGGTAAGCGTCCAGCGTGGGGTTTTGGGGAATCCACTCCACAGGCAGAAGCATCAGCGCTCCCTTACTCTTTAAAGAGGTTACCAGCATCCAGAAAAACGGGATACATACGATGACTGCGATGAGCAGTGCAAAAATATAATATAATGTTTTTGCAGTAATCCTCCTGAATTTTAATGAATCAGTCATCGTAATTCACCCACTTTTTCTGTAATTTCATTTGCACAAAGGTAAATGCCATAATAATAGCAAACAGGATCCAGCTTAATGCGGAGGCGGCGCCCATCTTATAATACTTGAATCCGTATTTGTAAATACGTTCCACCATCACCATGGTCGACCCACCCGGCCCGCCGTCCGGCGTCATAATCATAACCTGCGGGAAAATCTGGAACGAATTGATTAAGCCGATCACCAATACGAAGAAAATTGTCGGAGTTAAAAGAGGAAGGGTGATTTTGAAAAAGCACCGGATCTTATTGGCGCCGTCGATCGATGCCGCTTCATAATACTCCCGGCTGATCCCCTGCAAACCGGAAAGCAGCATCAGGCCGAAGTAGCCCATATCCTTCCACACCGAAGCCAACACAATGGCCGGCATGGCCCATTGCGGGCTTTGCAGCCATTTGGGCCCTTCAATTCCAATTAATGACAAAAGAGAATTTACAATTCCGTAATTGGGGTTCAGAACCCATTTCCAAATCAACGAACCCGCAACCCAGGAGGTAATAACCGGGATGTAATATACCACGCGAAAAAAGCCTACGCCGCGCACCTTACTGTTGAGCACGCCGGCCACACAGAGGGATATCACCAACATCAGCGGAATATAAAGCGCCACAAATTTCAGCGTGTTCATCAGCACCTGATAAAGCTCAGCATTGCCGAACAGCTCCCTGTAATTTGACAAGCCTACAAAATACTGTTTCATGAATCCCTGAAAGTTGCTTGCCAGTGTCAATTTGCTCAGACCGTCCCAGTCCGTCAGACTGATAAACAGTGACGTGATAATCGGCAAAACACTGAACACAATAAACCCAATGAGGCTGGGAAGCAAAAACGGCAGCGCCATGCGGAAACCGGACGTTCGTGAATTCTTCATATCTTATTCTCCCCTAAACAATAATTGGATTGTTTTTACCCATTCCGCAAACTAAAGCATTTGCAGTGAAGCATCCTTCTGTCCTGCACTGGCTTCATACTGTTTTCCGTGATAATAAAAGCGGAAACTCATTTTCTTCCATTTCTGCGGAAGACGGGGGGTTAGTTTTGGCTCGCCGTTTTCAAAGGACAATCCGCCGAACCCAAGCACTGCCGCCTGCCAGCTTTCTCCGAAACAAGCCATGTGCAGCCCCTCTTCCCCCGTGTTTTCCATAACATTCCGCAAATCCAGAAGGACAGCTTTTTCAAAGTATTTCTGCGCCTCCTCTGAATAATTGTTCTGTGCGGCAAACAATGCATGCGTGGCAAAGCTTAATGTAGAATCGTGAAGACACAGCGGTTCAAAATCATCCCAGGCCATGCGCTTTTCCTCCGGCGAAAATTTTTCCGGAAAGCGGCTCATCAGCAGAATCACATCCGCCTGTTTGATTACCCGATACCGCTGCAGACGGTCAAAGCACACGTTGTGGTAGCTTGCGGAGTCGTTTTGCTTCAAATCGGAAATGTTTACGGGCTCCAGCAAATGGAACGTATCATCCTGCCGCCAGTGGCCGGTTACCGGATTCTTCGGCAGCTTGATCTCATTTTTTAACCGGTTCCATTTTTCCGTTTCTTCCCCTGTAATGTTAAGGCGCTGATAAGTACTCCGATCGTGTTTGTAAAGATATTCCGCCGCTTCCTGCGCAAGCACGAGGTTTTGCTTTACAAGCATATTCGTGTAAAGATTATTGCTGGTAATGCCGCAGTATTCGTCCGGCCCCTTGCAGAAAAGGAGGTTGACTCCGCCTGTTTCAGAGTCCGGCGTGTAGCGGCTGAGCCAGAAGCGTGCGGTTTCAACGTAAATTTCGGCTGCACCCTTTGCGTAGAAATTCATATCGCCCGTCATGTTTATGTAATCATTCAGTGCGTACACCACGTCCGCTGTAATATGCAGTTCCGAAGCGCCGATATCCCAGCTTTCACACTGTTCGCTTCCGTCGAAGGACGCCATCCACGGGTAACGCGCGCCCTCGCCGTTCATTTTACGTGCATGTGTCTTTGCCTGCGGCAGGGTATCTGCACGGTACTGCATCAGGTTC
This sequence comes from Bacillota bacterium, assembly GCA_023397245.1. Classification (GTDB taxonomy): domain Bacteria; phylum Bacillota; class Clostridia; order Oscillospirales; family Acutalibacteraceae; genus DATAML01. The sequence continues at coordinate 2,098 of JAEWUH010000112.1, read as the reverse complement.
TTCGCCGCCTCGGAGTCCGTGTAAAGGTAAAAGGGCATCATAAACAAATCGGTATCCCAAAAATAGCACCCTTTGTAACGGGTATGCGTCAGCCCCCGCGCGCCAATGCTTACCGAGGAATCCCTTGCCGAATCATTTGCAATTAACTGAAATATTATATAGCGCAAAGCCGCGTCCGCCTGGTCGGCGCCTTCAATTTCAACATTTGCTGTTTCCCACCGCTGCGCCCACGCGGTTTCGTTTGCCTGCAAAAGTGAATTAAAGCTCCACTGTGAATTTTGCCTTTGAATGCGTGGGTCTTTGTCGCGGCTGGTCGTTATGAAAGTGCACTGCTCCAATACATAGGACTTTTGAGGAATTGCAGCACCGGAAAAAATAAGCCCCGCGCCTTGTTCATCCTGAAAAGTTCCTTCGGGTTCTAAATTATTTATATGATATGCAGCTTTTTCATGAATCTCGATTCCCGTGCCTTTTGTGCAGAGCTGTACGGATAAACCGCGTTCTGAAATGTTTGTCTGCTCAATGGATACAAGCTGCACGGTTTCCGTATTTTCCTTTGTCTGGTCGTCCGCTACCGGCAAGTTGCAGCAGGCGGTGTGAATTCCGCCGGAAATTTTCAGCGCCATTTCCCTGTCGGGCGTCAAAGTGATGCGCTGTACCAATAGCCCCGTGTTGCAAAGGGAGAAAAAGCGTTCTTCGCAAACCCGCAAAAGTTTTCCTGCACAGTCTAAGGTATACTCTGCCGTGAACAGTCCGTTGTGTAAATTGAGATTGCGGCGAACGTTTTCCTCAGTACTCTTTAGCGGGCGGCCATCCGCTTCCACCTGTGCGTAAATCGGGGTAGGCAGATTCACAAAGTCCGTAATTCCCGCCTTTAGCTGCCCAAATATCCCCGCGATATACAACCCTGTCTTTTCGGGGGGCGCGTCCGGAGTAAGGGAAAGATAGCCGCGCGCGCCCATTCGCCCGTTCCCGGTGAAAAAAACGCTTTCCAGAAAATCATCCGTCCATCCCCTGTTTTCGGCTGAAACGCTCCATTTTTCAAGTTTTACATCATTTCTCATATCCCTGATCCAACCCTTCTCTGCACTCCTTCATCGCATGGCACAAAAAGCCCGCACAGGTAGCAAAGGCCGCGCCTGTGGTGCATACGCCCGTGATTTCATCCACGCTTTCACAAGCGATGAAATCATCCATGATAACATTGTGCAAAAATTCCGCACAGTGCGCCGACCGGCCGCACAGAAGGCTGTTGGCCACGCTGAGAATCCATGGATGCGGCGCATGCGGGCAGCCGATTTCGGCAAACTTGCTTGCGGCGAAGCTGTACCTGTATTCCGGCGAGCGTATCATTTCGACGGTATTCCGGTATACTTCATCCTCCGGCGAACAAAAGCCGAGATACGGCAAGATCTGCAGGCTGCCCGGCGGTTCGTCGTAAATATCATAATGGCCCTCCAGATCCACGGACCACGCAAAAAAGCGCTTGCCGTTTTGTTCTTTAATGCAGTGCCGCGCAATCGCCGCTTTCATTTCCTCAGCGGACTGCTCCAATTCCTTATAATCGGGATATAAGCGCGCAATCGCGCGCAGTGCCTTCCAGACTAAAATGTTGTCATAGGTAAGGTAGCGGTAAACATACTCATCATCTGTAGGCTGCAAAAACGTATCGTACAGCGCAGTATCGGTATGGCGATGCTGCGACAGCTTATGCAAAACTTCTGAGATTCCGGTTTTTACATTGCTTTCCTCAAGAATTGCGCGGTCATCCGTTCGGTCTGCATACCGCTCCAACGCAAGCACCGGAGCCATTAATTCATCCAGCTCAAAACCGGGTTCCAAAACGGTGCCGTCAATGTACCGTGAATGGATACCAAAATTTTTCCGCTGACGGCTGAAAACGTACAGCAGCATATCCCGGGCCAAACTGTGGTCTGCATCCAAAACCGCCGGGAAACTCCACAATAAGCCGTCACGGTCCCAATAAGCTGCGCTGACGTAATATCGCGGGCTGCGGCTGGTGACGAGCACAAGCTCCTCGGTATCCAGCGTAATACCTGTGGAAAAGAAAATGCAAAAAAACAGGTTGGTGTTATAA
>JAEWUH010000089.1 GCA_023397245.1 Bacillota bacterium | reverse complement strand
GTGTTATAAAGCCGGGTAAGCTTTTCATCTTTAAACTTTAAAGAGCGCGCGGCCAGCCAACGAATTGTACGGTTTAGTTCCTCATCATAGCCGTGCCGCAGCATTTCCTTCGCGCTGGTGGCGGCAGCCACTTCTTCAAAGCCGAATCCCCAGTACACAGTGAAAACACAGCTTTGCTCCGGAGAAAGCGTTTCCGACCGGGTCAAACGGTAATCGATTCCCTTATCCGACTGCTTAAAAGCGGATTCACACTCCTGATCCGCCATAGGCGCAAAGGCGAACATCGGGGCGCCACAGCGCATATCAAATATCACACTGTTATTCCACTTGCTTTTATAACAGTATTTTTCACCGTTCAGTTCTTTGTCTTCATTGACACAGTGCCAACCGGAAGCCCACCGTCCGCAAAGGCCGTATGTAAATTCCACCGTCTCGGATGAATGATTGGCAACTTCAAGCCTTATCAAAAATCCCCGTTCCTCAACCGGTGCAAGGATGATTCCGTTCAGCGCCAGTTCGCCTGCCCGCAAGGAAAAGCTGGGAATCCAGTTTTCCAAACGGCTCCATGAAAGAGACTGAAAGGAAATTTCCTCATCCCCTATTTGTATAAACGGACGTATCAGCGGCTCATTTTCGTCGCCCCGAAGGTCGATTAAACCTTTGTATCCCATGTGCAGAAAAGTAATATCCTGAATACCTGCCGTTGATTGCTCAATCTGCGGCAGTGAAATCATTTGATTTCCGGTTGGAATGTTTTTTTGCTGCATGAAAAGCCCTCCTACTTAATCGGTTAAACAAATTACAGTTAAAATATATCGCCAATAATTAATTATGTCAATAGATTTTATGATATATAAAATAATTTTGTTTAAAATACTTGACAATTTGTTTATATCCCGCTATTATTGAGTTGTAAAAGTACTTAACCGATTCAACATTCGGCAATTATGAAATAAGGACAATAAACTTATGAAACATAAAGTAACAATTAAGGATGTCGCCAGTAAGGCGGGGGTTTCTCCGGCAACGGTTTCCTATGTGCTGAACGGCAAGGAGTCTATTTCTGAAGACACAAAGAAGCGTGTATGGAGCGCTATTTCCGCTTTGGATTATGTTCCGGACCTTTCCGCACGCAGCCTGACCGCCGGAAGTTCAAAGCTGATCGGCGTTGTAGTCCCTCAAACCGAGCAGGGAAGCCGTCTGATGTTTGAAAATAACTTTTACAGCGAAATTTTAGGCAGTATTGAATACTGTGCCCGGCTGCGCGGCTATCATGTGCTGATCTCCGCTTCGGACACGAACGAAAAGTATCTGACGCTTGCAAAAGAACGAAATCTTGACGGCATTATCGTGATCGGAATGTACCCGGACAGCTTTTATCAGGAAATAAAGAAGTCGAAGATACCTATTGTTCTGGTGGACAGTTACTGTAACGATCATTACTACCACAGCGTTCGCATTGACGATGCCTACGGCAGTTATCTTGCTACCAAATATATGCTTGATCACGGCCACCGCAAAATTTCGTTTTTCTGCGGTGAATTAAAAGAAAACGGCGTTATGAAGCAGCGCCTGCAGGGATACCGGGAAGCGATTGAGGAACAGGGGCTTACTTTTGACGCAGGCTATGTTTTCGAGGGAAAAATCGACTATGAAAACGGGATAAAGCTTGCAAACGCATTATGTGATTCCGGCATTGAAGTTACCGCTGTGGTAGCTACAGCGGATATTCTCGCAATCAGCGCAATGAAAACCTTCTATGAGCGCGGAGTTCGTGTTCCCGAGGATATTTCAGTCATAGGATTTGATGACCTGCAAATTTCAAAGTACCTAACGCCCGGCCTTACCACTGTGCGCCAGGATATTTCCCGTAAAGGAGAGCGGGCAATGAATTTGTTGTTTAACAGCATAGAAAATCCGAAGCTCACAAAGCAGGAGGAAATTATGCCGGTAGACATTATAGAACGCGGTTCGGTAAAGGATTTAAATAATTCATCGGAAGGGCAGGTGAAATAAATAAGGGTTACACCGCCCGCTAAAGCTTGTGTAACCCCATAAAGAAGCAAGCAGAAATTGCCGCTCTTATATTTACTTATTGTAAAGGATAAGGGCCGAAAAAGCAACACAAATCGACTTTGGGAGGAATTATTTTGAAAAAGTACTTATCAGTTTTAAGTCTTGCACTGGCCCTGTTACTTACCGCCAGCGCATGCTCTGCGGCACCTTCCTCAAGTGCGCCGGCCGCATCGGCCCCTGCCGCGGCATCTTCCGCCGCACCGGAAAGTGCCAGCCCGGCTTCCGCATCCGCCGAACCGGTCACGATCACATTTGATCAGTTTTCCGGCTCCGGAGACAACGAACAGTATCTGCAAAAGATGATTGACGCCTATAAAGCAAAAAATCCGAATGTAACCATCCAAATGCAGTCCTACGGTTACAATGATTACTTTACTCAGCTGACCGCTAAGGTTTCCGGAGGAAAGGCCGCAGATGTGTTCGAACTTAACTTTGAAAATTTTGTTTCTTATGCAAAAAAGGGTGCCTTAATGCCTCTTGACGATATTATCAAGCAGCAAGGCATCAATACATCGGCGTACAACCAGACAGCCTTAAAAGCGTTTAATGCAGACGGAAAGCAATATGGAGTCCCAAATAGTTTTTCCACCGTACTGCTTATCTATAATAAAGATTTATTTGATAAGGCAAAAGTTGCGTATCCCACCGACGACTGGAAATGGGAAGACGCCATGGAGGCTGCGAAAAAAATCCGTGCGTTAGGCAAAAATATTTACGGTTACTATCATCCCCTCTCCTACAACGAGTTTTATAAAGTAGCCAAACAAAACGGAGGTGGGCTTATCAGCGATGACGGCAAGTCCTTCACGATGGATACGCCCGCCAATGTGGAATCCCTGCAGTATATGGTGGATATGCAGAATAAACTAAACGTAATGCCTACCCCCGCGCAGGTTGAACGCGTGGCCAACGCCGATTGGGACCTGTTCAAATCCGGGCGCCTCGGTATGATTGTCACCGGCTGCTGGGCATTTCCGGACTTTACAAGGGATTGCAGTTTTAAATGGGATGTTGCAGTGGAACCCGGCCATAAGCAAAAAGCCACCCACTTCTTCTCTAACGGTTATGTGATTAACAAAGACAGCAAGGTAGCAGCGGAAGCCGCAAAATTCGCGGCCTTTATCTCATCCGATAAGGAATCGACTCAAATCCGTCTTGACGCCGCATGGGAGCTGCCGCCGGTCAATGATCAGTCGATTGTGGATCAGTATACTGCCAAAACGCCCCCGGCAAATCGCAAAGCTGTTTTCAAGAGCCTTGACTATCTTGTAACTCCTCAGGTTATCACCCAGTACACCGAGCTGCAGGACATCGTGGGCAAACATCTGGACGCTGCTGCTGCAGGAACCGTAACTCCGGCACAAGCGCTGAAAGATATGCAGGCCGAGTGCCAGAAAAAAATTGATTTGTCCAAATAATTCCATCGCTTTCCCATATGAATGCCGTATCTGTACCGCTGTAATCAGCACAGATACGGCATTTTTGCGATATTTGTACTTGATTGACTATTTTACGGCCGCCAATGATTTTTTTATCAAATGCGGGATGAAATGCGTAGAAATCCTTGGAATCCACCCGGTCGGTAATGATGCGCAGGCCCTCGCCGAAGCGCATTATGGGCTTTATGTCTGCATAACCCATTATGTTTTAAAATGGGTTTCGTACCGACAAAAGTAAATAGATATTGCTTTCTCTCTCAAAAAAGCACTTGACTTGGAGTCTGCTCCAAGTGATATGCTGAGATTATTCTTTGTCCTTTCCAGGTTCGCCAGAGCGAACGGATGACAAAAACATCTGAATATTTTGGAGGAAAGAAAAATGTCTGAAAATAAAAAGAATCCCAGTGTATTCCCTATGGGAAACGAGCTGCCGGAAATGTTCAGCAAGTATTTTATCGGGCAGGCCTATTTACAACCGCTGACCGACAAAGGCGGCCCGATCGCAAATGTTACTTTTGAGCCGGGATGCCGGAACAACTGGCACATTCACCACAAGGGTGGACAGATTTTGCTTGTGACTGGCGGGAAAGGCTGGTATCAAGCGTGGGGAGAACCGGCACGGGAACTGCGCCCCGGAGATGTGGTCAATATCCCGCCGGAGGTCAAGCATTGGCACGGCGCGGCAAAAGACAGCTGGTTTTCCCATCTGGCCGTCGAAGTTCCGGCAGAGGGAGCTTCCAACGAGTGGCTGGAAGCTGTAAATGATAAAGAATACGGCAAACTATAATGGCAGACGGAAGAATCCTATAAATTTTCAACAACCGTCCGTATTAAGGGAATACCGTCAAGTATTTTTTTCGAAAATTCATTTACAGTCAAACAGTAAGAAATAATTAAAGGTTGTTCAACTTGACGCAGCCTTTTGCAATTACCATCTTAATATTAAAATCTTTGTCAAACACGGCCAGATCGGCAATTTTACCAGCTTTAATGCTCCCGATTTCTTTGTCCGCTCCAATTTCAACTGCCGGATTTATGGTTGCCGATTTGATTGCCTGCCGCAGCGGTATTCCAAACCGAAGCAGGTTTTTTACCTCGTCATAAAGGTTTGTAGTAGAACCTGCTATCGTACCGTCATCCAGTCTGGCCCGGCCGTCCTTTACGTATACCTTCTGCCCTCCCAGCTCAGAAACGCCGTCAGGCAGCCCCGCCGCACGCATGGAATCGCTGATGACGACAGTACGGTTTTCTCCCAAAAGCCGAAAGGCTAAACGAAGCACAGCCGGGTGGATATGGAATCCATCACAGATTATTTCTGCTTTTACCATGTCGCTGTCAAAAGCAGCACCGACGGCGCCCGGCATACGATGATTCAGCCCCGGCATCGCGTTGAAAAAGTGAGTAACATGTGTAATTCCATGCTCAAAAGCAGCTTTGGCCTGCTCATAATTCGCATCGGTATGTGCCAGCGATACCCGACAGTATTTGCGTACATGATTAATGAAATCCTCTGCGCCTTCACATTCCGGAGCAATATCCACCAGTTTGATGATCCCGCCGCAATCATCGTACATACGTCTAAATTCCAGCCAGTCCGGTTTTCGCACATACTCTTCTTTCTGCGCGCCCCTTCTGTTTTTGGAAATATAGGGACCCTCCATATTCGCTCCACGGACAGCGGATCCCTCAGGCGGATGTTCCATGCAGTCTCTGATGGCGGAAAGGGCTGTTTCAATCTGCTGCAGGGAAACCGTCATGGTTGTCGGGCAAAAAGACGTTACACATTTTGTGACCAGGTGGCTTGCCATTTTTTCAATGGCTTTCCTTGTCCCGTCACACGTATCCGCGCCTGCGCATCCGTGAATGTGAATATCGACAAAACCGGGTGTAATAAGGAACCCGTTCAAATCATATATGTCATTTTCTAACAATTCCGGGGCAATCCTGTCAATCCGCTGTTTGTGCACTGAAATATCATCCTGTACAACATCAAAATTTTCATCAAAAATTTTCGCATTTTTCAGTACCATTGTACTCGTCTCTTTTCTCTGATATTTCGTATAGAAATAAAAGCAGTATTTTTACGGGTTTTCGGCAAGACACTCTGCATTCATCCAAATTTAATACTTTATACTTTACATGAATTGCTTGCGACAAAGATCAGTCAGAGTATATTGAACGGCATTTTTCAGCGATTACAGACAGTGCGGCGGTGTCTGCTACAACAGTTAAATTTGGATGAAGCTGAAGGATAGACGCCGGAACCGCAGGAGTAATTGGGCCAAAAAGGGAACGAAAGAGAATATTTGATTTGTCTTTTCCGTTTACCACCAGTAAAATCTTTTTTGCCTGCATAATTGCTTTGATGCCCATTGTAACAGCATATTCCGGCACATCGTCCGCACTGTTAAAAAACCTTGAATTTGCCTCAATCGTTTTTTGCGACAGTTTTATTTTATGCGTCATTTTGTCAAAATCCTGATCCGGTTCGTTAAAGCCAATATGGCCGGTGTGTCCGATTCCTAAAAGCTGCAGATCAATACCGCCTAAATCAGTAATAAGCTTATCATATCTTAAACATTCTGCACCAATGTCTTCCGCCATGCCATTGGGAACATTGGTATTTTCCGGTTTAATATTAATCTCGTAAAAGAAATTTTTATTCATATAGTAGTGATAGCTTTGATTATGCTCCGGCAAAAGGCCGACATATTCATCCAGATTTACGCTATGTACTTTTGAAAAATCAATATCATCCTTCTTATACCAGTCAATCAGCTGCTTGTAAACACCTAAAGGCGTTGACCCGGTCGCAAGGCCAAGCACAGAATCCGGGTAAAGAATTACCTGTGCCGAAATGATGTTTGCCGCTTTACGGCTCATACTTTGGTAGTCCGATGCTTCTATAATCTTCATAGCGCTATCTCCATTCAATTCCACACCTTTTTCAGTTAGCATTTTGCATCTCAAATTTTATATATCAATTTTCATACCGTCATAGGATACCAAAAAGCCGCTTTCCTTTGCAATAGGAATTAGTTCGTCATAAATTTTTCCGGAATTATGTGAAAAATGGTTGATACAGAAAACGGTTTTGTCATTCGCAACGCTCTCAAAGAGTATCGTCTATCCGTATGTCGATATTTTCGCAATTCAATTCCTCATATGGAATCCACAGCTTTTTCAGTTTCATAACATCGTCGAATACAGGCTGTCTCTGTCTGCCGTTTACAAGGAAGGATCTGCTGCCGTTTCCATGCTGATGATAGGTCAGGCATAAATCGCAGGACCGAATGCGTATTCTAAATTCAAAGCTTCCAAAAGGGCTGTATGGAGCGGGCTGAATCCAGAGTCCGTCAAATTCCGGGCATACTCCGAAGACGTACTTTATCAAAAGTTTAAATAGAACATTTGAGCTGCCGGTCTGCCAATCCTGCATGGATTCCCCGTCGATATTTTTTTCTGTATTGTACCCGTACGAGTTCGGCATTACATACGGCGAACAGGAAAGGCAGCCGTGCGTAAACGGCAGGACTTTAATCAACTGCCGCCACGCAGACTCGGGACATCCCATGCGGAACAAAGCTGCAACGCCAAATAACGTCGCATGGACATACACTGCACCGTTTTCAGCTGTTCCTGCCGGCAGCTTCGGTATTCTTCCTACTCCCGCCGTATTTGGGGCAAAATACGGTCCAAAGGTTTTTAGCCCGTATTTTGAATCCAGACAGCGAAAGGCATCCAAAATTGTGTCTTTAATGGTCATATCGTTGTCGTACAGACCGGACAGCACCCAAAACGCATTGGAGGTCAGACTGCAGCGTGATTTATGGTCAGGATCGTCAAACCCGCCTACAAAATAGGACATTCTATCGCCCCAGCCGTGAACAATCCTTTTTTCCCCGTTTTTCCCCGTAAGGACGGCATACTTATTCAGCCCCTCCTGTATCTCATTTTTTACTTCCATATATTTTGCGATGTATGGGCTGTATTTTTCCGTACTCAATTTATTCAGCAATTCCGATATTTCCGCTAAGTTCCTGCAAACCTGCAGAGAAGCCATAACCGAAACGCCTGATCCAAATTCTTTTTCAGGGTTGCTGCTAACTCCCAGACCGTCAAGCGCATCGTTCCAGTCACCGTAGAGGGCATAAACGCATTTGGTTTTTTCATCCCTGTTTTCTATTAAATAGTCCATGATCCGAAGCATATGCTTTAACACACTGTCACGGATTTCGCTTTTTTTAACCAAATTTCGCTTTTCGTCTTCGATCTCATAATAGCCGCATTCTTCGTCCAAAAAGGAGAAGTCACCCGTGTACTTTAAATAGGTGACAACCGTGGAAATCACCCAAGCCCCCTGGTCGATGAACGCTCTCAAATCCATTGCCGGAGCCCTGCCCTCTCTCACAGGCAAAGAATACTGCCTGGGGCATCTTCCGTGCGGATCGATAAAATTCAGCGCCTCAAGCATCTTCTTTCTCGCGCTGTCAGGCTGCCATGCAGCCAACCCCTCCAGCGCCTGAAAAACGTCCCGGATTCCAATCAGTGAACCGGCTGTCACCTGAACATAACCCTTGATCAGGGAGCAAAATTCCACCTGCTTTTTGAGATGCTCAAAGAATGAAGAAAACACCTGTTCCTTGAGCAGCGGTTCTTTTGAATTTGCTGCCATACAGCCCAATACGTTATTTTTCTTTATTTCCGCTTCTTCCATCTGTGAAAGGCACAAGTCAATTTCAGTTGGGGTAACCCTGCTCTTCAAAAGCTCTTCCATTTCCTCTTCGCTGCAATCCATATCGTAATGAAATACAATATCATATCTCGCATTTGCGTATCTGCCCATACGCAGATGTAAAATATCGCCGGCCGCACCAATTTCAGTAAAGGCACAGACATGCTTTGCGTTTTTAAATGTATTCTGAATTACCGCCTGAGGCATATGCAGGCTTCCCCGGCTGCCGCCGACATACTGATATCTGGAAGCGGTTTCTTCATGGCTGATCATTCGGCTGTCCGCATCGCACCGAATATTTCTTCGGATAATCCCATAGTTCGAGGTGGAGACCGTTCTGCTGATATCTTCATTTGTTTTAATAAGGAAAGGACCCAATTCGTTTTGATCGGCAGCTTCGCAGTATCTTACCTCCCGAAACCATCTGTTTTCACTGTTTTCCGTTATATCGTGC
>JAEWUH010000087.1 GCA_023397245.1 Bacillota bacterium | reverse complement strand
TCCTGAACTGAAACATACACAAGATGGAATAGCAAAGGTCACATTTACTCTGGCTGTAGATAGGGATTTTGGCAAAAAAGGAGAAGACAAAACAGCCGACTTTATTGATTTTATTGCATGGCGTAGCACGGCGGAGTTTGTATGCAAATACTTTTCAAAAGGCCAACTGGTTGCCGTTCATGGTTCTATTCAGACAGGGACTTACAAGGACACGGAGGGCAATAAGCGCAAAACCTTTGAAATTGTTGCGGACGATGTTTATTTTGCTGACAGCAAGCCAAAGGAAACGACGTAATCACCATTAATTTTTATTCAGTCAGGAGGTTATTGAATTGGCCAGTGATGAAAAAGTAAAGGAACTCACGCAAAAACTTTTAGATGGAGTGAAGCAGACTTTTAAATCCGGGAATTATAAAAAATATTTGGAGTTTGTTTCTACCTTCCATGATTACTCGCTGCGAAACACAATTTTGATTTTAGCTCAGAAACCAAACGCTTCTCTTGTGGCAGGATTTGAATCGTGGAAAAAGCGCAGCCGGTATGTAAAGCGCGGCGAAAAAGGGATTGCGATCTTCGCTCCTTCTAAGGTTAAACAAAAAAAGAATGTTCCCATATATGATGAGGAGGGAAATCAGAAATTTTATACTGACGGTTCGCCGGTAACGGAGGAAAAAGAACACACTTTCATCAAATTTTTTGTTACGAATGTTTTTGATGTTTCTCAGACAGACGGTGAACCGCTTCCGCAAATCTGCAACGAGCTGCAGGGTACGGTGGATGACTATGAAAAGATTTTTGCGGCGGTAAAAAATATATCGCCGTTTAAGATTGAGTTCGAGCCGATCTATACCGGATCAAAAGGTTACTGCGATTACGATCATTCAAGAATTGCAATTAAGATGGGAATGAGCAATGAGCAGATCATAAAAACGCTCATTCATGAATTTGCTCATGCAACGCTGCACAACAATTCGGAGAAGTCGCGGGAGCAGAAAGAAATCGAAGCGGAGAGCATTGCCTTTATTGTTTCAAACTATTTGGGCGTCGATACTTCATCCTACAGCTTTGACTACGTTGCAAACTGGAGTCAGGGGATGGAGCTTGAACAGCTGCAAACTGTTTTGGAAAACATACAGTCCGCCGCCAATCAAATCATCAATTCACTTCACGAACAGTTTCAAACCTTAGAAAAAGTGGAAGCTGTGCAGGAGCAGAAAAGTGAAAATCTGCAGGAACGGTTAAGTCTGGCTGCCGAGAAATCCAACGGCCAAAATCAGGACAAGGAGATGTTAAACTTTGAGAAACGCATTTCTAAATGACGAAGAATCCGCAATACTTTTTACGCTCAACGGCTGCACCAAAAATGAAAAAATTAAAATTTTGGAGGATTCCATTGCGGCCGAAAATGAATCGACCAATCGGCGCACCCTGCGCTCTCTCCTCTCAAAGTTAAAAGAGGACGAAGTCCCGACGGGGAGGTTTTCATGACGGGCGAGCACTGCAAGTGTATATACACTTGCCAATTTTTGCAAAAATGTCTTCCGACATTCTTGTAAAAATCTCTCGTTAGGGGAAACCCCTAATACCCCTGTTATTTTTAACTTTAGAAAATGTTATCAACATAAGTATGTTAAAAATTTTTAAGACTGAGAGGTGGGATGAATGAAGAAAAAAAGGATAAGATCAATACCGCAACTTTTTTACATTTCTGAGGATGAAAGTAATTTTCTATCTAAAAAAATGCAGGATGCCGGAATAAAAAACAAAAGCGCTTATCTCCGCAAGATGGCGCTGGACGGCTACATCATAAAACAGGATTTTACTTCTGTGAAAGCTGCAGTAAACGAGCTGAATCGAATCGGAAACAATCTCAACCAAATGACGAAAATTGCGAATACCTACGGAGACGTTTATGTCTCCGAGTTAAAATCCATCCGGGAAGGGATTGACAGGATATGGCAACAACTTTTATCAACGGTATAGAAGTTCGCCCCGGACGCACTCAATTACAAACTGCAAAGGACTCCATTGAGTATATAACCAACCCGGATAAAACAGACGGAGGGAGGCTCGTTACAGGATTTCGCTGTTCGCCTGAAAAAGCATACTTTGAAATAATGATAAATCAACATGAGTTTGAGCAAAAAACCGGACGGAAGGTTATTTACCATTACAAAAGCGGTAAAAAATCCTATATGCTGATGACCATGCGGCAATCTTTCAAAGAATGTGAGGTCACACCGGAGCAGGCGCATGAAATCGGATGTGAACTGGCCAAGCGATTTATAGGGAACAAGTATCAGTACATTGTTGCAACTCATGTGAATACGCATTGTATTCATAACCATATTACGTTTAACATCGTTGGTTCTGATTTCAGAAAATTTGCTCAGGACGAATACACGCCGAAGCGGCTTAGAGCTTGCAGCGACAGATTGTGTAAAGAATACGAACTTTCAGTTGTGGCTTCATCTCCGGAATGGCAAAAGCGAAAATACACGAATGAGAAGCAGACGCCGTTTCGAACTATCATTAAATCCGATATTGATAGAGCTATCGAAACTGCTCAGAGCTACGAAGAATTTCTAAAGATCATGGAAAAAGATTATCGCATTGGCAATACCGGCAAATATCTCAAATTTCGGCACCGGACAAATGGCCAGCAAGAATATATTCGCTCATACAAATTGGGATCCGCATACACAGAAAAAAATATACGTGCCAGGATTGCCGGTTTGTATGTGGAAAGAAGTGAACAGCACGATACCCAGCCGGTTGAGCTTCAGACAATATCCTACTCGCAGCGTCTCAGAAACATTGAAGCGATGCTGAATGCTTCCGGTTTTGTGAATGAATACGGGACTGATTTTGATTCTTTGGTTTCCGCGATTTCGCAAAAAGCTTCGGAAGTAAAATGCCAAATTGATGACGCCCGGCAGGAACTTGAAAAAGCGGAGTTCATCATGAAATGCTTTGAAACAGTTGAGGAATTCCAACCGGTCGCAGATGAATATGAATCTTCCCTGTTAAAAGACCGGTTCCGACTTTCTCATCAGTCCGAGCTTGACCTTTATGACAGCGCTGCAGCGCAATTAACTGCGGCCGGTATCAACCCGGCAGATTCAAAGGATCAGTACATAGATAATGTTTTAGAGATAAAAGACCAGTTATCCGATCTCATGACAGAGTACGATTCCGTACAGTCTCAAATTGATCAGGTGAATCAGATCAGGAAGGTGATAGAGAAAGTGAATAGCGACGAACAAATATTGACAGATAGAAAGCGAGGAAAATCATATGGTCGGTGACGAATTAGGTGAAAAGGTTGTATCAGCTTCATTCCGGGCTTCCGGAAGACTTACTGCATCGGTTATAAAAAAAGCGCTGTCTACGTTAGTAAAGGGTGCTCTCATTGGAATTGACAAAGTGACGCCAAATAAGCAAAGTATCGCGAAGCTGTCCCGGGACGGCAGCCAGTCACAGGGTATTGAAGTGGATAAGAGTGAAATGTGCGGCTTTGATAAATATGCGAAGAAGTACCATTTCAACTATACCTTGATGCGGCAGACTAACGATCCGGATAAATACGTACTCTTTTTCAAAGCAAGGGATATATCCAAGCTTGAAATGGCAACCCGTGACTTTGTAAAAGATAAGACGCTGGATAACGACAGCCTTCAGGAGAAAGTCGATCAGGCGCGGGAAAAAGCGTTTAATATCAATAAGTCACGCGAAAAGGAGCGTACAAAATCGCGCGGCAGAGATAGGGGCCGGGAAAGATGAGAAAAATACTAAAGAGCCGAACGTTCGCGTTTTGTTTCATGATCTGCGCCAGCTTCATAACTTTCTTCCTTATGACCATTTGGGTTATGAAATATCTGAACTTTTTGGACTATAAAATGGCAGCTGAAGCTTCCGGCATTCTTGCCCTCTTAATGGGTTCGATGCAGATTCGTAAAAAGCGGGAGTATAAGGACATCGAAGATGGTTCTTCCATATGGGGAAAATATAAAGACATCAAGCCCTTTATTGACAAGAACTTTTTCAATAACATGATCCTGTCTGCTTCCATCTTCTTATCAATGAATATGTACAAGACGCACCGTAACTGCCATGTCTTTGTAGTCGGCGGTTCCGGAGCTGGAAAGTCTCGTTACTATGTTAAGCCGAACGTGATGCAGATGAACGCCAGTTATGTAGTTACCGATCCGAGCGGCGAGCATCTCCGGGATGAAGGAACAATGCTCACAGATCACGGGTACAAAGTAAAAGTCTTTGATGTGCTGCATCCCGAACGTAGTATGCATTTTAATCCGTTTGTGTATTTTAAAGGAATCAAGGACATCCGGAGATTTATCAATATCTTTATGGCCAATACAAGCGGCGATACTTCCAATTCCCAGTACAACGAGGATTTCTGGGTAAAGGCGGAGCGTCTTTGGCTGATGGCAACGATCGCATATTTGCAGGAAACCTGCCCGGAGCACGAAAGAAGCATGAACTCGGTTGTCCTTCTGCTGAACAATTCGGAAGCAAGGGACGATGACGAGAGCTATAAATGTGCAGTTGATGTTCTTTTTGATGATTTGGAGGCAAAGAATCGGGAGAGCTTTGCCGTGAAGCAGTATAAAAAATACAAACTTGCGGCCGGTAAAACCGCGAAATCCATCCTGATCAGCATCGGTGTCCGTT
>JAEWUH010000007.1 GCA_023397245.1 Bacillota bacterium | reverse complement strand
CAGCTGTATGGTACACAATACGAAGAAGTGGCCGACCCGGACTGTTTTGACGCCGCCGGAATATGCGGTTTATTCCGGGAATATCCGGACGAATTGAAAGGGATTAAAATTCGTTATCACGCCAACTGCACAAAAGGATTTGGTTTGAGAGCTCTGCAAAAAACAGTGGAAATTGCGGATTCTGTAGAGAATATGGGTCTGAAATGTCCAGTTGTGGTACATTTGGGCCGACTTGAAGAACCGCTCACGCTGAGGGATGTTTTAGAAACCCTCCGTCCGGGGGATGTGGTCGCTCATGTGTTTCAGGATAACGGCGAAACGATTCTGGACAAAGAGCATAAAGTCCGGGAATGTTTTCGCAAGGCAAAGGAACGGGGCATAAAATTTGATTTGGCGCACGGAAGATACAATTTCACCTTTGAAAATATCAGACGGGCGTTTCAGGAAGGCTTTTATCCGGATATGCTGGGTACGGACATAGGGGCGGGAAACTGTTATATACGTCCGGCGTTTTCTCTGATGTCGACCATGACGATGATCTACGCGCTCGGCATGCCGCTGGAGAAAATAATCAGCGCCGTTACACAAACTCCGAAAGAGGTTTATGACCTTGAGACAACGGGGAGCGGCCTTCAGAATGAAGGTCCCGCTGATTTATCCATATTTCAGCTGGTCAAAAACAAGGTCGCTTTTGTTGACCGTAAAAAAGAGAATCTGACGGCTGAAGAATGCTTTATGCCGATGATGACCATAAAAAAAGGGAAAGCCGTTTACCGTCAGAGCATTTTTTAATGACTTGCCGCTTATAGTCAATTAACTCAAAACCACCCAGTCTTTGCGGTCTGTTTTCCGTGCTGCTGCGTTGTCCTCCTTACATCACGAAAAATATCCTCGCAAATCCTTAGCTGTTTTTAAAGTTAATCGACTATACAGTAAGATGCGGTAATTGGAATTGTTAAAATAAGTGCGGAGGCAAAAATGTAAACGAGGTGATGGTGGGAAATGCTTGATTAGCGGCACCGGTGCAAAACCCATAGAAGTAAAAATTAGGAGGAGTTATTTATGGAAACAGTCATCGCGATTGTTCTGCTGGCAACGTATATTGTTTTTGCCATTTACGCTGCCCGCGGCGGAAATCTTATGCTGGGATTTTTTGTCATGGCAGTCATCTGGGCTGGACTGGGAGCTGCCGACGGCCTTACAACATGGGCGGCAACAGCTGCACAAACCAAAGCCGGCCTGGTTGATATCAATACCGGGATATTCAGCAACGGGCCTACCGGGTGGGGAGCTACGGCGGTCATCGTCATGTTTGGCTCATGGTTTGGCCGCATCCTTGTCGAAACCAATATTGCAAGGTCGATCATCAGTTTTGCCGTCGAGATGGGCGGAGAACGCAAAGCTTTAACAACCATTCTTATTTCTTTTGTAACCAGCATTATCTTTGCTTCATGCTATGGCCCCGGCACGGTTGTTGCCATAGGCGTTATTGTATTCCCGATTCTGCTTTCCATTGGTGTTCCGAAG
This sequence comes from Bacillota bacterium, assembly GCA_023397245.1. Taxonomy (GTDB): domain Bacteria; phylum Bacillota; class Clostridia; order Oscillospirales; family Acutalibacteraceae; genus DATAML01. The sequence continues at coordinate 2,655 of JAEWUH010000007.1, read as the reverse complement.
ACCATTGCAACCATTTCTTACCTGTTCAGCATAGGCGCGGGCTTATACATCAATACAGGCAGAGGAAAACAGATTGATATTTATATCCCGTTTGATTATGCCAATTCAATGAACTGGAAAACCTTCAGCTTTATTGCTTACGGCCTGCAGATGCTTCTTGTGATATTAATTGTCATCCTTGGAACCCGCAGCGTACAGCAGCAGAAAAAACATGCGTGGGCAGTCGCCGCCAATGCAGATGAAAGCACAAAACGCGTTGGCATATTGGCGATGATTACGCCGATTATTCCCGTTATACTTACGATATTTTTAAATTTCTCAACGATTACATCCATTCTCGTCGCAGTAATATGGGCTCTGATTTTCACCGGAAACATGAAGAAATGGAATGAAATGGGAGCCATGCTTCAAAAAACATTCCGCGACGGCGTAACTGATATCGCTTTGGTTTTGTCCTTCCTGTTCTTCCTGCAAATGTTTATGAAGAGCGCGAAGGTCTGCGCCAAGATTTTTGCCAATTTCCTGTCGCCGGTTATTCCTCAGAACCTGTTTGTCATTTTCCTGATTTTCGGCGTTCTCGGATTTCTCGCCCTTTTCAGAGGCCCGCTTACCCTATGGGGCTGCGGCACGGCTATTCTGGCGCTGCTCCAGTCCATCGGCGGAATATTCACTCCGCAGGTGCTTTTCCCGCTGTTTACCATCCCTGCTACGACGGTTAACGAGTCTTTCTGCCCGACGCAGTCCTGGAACGTCTGGGCGATCGGCTATACGAAAACCGACATGAAGGAATATTTTAGAACGGGGCTTGTGCCGATCTTAATACTGAATTGTATTTTGGAGGTAATAGCCTACTTTATCTTTGCCGTTTAATCAGAATCAATCCGGAAAAATATAGGCGTACTTTTAAACCGGCAGGTTGATGCGCTGTTCTCAGCGTCGGAAATCCACAGGAAATTATAACAAGCGGAAACAGGTTTGCCGCATTTCATGGCTATAAAAACAATTCTGCATGGAATGCGGCGGCCCGGTTCACGTTCAGGAGGTAATTTAATGGGCAGAAAGGTCAGAGTTGGCATTGATGTTGGAGGTACTCATACGAAAGCGGTCGCATTGGATAATGAAACGTATGAAATTGTTGGCACCAGCATTGTTAAAACAACACACAGCCATAAACTGGGCGTAGCAGCCGGTGTGATTGAATGCTTTAAAAAATGTATAGAAGAAAATGATTTCAGTGCCGATGATGTCGTGTTTATCGCTCATTCGACCACACAGGCTACTAACGCGTTGCTGGAAGGCGACGTTGCGAAGGCCGGTGTAATTGGGATTGGAAAAGGAGGGCTGGAAGGCTGGCTCTCTAAAAAGCAAACGACGCTTGAGAATATTCCCCTAGGCACCGGAAGGGTTATAGAAGTAGTAAATAGTTATGTCAAGGAGAAACAGTTATCGGAAGACAACGTACAAGAGCAAATTGACCGGCTGAAAAAACAGGGTGCTGAAGTTTTGGTGGCTTCCGAGGCGTTCGGCGTTGATTCAATGAAAAAAGAAGAACTGGTACGGGAGGTCGCTGAAAAAAACGATGTGATGGTGTCGGAGGCTTCTTCCATCTCCAAACTTTACGGACTGAAACGGCGTACCCGCACGGCGGCAATCAACGCCTCCATTCTGCCGACCATGATGAATACGGCCTATTCCACGGAAATGGCGGTACGCCAAGCCGGAATAAAGGTTCCGCTTATGGTCATGCGCGGAGACGGCGGCGTTATGGATATCAGTGAAATGAAAAAGCGCCCGGTGCTGACGATGCTGTCAGGACCTGCCGCCAGCATTGTGGGAGCGCTGATGTATCTGCGCGCTTCCAACGGCATCTACTTTGAGGTGGGCGGGACTTCCACCAATATCGGCGTTATCAAAAACGGACGTCCGGCGGTTGAATATTCCACTGTCGGAGGACACTCAACCTATGTCAGCTCCCTGGACGTGATTGTCCTGGGTGTTGCCGGCGGTTCCATGGTACGCGCAGGCGCGAACAGGCTGATTGATGTCGGGCCCCGCAGCGCCCATATCGGAGGCCTGGATTACGCGGTCTATACACCGACAGAAGAAGTAAAAGGACCTCAGCTGGAATTCTTTTCCCCCAAAGAGGGCGATCCGGGTGATTATGTGAGGATTAAGCTGGCGTCCGGAAAACGCGTGGCGATTACCAATTCCTGCGCGGCGAATGTTCTTGGATATGTGTCAAAAAACGATTACAGCTACGGAAATATCGAATCGGCCAGATTATGCATGAAACCCCTTGCCGATTATCTGGGAGTCAGCGTTGAAGAATGTGCCGAGCAGATTCTGCAGAAGGCTTTTGAAAAAATAGAACCCGTTGTAAACGGTTTTGTAGAAAAGTATCATTTGGAGCGCGATCAGGTATCTCTGGTTGGATGCGGCGGCGGCGCCAGCGCTCTTCTGCCCTTTACTGCAAAAAAAATGGAGTTGAATTATTCCATCCCCAAGAACGCCGAGGTCATCTCTTCCATCGGTGTGGCATTGGCAATGATCCGCGATGTTGTGGAGCGCGTAATTCCGAATCCTACACAGGAAGATATCGCCGGAATAAAAAAAGAAGCAAAAAATCTTGCAGTCAAGAACGGCGCCGTACCGGAT
>JAEWUH010000249.1 GCA_023397245.1 Bacillota bacterium | reverse complement strand
GTTTCGGTCTCTTCCGCGTATTCATTCAAAAAGCGATTCAGTTCCTCCATGCGTCCCTCTTCGGCCAGTCTTCTGATCACGCCGGTAAAATGGCGGAGGTCGTGCCTGATTCCTCGAATCTCGTTCATCTGTCCGCTCAGGGCGTCATAGTATTGTTTCTGCATAGCGATTTGGCTTCTCGCCAGTGCAAGCCGGGAAGAAGATACGGAAAAATCATTGTACAGGTCCGCAGTACGCAGGGCGTAAACCACACTGAGGATGACCAGGTATGCCGAAAACAGAATCAGCAGCGTCAGCGACATATCCGGGTAAATATTGCCGTTGATATAATAGCAGTCGATGATCAGCCCGGAAACGGCAAGAATAACGCTCCCATAAATCAGCAGGCCGTACTTTTTCAGGTGATGCCGTCCGAAGTAGACCTTAAGGAAGGAGTAACTCTCCAGAGCAAAGGTGGAGACGGGCAGCAGGACGGTCAGGTACCGGTTGTATATCCCGTGCGGAATGAAAAGATAGGCAAGATATATTGCGGTATAATACAGAAAAAAGAAGCCCTTTTCCTTCCGGGAAAAAGGAATCCCGAATTGCTCCTGAACCAGAAAAATCAGCAGAAATTTAAGCACGAAGGTCACAAAAAACATCAGCTCGTTGACGGCTTCATAGGAAAGATTGAAAAACACCGTCTTTTGCCAGAAGCTGTAGAATTCCGTTGTCAGCATGATGCGCAGAAGTACGAAAAAACCCATGGCGGGAAACCACGCGGAGCGTATGTTTTTTCGAAAGGACAGCCCGTACAGGACGATCAGGAGGATAAGTGAGGACAGCACGGTTCCAAACAGAATAAGCCGGATGGCGTCTCTGCTGCTGCTTTTCTGTACGGCGCGGTCGTAATCCTTTAAAACAGGAGCCATATACAGGCCGGAAAACCGCGTGCTTGCCACCTCGATGATCACTTCATGCGCTTTGCCCGAAGACAGCGCCATAGGGTAGAGCCTGGCCTGAGGAGTCGTATATATTTTGCCGGTTTCCCTGGACACCGTGCCGCTTTCCGAAGCTAATACGCCGTCGATGAATACGCGGTACGCACCGCCGAAGTCCGGTATGTAGACGGTAACAGGGCGGGAATATGCAAGCCCGCGCAGCGTGAGCCGATAACTTGCAAACCCGCCCGGGGGCAGCCAATTCCCATTCATTTTGTACTTCGACCAATAGTCCGGCACCCGGATGAGAAAATCAGGCTTGTCACTCTGCTGCGGCTCGGACACAATCAGGCGGTTCCAATAAAACTCCCACTTTCCGTCCAAAACGATTGTCTGGGAGGGAGAATGCAGCGTACTGTCGATGCTTCCGGCTTCCGCTGTAGGTGCGCCGGTCAGGCTGTGGTAAAACAAGGTGTATACAACCGGCAGATGGGTAAACAGAATAACGAAGAGCAGCCCGGAAATCAGATATGCCTTTGTACTCTTTGATTCCTTCATCGCACCTGCCCCCTGCCCATTTGGGAGAACAAGTAGGCATAATACCGGTCTTTTGCAGACTTTAAATACTTTTTGGAAATACCGATCATTATTTGCCCTACGCGAAAGTTATTTTCTCCCATTTCGGTAATGTAAGAAGTATTTACGATAAAGCTCTGATGACAGCGGATAAAGGACTGTTCCTGCAGCTCTTGTATAAATTCATCCAGTTTTCCATAACACTGTAAGGTGTTTTTGCCTGCCAGATGAAACAGTATGAGCTTGTCCCGGCTTTCTATATACAGAATATCACGGCAATCCACGCTGTACACGGTCGATTTGTAGCTGAACCGGATTTTATGGCGGCATTCCCTCCCGATCTCATTAATTGCACAATCCAGTACGCAGTACAATCTTTCTCTGTCGAGCGGCTTTAAGATATAATTGAAGGCAAACACCTCATACGCCTGCGGGTAATATTCCTTGCTTGACGAAATGAAAATGATTTTAATATCCTTTCTCTGGGCGCGTATTTTTTGCGCCGTCGCCAAGCCGTCTATTCCCGGCATAAAGATGTCCAGGAAAAGAATATCGACGGTGGGATTCGAATCGAGGAACTCGGAAATCAGAGTTTCTCCGCTTGTATAAGTAATAATCTCAAAAGAAGAGTCGTATGCACAAAGAGCGGCTGACAGCTGCTCAATATCCTCCGCTATATCGTCGCAAATGGCAATTTTAATCGGCATAACACTACCTCTCTATATTTACAATGTGAGACTGCGAAGCTCGTGATGCTAAGGTAGCCAAATAGTATTTGGGGGGCAACTCTATGTTTATATTTACTCTTTACACTCATATTTACGGCTCACTTCATTGTGAACTCCTCCGTTGATGGCAGACCATGCCAGACATACCCATTGGAGCGGTAATACATTCTTACGACAGAACCGTCTGCTTTTGTATAGTCTATTGCAAAAACCTGCCCTTTTTCTATTAGCATCGGGTAATTGTTATAAGGCAATACATTTCCCGTTTTCGGATTATTTTTGAAATCGTGATATGCGTTTTCCAAACGCCAGAATTCCCGGGAGACGTAATCTTTGCTAAACGCAGTCATATCTTCTTTTCCGAAATGCGACGCCCTATAATCTTTTGCGCTGACTTTGATTGTGACAACTCTGTCCGGCTCAATATCTTTCGCTAACCAAGTTAAGTCCTCCGAATGTACGGCATCGCCGTAATGCGCCTTTAGTTGGTTTGCCATACAGGGAACGGAGTTCGTTGTGTCCATAGCGTCAAGTCCTGCGTGTGCTCCACCGTAAATCCCCATTACATTCTCGCCGCTTAAGCTGTCAAATTCGCGGACAAAGTTTTTCGCCATTTTGTTCTCGCGGTACACATCATCCCGGTGCCCGTAATAATATTTGCCTTGCTCTATGGCTTCCTGCGTTAATAAATACTGCTTGGAGCCTTCCAATTTATTATCTTCAAGATACTTTAAATATCGTGCTCCGGTTGTCTCGTACTGATGCCCGACATCCGTCCCATGGAAAATCGTTTCGGGACATGCGCTTTTGATCTTCTTATAGAACTCTTTGACATTGGGGTTGTGAGACTGCGTACCATCCCAATCACTATAAAGTTCTTCCAAGACAACGTCGTTGTCTGACTTCATCCATACGTTTAGAAATTCAGCGGTATAACAAGGCATCTCGACAAATAAATGCCTCATATTCTTGTTGTGGTAGTCGCCATCCCACAGCGAAAATTCCTTATCCAGGATTTTATCGACGGAATGCTGTTCACCGTACAGGTAGATCTGCCCTGATGAATGCGAACGGGACGCAGTTATATTGCCAAATATCGTCCTGGCTGAACAGGCGGCCAATGTCAGCAGCATGAGAAATATGGAAACTAGTGCAAAAGATTTTATGCGTTTCATAAGTTCACACTCCTTGAAAAGCCGTGGTATTATCTGTCATTGGGTATGATATGTAAACACATAATTGTAACCTCCAATTTTTGCTATGGCCTACCGTTGGCCGAACTTCGTATTGCTATTAAGTACCTGCCAAAACTGTATGGCGTAAGTCCTAAATTAGTTTTAATTATATTCTCATTGAGTGATTATTTCAACGAAATTAGCTGGAATGACACAAATTTTGCGGAAATATATTCCACTATGTAAGCTGAACTATATATAGATAAGGCTAGCGCAAAAAAAGAGGCACGGAAAATCCGTACCTCTTTTTTGGTGGACATTACAGGACTCGAAGGTGATGTGCAACAACGCGCGTTCCGCGGTAAAACTTGCAGTCAAGCAGGGCATTTTACATTAACACCCTTTTGCTACCAAACAGGCTCGCGCTACATAATATGCGCAAAAAAAGAGATACGGAAAAATCCGTATCTCTTTTTTGGTGGACATTATAGGACTCGAACCTATGACCCTTCGCACGTCAAACTCTTGTTATTTAAATAGATGTTTTGAGATGTAGGTATCTAATTTGTCGACGGATTTTATAATCATTATCTCTTCCAAGTGAGTATAGATTGCGATTGTAGTTTTCACGTTTGAATGACCCATTAACTTTGATGCTGTTAGTACGTCTACGCCCGAAATATATAATAAGGTTGCATAGGTGTGGCGCAAATAGTGAGCGGTAACTTCATTGATTCCTGTTCGAGAAGCCTCTGGATTAAGGCTATTAATTGTGTGGATATAACTTTCCCACATTTGGCGCCATGAAGTCGGCGTGTGCATATCGCCGTTTTTCTTGCAGCAGACATATTTACTGGCGGCATTCTTTTTTGCTTCCTGAATTTCTAAGGCAAGATCAACCGTGATTGGAATGATTCTTCCCCATTTACCGTTTTTTGTCCCATTTTTAACTACAAAACAATTTGACCCCTGTTCCTCTGCGCTCTTGCAAACACAAATAGATAAGTTTTCAAGATTAATATCGTCCCAAGTCAGCGGGATAAGTTCACCTCTGCGAAGCCCTGCAAGCATCATAATCAAAACGCCTATTCTTGCACGATGAGGAGTATGAACAATTAATTTTTGCTCCGATTCCGTTAATGCACGGCGCTCTTTTTTGGGAGCATATTTTGATACTTCGCATTTCCTGGCAGGGTTTTTACAAACAATATCTCTGTCGATAGCCAATTCAAATACATCCGATGCAGCATTCTTAACATTGATTAAGTATTGATGAGATGTGGGCTTCTTGGTATTAGGATTTTTCTCTGTTAAACGGTCGAGTACCCGATCTATATCGTCTGGTGTTATCATGTTTATTGGAATCTCTCCAATATATCCATAGAGATGATTTAGATAACACCGAAGATTCTTTATTTGTGAGTAACAAACTTTCCCATTCTTTTTTGAAAGGAATACATCGCCCCAATAGCGAAAAGAATTATTCCCTGTGCCAATAGCATTCATGTTAATATCCTCCATAATGTATTCGTTCTAGAACAAAAATAAGTATACTACTTTTTATCAATTCAGCAAATATATTAAATTCTCAGAACCGGCTTTGTCGGTTCTTTTTATTTTATTCTAAAGGGGTTGAAATTCAATGTATAACAAAGAAAAAATCGAAAGAATAAGCGAACTGCTACAGGAATTACAAACCGGTAATACTGCTTATGATGATCCTGCCATCGCGTACCATTACGACTATGATCGCGTGATCCAGTCACTTGAACAGGCTAAGGAGACAATGGAGCAAAGCGTTCGTTGCCCGCGTCCCAAGGATCTTCCAAAAGATATTCCGTGGAGTGAACGGCTTTCCCAAGGGGCGGATGATGAGGATTTTAATCCATACGTCTATGATGGCACCATGAGCCCGGAAGATTACGACAAAATGAGGGAGAACTATGAAAGGAATCTCCACTCCGTTGTGGTTTATCAATCGCCTGACGAGAAACACTGCGCATTGGAACGGCGTGATAACTACGGGATACCCGATGAGACAACCGGCACAGTTGGGAAACGGTATGCATTACCGGAAGGAATCAGCTGGAAAGATGATCCTAACGAATATCATGAATTGCAGCATGACGACTATCCCGGAACAGAGGTTTTCATTGATAACGACAAAAACGGGGTACCGGCAATTCATCTGGTACACATAGATTACAAAGACTCCGGTAAAAGTTATCAGGATATCATTCCAATGAAAGAATATATGGAAACCGAACGCGCTCAACCCGAGGCAGTGGGGCTGAGCGAATCCGACCTGATGGTAGAAAAAGCCGCATGGGATAATTTTCAGGGGAAGCTGCTAAAAGGGCACGATTTATTTATGATTCGTGTTTTTAATTTAAACGAAGAATATTATTCTGATGCCGGCCCGTTTGACGAAACGCAATTAAATTGGTGGATTGATGAGGTTACTCATGCCGTCGATAACAACCCGGAAGAAGCTGCCGGATTCACAATATTCACATGGGATCGCTCCAGTAAAGACTGGGTAAAATACTCACCTGACGGAATTACTATCTTGACGTATGATACAGGCAGGAGGCCGGATGGTGTTTGGGAGAAATATAAACAGCAGCTCCCGCCTCTTCTTGAAAAAAATTCTCTTCAATACCTGTTATCCCGAGCACAGCAATCTATTATCAATGAAACACACAAACCATCCGCCAAGTTAAGAGATCAATGTATCGAATGACTTGACATTATTTTCAGAAAGAGGATAATGTAATCAAGTAATAACAATAACGAATTATCCGTGAATGGAGGATTTGATATGATAAGTAAAAGAGCAAAAAACATATTGATTATTTCCGGCACTGCGCTGATTTGCGTAGGTGCTATGATTGCTGTCCTGAATATGAGCAGCAGCGCAGCAGCTGCTGAACAGGCATCATTCGCATCCAGCTCACCGTCAACTTCTACGGTTGTTGCTGTTCCACCCATCGAACAGCAATTTGAAGCAGAAAGCGGAACCAGTTCTGCTTTTGTCCCTGAAAGCGGTGCCAGCCAAACAGCCGAGCTGACAAAGATAGAGAAGCCGGTATCTGTTCCCCCAGCCCCGTCCGTTGCAAGTGGGACAAACCTGACCGATAAAAATAAGAAACCGTCCTATAGCTCATCGTTACCGGCGAAAAGCAGCAGCAAGACTACTACAAAGAAAACAAGCAGCTCCACTACAAAAAAGAGCAGCAATCCCGGTGATAACGACCCTGTCTTTGGAAACACTCAAGCTCCGCATGGAGAAACAATAAAGGATAAACCTACTGATCATGACGGTGACATAAATAAGCAAGTAGGCATTATGGATTAATAACTAATAATATATACTTAGAGGGCACAGTCGAAAGGCTGTGCCCTTTCATATCTGAGGAGGGTAAAATGAAGCGAGTTCTCGCATTGATTTTATGTCTCACTTTGACTGTTATCATCTCATTTCCTGCTTTTGCCGAAGGTGATGGAAACATGGATGGTGGTGGCGGTTCAATGGGCGGCGGTACCGGAACAAATTATTGGCACGAAGGCGAAGATGGGGTTCGAGTTTCAATTATTCGAATCAGTGACGGTGTTA
>JAEWUH010000201.1 GCA_023397245.1 Bacillota bacterium | reverse complement strand
AATCTATACGATTGCTTCACGCTGCGGCGTGTTTGCAAAATCCGATATTCAGCCGCTTTTGAATCAGGGTGCGCGGAAAAGCGACATTTCGGCCAGCATCTTCGCCGCCGTTGCCAACCAGACCATTGCGGGTCTGGCGCAGGGACGCAGAATCGGCGGGAATGTGGTCTACCTCGGCGGCCCGCTTACCTTTTTATCCCGTCTTCGCTACAGCTTTGACCAGGCGCTGAAGGTAGAAGGCGTCTGCCCGGAAAATTCCCTGTACTATGTTGCGATGGGCGCAGCTATGAACAGCATGGATGAAATCGATCTGGATACCGCGCTGAAAAGTATTGACACCTACGGCACAAAAGCAAGCTTCCTTTCGATTCCGCCTCTGTTTGAAGACCAGGCGGACTATGACGAATTCGTAAAGCGCCACGCAGCCTGCAAGGTTCCGCAGGGCGACGCGGCGCATTATAACGGCGACGCATTTCTTGGAATCGATGCCGGTTCCACCACGGTAAAGGCCGTGCTGATCGGGAAAGACGGCGAGGTTCTGGATTCCATCTACCGCAGCAATTCCGGCAATCCCATTCCGATTTTTCAGGAATATCTCATCGGTTTATACAACCGTTTTCCAAATATACAGATCGCCGCGGGAGCCGTTACCGGCTACGGCGAGGAACTGCTGAAAAACGCGTTCAGCATCGACTTTGGCATTGTTGAAACCATTGCTCACTTTACCGCGGCGAAACACTTTATGCCCGACGTCGATTTTGTCATTGATATCGGCGGACAGGATATGAAATGCTTTAAAATCCGCAACGGGGCGATCGATAACATCTTCCTGAACGAAGCCTGCTCCTCCGGCTGCGGCTCGTTTCTGCAGACCTTTGCCAATACGCTCGGCTACCGCATCGAGGACTTCGCCAAGCTGGGGCTGTTTGCGCGGAACCCGGTTGATCTGGGCTCCCGCTGCACGGTGTTCATGAATTCCCAGGTCAAGCAGGCGCAGAAGGACGGCGCGACGACCGAGGACATCTCGGCCGGTCTTTCCGTGAGCGTAGTGAAAAACGCGATCTATAAGGTAATCCGCGCCGCTTCCGCGGAAGAGCTCGGCAAAAACGTTGTGGTTCAGGGAGGAACCTTCCTGAACGACGCCGTACTGCGCGTTTTTGAAAACGAACTTGGCATCCATGTGCTGCGCCCGGATATTTCCGGCCTGATGGGAGCCTACGGCGCCGCGCTGTATGCCATGAGCAAATCGACCGGGAAAAGCACGATCATCGGCAAGGAGGAATTGGAGAACTTCAAGCATGAGGTCAAGGTTACCTCCTGCGGCATGTGCAGCAACCACTGCCGCCTTACCATCAATGTCTTCGGGGGAAGCCGCCGCTTCATCGGCGGGAACCGCTGTGAAAAGCCGGTTACCAAACGTTCCTCCGACAGTGAGCTGAATATGTATTCCTACAAGCTGCAGACGCTGCGCTCCTACCAGCCGGAGGAAGGTCCAAGGGGAAAAATCGGTATTCCGATGGGGCTGAACCTTTACGAGCTGCTGCCGTTCTGGCATACCTTCTTTACAAAGCTGGGCTTTGAAGTCGTTCTCTCCCCTATGTCCAGCAGAGAACTGTACATTGACGGGCAAAGCACGATTCCTTCCGACACGGTCTGTTTCCCCGCAAAGCTGATGCACGGGCATGTGCTGGCGCTGGTTGAGGAAGGCATCAAAAATATCTTTTATCCCTGCATGTCCTACAATTTTGACGAGGGACTGAGCGACAATCATTACAACTGCCCGGTCGTCGCGTACTATCCGGAGGTCATTTCAGCAAATACGAGCGCGTTGAAAGGCTGCAATTTCATCCATGACTATGTCGGTATTCACCGCAAGCATGATTTCCCGATCAAAATGCATAAAATACTGCTGAAATACTTTGACGGGATTTCCCTGCCCGAGGTAAGGCGGGCCGCAAAGGCCGCTTATACCGAATATGAAAACTACTTTGCCAAAATCCGTGAAAAGGGCGATGAGATCATAGCCGAAGCCAACCGGCAGAATCGGCAGATCATCGTGCTGAGCGGCAGGCCGTACCACCTTGATCCCGAAATCAACCACGGGATCGACAAGCTCGTTACCAGCCTCGGTGCGGCGGTCGTTTCGGAGGATGTTATCAGCTGCAAGGTAAAGCGCTTCCCTACCACGGTGCTGAACCAGTGGACTTATCACGCACGGCTTTACGCCGCGGCAAAATACATCGGCGACAAGCCGAACATGAACCTTGTTCAGCTTGTTTCATTCGGCTGCGGCGTCGACGCAATCACAACGGATGAAGTACGCGCAATACTGGAAGAAAACAATAAAATCTATACACAGATTAAAATTGATGAGATTACAAACCTTGGCGCGGTGAAAATCAGGCTCCGCAGCCTGTTTGCCGCACTGGAAGAATGAGGTGAGCGCATGGCGGAACTGAAATTCAGCAATAACGGACGGCTGCTTTTTACCAAAGAGATGAAAAAAGAATATACCATCCTCTGCCCTATGATGGCTCCGATTCATTTTGAACTGATCGTGAACGTCCTGAAAAACTGCGGCTACCGCGTGGAGCTTTTGACCAACGACGGCCCGAACGTGGTGCAGGAAGGTCTGAAATACGTCCATAACGATACCTGCTACCCTGCTCTGCTGGTCATCGGGCAGTTTATCGACGCGCTGCATTCCGGGCAATATGACCTGGACAGCACCGCACTGATCATTACCCAGACGGGCGGCGGCTGCCGTGCTTCGAATTATATTCATCTTTTAAGAAAAGCGCTGAAAAAAGCCGGACTGGAACAGGTTCCGGTGGTATCCCTGAATATGTCCGGGCTGGAAAGGAATCCGGGGTTCAAGCTTACCCTGCCCATGCTCAGAAAGTTCATTGCCGCACTGGTTTACGGCGACGCGCTGATGCTGCTGTATAACCAGACCGAAGCCTATGAAATCAACAAAGGCGAAAGCGGCGAAGCGGTTAAGAAGTGGATCAACCGCCTTACGGAATTATTCAATGATGGAAAGGGTCTTTCGCTGAAAGACCTGAAACAAAACTTAAATGCCATCACGGCGGACTTTGCCGGAATCAAAATCAATAAAGTCCCCAAAATCAAGGTGGGCGTTGTTGGTGAAATCTATGTGAAATATTCTGCGCTCGGCAACAACCATCTGGAGGATTTCCTGCGTGAACAGGACTGCGAAGTGAACGTGCCGGGAATCATGAATTTCGCCCTGTTCAAGGTGGACAACCGTCTGGAAGACATTAAGCTTTACGGGGGGAATCCCGCTAAGTTTGCGATTGTAAAGGCACTGATGGACTATCTGCTGAAAATGCAGAATATCCTGATAGAGGCCGTAAAAACCCAGCCGGTATTTCTGGCTCCCACCCCCTATGCCCATACCAAAAGCCTTGTGAAAAACGTAATCGGCTACGGCAACAAGATGGGCGAAGGCTGGCTTCTTACCGCGGAAATGCTGGAGCTGGTGGAACAGGGCTACGAAAACGTGGTCTGCACACAGCCCTTTGGATGCCTGCCGAACCATATCTGCGGAAAAGGCATGATTCACCGCATCAAGGCTGTGAACCAGCGCGCCAACATTGTGCCGATCGACTACGACCCAAGCGCAACCAGGGTAAATCAGGAAAACAGGATCAAGCTCATGCTGGCGGTAGCAAAAGAAAAACTTTCCATGCATGGAAATTTAAAAAACTAAAGGTAATATTTGTTAATTATTTTTGTTTTCTTTTCATAGAATTTCTTGATAATAGTCTAAATATGATGTATAATTTTTCATAAGATTTATATTTCCTACCATATCCTGTAAAAAGGCAAACCTGCCGAAAGACAGGGACGCAAAGCCAAGGGGCTACGCTTTAAAAAGCTTGCCAGCCGGCTGCACAGATTATGACTTACCGGAATTCTGCCCCGGGGGCCATAATGAGATTGGAGGTTGGTCCTATGAAAAATAAGTGTTATTGGTTTGCAGCAGCTTCCCTTACCCTTCCGCTGCTAATCCTGCTTACAGAAACGCATGGATTTGCCAGAAGCTTATTTACACCGGAAAAGTTGATTCTGCCTTTACTTGTCCTGATCATCGCGCAGATTTTGTTGCTCAAGATTTTTTTGATTAAGCCCTCGGAGGATTTTCTCACCGCCATCCACAGAGCAATTCAGGGCGATTACCGGGCAAGATTTTCGTGCGATGATATCAATGACGACTTCAAAAAGCTTTCAAAATCCTATAATCAGTTCATGAGCATCGTTGAAAGACAAACAGAAGAGCTTGTAGAAAACAGGAGCCTGCAAAATCAGCTGTATGAGAATGAAAAAATATACCGCACTGCTCTGGAGCTTACCTGCGACAGAGTTTTTGAGGCGGATTTAACCCATAATAAATTGATCTCAGGTCAGGAAATGTATTTCCGTACGTTCCCGTTTTTAAAAACGGAGATTTATGATGAAATCGTAAAAAGCATCGCAAGTCATGCTGTTTTTGAAGAAGATAAACAGATTTTTCTGGATACGCTCGGCCGGGCTCATCTGCTGGAACTGTTCACACAGGAAGGTACTACGGAGGTTGATCTGGAATACAGGCAAAAATCCGCCAACGGAGAAAGCCAGTGGATGGCTATTACGGTTATCCATCTTGTCAACAACAGCAGCAACAGTGAAAAGGTAATCGGCTATGTTAAAAATATCGACCAGCGCAAACGGCAGGAGCTTGAAATCCTGAGGCAGTCGCAAAAAGACGGCCTGACTACCCTCTATAATAAGAAAGCTACCCAGACGCTGATTGATTCGCAGCTAGGCAAAGATAAAGCGCAGAATACCGGCGCGGTGATCATGATCGATATTGACAACTTCAAGAGGATTAACGACACGCTCGGCCATATTCATGGCGATTCCGCGCTGTCGCAGGTAGGCGAAAAGCTTTCCGGCCTTTTCCGCCCTGTGGATATCGTGGGGAGAATCGGCGGCGACGAATTTCTGATTTATATGAACAACTATAATTCATTCAACACGCTGATTAACAAGTTGGACATGATTTGCGATATGTTCAAGGACATTAAGCTTGGCGAAAACGGCAGTTACATCGTTTCGGGCAGCATCGGCGTATCACTTTACCCGCAGGACGGCACTACATATACCGAGCTTTATCAGAAAGCGGACCGGGCGCTGTATTTCTCAAAATCCCGCGGCAAGAACTGCTATAATATTTACAATGAACGCTGCAATGATATTTACGCAGTTAAGCCGAAGAACCAGCCCGCAGCGGTAAGCAATATTGTTCGAATCAATTAAATTTTAACCCCGGCACATTAACGTGCCGGGGTTCTTCTTTGATGATTAACGGTTCCACTTTTCACAGAGGGAGTTTATTTGATCTGCAAACTTTGCCAGATCCTTGTTCGCACCGCCTTCGTTGCTTTGTATAACCCGCAAAAGGCGCTTGCCCGCTTCCGTCAGCCGCATAAACGCAGCGGAATATTTTTTGCCCTTGGTCTCTTTGCCGGAACTGCGTTTTGCCGGCTCGATTCCTTCTTCCGCCACGGTGTTATTTTCGAGATCAAAGACTGTCTCATAATTCGGCGCGTAAGCGTTATAGCCCTGCTGCTTCAGAGTCTCCGTGAAAAATTCACAGACATTTTCTTCTCCGTGAACAACGAACACCCTGCGCGGCTTTTCTTCAAAAGCGTTAATCCACTTTAAAAGCCCGGTTCTGTCCGCATGGGCGGAAAGAGCTCTGAAATTGTAGATATGGGCCTTTACTGAAATTTCCTCTCCGAACAGCTTTACCTTTTCCACTCCGTCCAGCAGCATCCTGCCGAGCGTTCCGTTCGCCTGGTAGCCCACAAACACGACCGCGCATTCCGGCCTCCACAGATTGTGCTTGAGGTGATGGCGGATCCGTCCGGCTTCGCACATACCGCTGGAAGAAATAATCACCTTCGGGATATGGTCTTCATTCAGCAGCTTGGATTCTTCCACGCTGGCACAGATGTTCAGATTTGAAAAGTTGATCGGTTTAAAGCCGGACTGAATCAGCTGAACCGTTTCCTCGTCGGCATAGCCGGTCAGGTCGCCGCTGTAAATTTTAGTTGCCTCAGAGGCCAGCGGACTGTCGATGTAAACTGGAAAATCCGGGTTGCTTTTCACAAGCCTGCGCTCTTTAATCTCCCGGATGAAATAGAGCAGCTCCTGTGTGCGGCCGACCGCAAAACTCGGGATCACAACATTGCCGCCGCCCGAAAGCGTTTTATCAAAGATATCGGCCAGAACCGGAATATAGCTCTCCACTTTTTCATGGTCGCGGTCTCCGTAGGTGGATTCCATAACGACGTAATCCGCCTGCTTTATGTACTGCGGGTCGCGGATAATCGGCTGGTTGCAGTTGCCGATATCGCCGGAAAAAACGATTTTCTGTGTCTCGCCGTTTTCCGTTGCCCACATTTCCACATAAGCCGAACCGAGCAGATGGCCCGCATCGGTAAAGCGGAAGCTTACGCCATCGCAAAGCTCCTGCATTTCACCGTAGCTCATGGGAACCAAACGGCTCAGCGTTTCCTGCGCGTCTTCAACCGTATAAATCGGCTCTTCGGGCTCCCGGCCCGCACGCTTTCCCTTACGGTTTTCGTTGATGGCATCCATCTCCTGAATATGAGCGCTGTCGCGAAGCATGATGGAAAGCAGGTCACAGGTCGCTTTTGTGGCGTATATTTTCCCTTCGTATCCGTTTTTTACAAGCAGCGGAAGCCTTCCGCTGTGGTCAATGTGAGCGTGCGTCACAATGACATAATCGATCTGGGTAGCATAAAACGGAAGCCTGTGGTTATCGTCCTCATCCGTTCCCTGCTGCAAACCGCAGTCTATGAGGATTTTTCTGCCGTTCACAGTCAGGCAGTGGCAGCTTCCGGTCACTTCTTTATCGGCGCCGTAAAAAATCAGTCGCATTGTTTTTCCCCCACCTATTTATTTTAGTCTGCAAGAACAAGCTCAATCGGACAATGGTCACTGCCCATTACTTCGGGATGGATACTGCTTTGCTCAATCCGGCTGCGGAGCCGGTCTGACGCCAGAAAATAATCGATACGCCATCCGACGTTCTTTTCCCTTGCCCGGAACATATAGGACCACCAGGTATAAGCTTCCCTTTGCTCCGGGTAAAGGTAGCGGAAGGTATCGGTAAACCCGGAATTGAGCAGCTCCGTCATTTTCCCGCGCTCCTGGTCGGAGAATCCGGCGTTGCCCCGATTGCTTTTCGGGTTTTTCAAATCGATTTCATTATGAGCGACATTCATATCACCGCACACGACAACCGGTTTTTGTGCGTCTAACTTCTTTAAATACGCGCGGAAAGCGTCTTCCCAGCTCATGCGGTAATCGATGCGCGCCAAGTCGCGCTGCGCGTTCGGCGTATAAACCGTAACCAGAAAGAAATCCTCAAATTCCAGCGTAATGGCTCTTCCCTCGCCGGTGTGCTCTTCCGCGCCGATATCGTATAGTACGGTTAAAGGCTCCATGCGGGTAAAAACCGCCGTACCGGAATAACCTTTTCTCACAGCGGAGTTCCAATATTGCTTATATCCGGGCAGGATCAGTTCCGCCTGATCCTGCTGCATTTTTGTTTCCTGGATACATACGACGTCAGCGTTCATCTGGTTGAAAAAATCCATAAACCCCTTGCCGATACAGGCACGAAGGCCGTTTACGTTCCATGAAATCAGCTTCACCTTTTCATCCTCCAGAATCGTTTTTTATATTATACCATAAGTCACGGATAATAAGTACAGATAAATTCATTCGGGTAATTTTTAGGCCGCAGCAGCCGTGGAGGCCGGAGAGGAGTGTATCTGTGCGCAGTCTTAACTCTGCACAGTTAGGTACAGGCGGAAAAATAAGTGTTATTCGAATTTTATGAATTAATTTTACTTGAACGGAAACGATATTTTCGCTATAATAGAATAACTTAACTGATTTGGAGGGAATTATTATGAAAAATCCAATTGTAACTATTAAAACCGAAAACGGTACAATAAAGGTTGAATTGTATCCGCAAGTTGCTCCGAACACCGTAAAAAACTTTATCTCTCTTGTGAAAAAAGGATTTTATAACGGAACGGTTTTCCACCGCGTAATTCCGGATTTCATGATTCAGGGCGGAGACCCGGAGGGAACGGGCATGGGCGGCCCGGGCTACAGCATTAAAGGCGAATTCAGCGGCAATCGTTTTAAAAACGATCTGAAGCATACCAAAGGAGTCATTTCCATGGCGCGTTCCATGAATCCCAACAGCGCAGGCTCCCAGTTCTTTATTATGGTTGCCGACGCGCCGCATCTTGACGGACAGTACGCCGCATTCGGCAAAGTGATTGAGGGGATGAACGAAGCGGACCGCATTGTATCGGTTCGCCGCGATTACAGCGACCGTCCGCTCGAGAACGAGGTTATGCAGACGGTTACGGTAGAAACATTCGGTGAGGAGTATGAAGAACCTGAAAAAATGTAGGGTACTGATTGCGCCCTGATCAGCATTCCTCCGACTTAATAGGAGAAAAGCATGTCATTATTCAAGAAATTTATAAGATACTATCGGCCATACCGAGGAATTTTTTACTTCGATATGTTTTGCGCGCTGGTCGTTTCGGCGGTCGACGTCGCGTTTCCGCAAATTTTAAATTGGCTTACAAAAGGCTTGTTTGCCCAAAGTGCTCAGGCAATCCTGAAAACCCTGCCATGGGTTGCCGTGGGACTTCTGGTTATGGAGCTGGTACGCCTCGGCTGCCAGTACTACATCACCGGCTGGGGACACGTAATGGGCGCCCGAATGGAAAGCGATATGCGGCAGGATCTGTTCGACCATCTGCAGCGGCTTTCGTTTTCATACTATGATAAAAACAATACCGGTTAGATGATGAGCAAGCTGGTGTCCGATTTGTTCGATATCAGCGAGCTGGCGCACCACGGGCCGGAAAATATCCTGATCTCCCTGCTGAAAATCCTGGGCAGCTTCCTTTTGATGATGTTCATCAGCGTACCGATGACGCTCATCCTGCTGCTTGTTACCGCGGTAATGATCGTGTTCAGCATTGACCAGAACAAGAAAATGCGTGCGGTTTTCATGGACAACCGCAAAAAAATCGCGGGGGTGAACTCGCAGGTTCAGGATTCTCTGGCGGGCATCCGCGTGGTGAAAAGCTTTGCCAACGAAGAGCTGGAGCGGGACAAATTCTGCGAGAGCAACCTGAAATTTCTGGATTCTAAAATCAGCAGTTACCGCATCATGGGCAGTTTCCGCGCGGGAACCTCGTTCTTTGAAGGCCTTCTCTTTATCACGGTGCTGATCAGCGGAGGGCTCTTTATCGCGAACGGCTCCCTGCGCCTGACCGACCTGGCCGTTTACGCGCTGTATATCAACATCATTATTAACCCCATCGACATTCTGATTGAGTTTACCGAGCTGTTCCAAAAGGGGTATTCCGGCTTCCGGCGTTTTAACGAGGTCATGGAGACAGAACCGGAGATCACCGACCGGCCGGGCGCGGCGGAACTGAAAGACGTAAAGGGCAGTATCGAGTACCGCGACGTTTCTTTCAGCTATGATACCGCCAGCAACGTGCTGGATCACATCAATATTCAGATCGACGCGGGCAAAACCGTAGCTTTGGTCGGGCCCTCGGGCGGCGGAAAAACCACATTATGCTCCCTGCTCCCCCGCTTTTACGATGTAACGGCCGGCAGCGTCCGCATCGACGGGCTGGACGTGCGGGATATCAAGCTCGATTCGCTCCGAAATTCCATCGGCATCGTACAGCAGGACGTTTATATGTTTGCCGGCAGTATCCGGGACAATATCGCATACGGCAGACCGGACGCGACGGATGAAGAGATCATGGAAGCAGCAAAAAACGCGAATATTCATGATTTTATCATCGGGCTGGAGGACGGCTACGACACGTATGTCGGCGAACGCGGCACCCGGCTAAGCGGCGGGCAGAAGCAACGGCTTGCCATTGCGCGCGTATTCTTGAAGGACCCCAAAATACTGATCCTCGATGAAGCGACCAGCGCGCTGGACAACGAAAGTGAGCGGCATATCCAGAATTCACTGGAAATCCTGGCGAAAAACCGGACGACCATTGTGATTGCACACCGCCTGAGCACAATACGGAACGCGGACGAGATCATTGTGATCGGCGACGAGGGAATTCTTGAGCGCGGCACTCACCAAACTCTTCTGGAGGCCAACGGGGTCTACGCGAATTATTACAATATGCAGTTCGAGGGACTGAATACATAAACATATGATAAAAAGCGGGCAGGAGAAAATCCTGCCCGCTTCGCGTTTATTCTGGTCTTTGGTTATTCGTATCTTTCGACTCCGTCCCTGGTCACTCTGGCGTGGATGACCGGAACCGGCTTCGGTGCCTGCGGGCGAATGGTAACTGCGCTTTCAAAGAGTTTCTCGGCGGAGAGGCATTTTCCCTGATCAGCGGAATAGAAGGTTGCCAGCGCATCCCCGGTCTTTACGTAGTCGCCGACTTTTTTATGCAGGATAATTCCCGCGCTGTAATCAATGGAGTCCTCTTTCTTTTCCCTGCCCGCACCGAGCTCTACGGAGGCAATGCCGCACTGCTCCGTGTTCATGGAATAGAGATACCCCTCTCCCTGCGCCAATACCTCGTGCTGAACCTTGGGCTGGGCGAATTTTGTATTGTCGTCCAGAACGCTTACGTCGCCGCCCTGCGCCGCCGCCATTTCCTTGAGCTTTGCAAAGGCTTCCCCGTTCGCGATCTGCCGATGCGCCAGCTTCTTGCAGGCTTCGATGCTCCCTTTACCGGCAAGGAACAGCATATTTGCGGCCAGATCGATGCAGATTTCCGTCAGGTCAGCCGGGCCGTGTCCCTTTAGGGTACGGCATACCTCCATGATCTCCAAAGCGTTTCCTACCGCGTTGCCGAGCGGCCGATCCATATCGGTAATCAGCGCGATCGTTTTGCGGCCTACATGCTCGCCGATGGAAACCATAGCCTGCGCAAGACGGATGGAATCGTCTACGGTCTTCATAAAGGCGCCGCTTCCGGTTTTAACATCCAAAAGGATACAGTCCGAACCGGCGGCTATTTTTTTGCTCATGATGCTCGACGCGATCAGCGGGATGCTTTCGATGGTGGCTGTTACGTCACGCAGGGCATACAGCTTTTTATCGGCGGGCACCATATTGCCCGACTGGCCGATCACGCTGACGCCGACCCTACGGACGATATCAAAGAATTTTTCGCGGTCGAGGGAGGTCTGCATTCCCGGAATGGATTCCATTTTGTCCACTGTTCCGCCGGTATGCCCGAGCCCGCGCCCGCTCATTTTGGCTACGCGCACACCGAGCGAAGCGACGATCGGGGAAATAATCAGCGTCGTTTTATCGCCGACGCCGCCGGTACTGTGCTTGTCGACCTTCACGCCGTCGATGGAGGAAAGGTCGACCATTTCGCCGGAATGCGCCATGCGCATGGTAAGCTCGGCGGTTTCCCGCTCCGTCATCCCTTTAAAATAAATTGCCATAAGCAGCGCGGAAACCTGATAATCCGGAATATCGCCCCCGACATAGCCGTCGATGAAATATCCGATCTCTTCCTTTGTCAGCTCCCCGCCCTCGCGTTTTTTGGTTATGATGTCATACATTCTCATTTCATTTCACCTGTTTTAACAAATTAAATGACGCGGAAACCCCCGCGTTTTCGAGCGCTTCACAAAGCGGCCGGAGTTCCCCCGTATAGCGGAATCCGTTCATGCCGAACTCTTTCCCTGCTTCAATATTTTCAGGAGTGTCGTCAATAAAGAAGCACTCCTCGGGATTGAGCGAAAAGCGCTCAAAAAACTCACGGTAAATTCCCGGCTCCGGTTTCAGCAGATAGACCTCAGCCGAAAACAGGGTTCCCGTAAAGTACTTTAATACCGGAAGCTTATACTTAAAATCCAGCATGCTCTTTCCCGCATTGGAAAGCACATAAAGCGCATAACCGTTTTCTTTCAGCTGCCTGGCCAGTGGCACAATGTTGTCCAGAGCCTCCATGTATTCCCGCCAGTGCAGGAGCAGCTTCTCAGCGATGCCGTGCAGACGCTCGGGCAGCCTTGCACAGACGAGGGGAATCATATCTTCCTCCATGAGCGTACCGCGGTCCAGTTCCTGCCATTCGTTCTTTTCAAAAATTTCTCTCCGAATCATCTGGATATCCTCCAGATCGGCAGTAAACTCTTCTATAATGGCATCCGGGTCGAAACCCACCAGCACCCGGCCCATATCAAATACAATATTTTTGATCATCTTGATAAATCTTTCCCGCTGAACCCGAGAGGAATGATCTCGCGCAGGGCGTATATTTTCCATTCATCCGGGTTTTTGGCTAGAATCACCTGAAAGCTTTCCGGACTACAGAATTCCATCATTACCTGCCGGCACACGCCGCAGGGCGGGCAATATTCGCTGACCGGCTCCCCGGCCCTGCCGCCGACGACCGCGATTGCCGCAAACTCATGCTCACCTTCGCTGATTGCTTTGAAAAAGGCGGTGCGCTCCGCACAGTTCGTCGGCGTAAATGCCGCGTTTTCAATATTGCAGCCACGGTAGATTTTCCCGGCTTTGGTCAGCAAAGCCGCTCCCACGCTGAAGTGCGAATACGGTGTGTAGGCCATTTCCCGCGCGGAAATGGCCGCATCCACCAGCTGTTTATAGTTCTCCATGGTATTCCCTGCTTTCTTATGAAAATAAGGGGCGTAGGCAGAATTGAGGAACGACCGCCGCCGCTCCTCAATTCGTTTTGACTGATTTAGTTTCCGTACGGATTAATATCCCTGAGCCTCTTCGTTTTTAATAATCTTTATGATTCGGCTGGTGCCCAAGCGGGAAGCACCGAGGGAAATAAATTTTTCCGCGTCGTCCATTGTTTTGATCCCGCCGGCCGCCTTGATCTTCAGGTTCGGGCCGATATGCTTTGCAAAAAGCGCCACATCGTCAAAAGTGGCTCCCGCGGTCGAAAATCCGGTAGAGGTTTTAATATAATCCGCGCCGGAATCCGTTACGACCCCGCACATTTTGATTTTCTCCTCTTCCGTCAGCAGACAGGTTTCGATAATCACTTTGAGGATATGGCTGCCGCACGCCGCTTTCACCTGCCGGATTTCATCCAGCTGCTTCTCATAAAGCCCGTCTTTGATAAAACCGATATTGATTACCATATCGATTTCGTCGGCTCCGTTCGCAATGGCGTCCTTTGCCTCAAAAACCTTGACCGCCGTTGTGGAATAGCCGTTCGGGAATCCGATTACCGTGCAGACCGCCATTTGATCTTTCACATATTCCTTCGCCTGTTTTACATAGGACGCCGGAATGCAGACCGATGCGGTGCGGTACTTCACGGCGTCATCGCAAATCTGCTTGATCTCCGCCCATGTTGCGGTCTGTGTAAGCAAGGTATGGTCTACTTTGCTCAATATTTCTTCTTTTTCCATAATTAATCTCCTTTTATACGAAACATCCATTTTTCGGCGCTTTATCTTACGCCTTTCTCATAAGGCACGCCGTCCTCCTTAGGAGCAACCGAGCGGCCTACAAACAGAATCAGAACAACAATAGTAAGAACATACGGCAGCATCGCCAGAATCTGCGACGGAACGGCAAAATTGCCGCCGCCCAGAACAACGGTAAGAGCCTGAGCAAAACCAAAAAGCATACAAGCTCCGTACGCACCCCACGGGGTCCATTTTCCAAAAATGACTGCCGCCAATGCAATGAATCCCTGACCGCTGATGGCGGTGGGGGTAAACTGGGAAATGATGGCCAGCGTCATGGAAGCGCCGCCGAAGCCCGCCAGAATCCCGGAAAAAATCACGCAGAGATAGCGGGTGCGGGTAACGTTGATTCCAAGCGTATCCGCTGCGGCAGGGTGTTCGCCGACCGCGCGCACATGAAGCCCCCACTTGGTCTTGTACAGGAAAAACCAGAGAGCCGCAGCGCAGACCAGCGCGAGGATAACCGTGATGTCAACATTCATATTTTTGAACGAACTGTCTGCGAACGCATTTTCACCGAAAAGCTTCGGCAGCGTAGCAGCCGGCTTTGTCATGGTAGCGTTGTCGAACATCAGCCGGCAGAAAAAGAGCGCAAAGCCGGGGCCGATCAGGTTAATGGCAATGCCGGAAATCGTTTGATCCGCCTTGAACGTAATGGAAGCAACGGCATGAAGCAGCGCAATCAGACCACCTGTGGCGCCTGCCGCCAGAAAACCGAGCCACGGATTACCGGTAAAATAGCTGACTGCGGCGCCGGTAAAAGCCCCCACGGTCATCATTCCTTCAATACCGATGTTCACAACGCCGGAACGTTCGGAAATTACTCCGCCGAGGGCGCCGAAAATCAGCGGTGTGGCATACATCAGGGTGATGCCGAGCAGCAACAGAATATCCAGTTTACTTTGCATGGTTCGCACCTCTCTTTTCCAGTCTGTCCGCAAACAAAGGCACAACCTTGGTAAGTGCCACAAAGAACACGATCGTTCCGATCATGATATTGATAATTTCCGTCGGCGCGCCGACTTCCTGCTGAACGCTCTGGCCGCCGTAAAGCAGGCCGCCAAACAGCAGCCCGGCGAAAACGCAGCCTACCGGTGATGAACCGGCAATCAGCGCAACGGAAAGTCCGTTGAACCCGTTGTTTTCAAACGCGGCCATAGTGGATATTTTATGCGGCGCGGTCCCCGTAATCGCCAGTGCGCCCGCAAGTCCCGCAAGCGCGCCCGCAATAATCATTGCCTGCGTAATGTTGCGGTTCACATTGATGCCGGCGAATTCCGCCGCATCGCGGTTAAAGCCGACCGAACGGAGCTCATAGCCCTTGGTGGAGCGACTGAGCAGAATGGAAATCAAAACCGCCATAAGCACGGCAACCAGAATACCGAAATTTACGTCCGTTTTGACCAGCGCCTCATACAGCCATTTATTCGGTTTCAGCGCGGCTACGCCCGCTTTGGAAATCTTCCAATCCGGCAGGAGCATCGTGAAGCCGGAAGGGTTCACGGCATAGGAGCTTGTAGAATTCGGCTCATGGTAAGCCTGGGTGTTTACAATGAAATTGGAAAGGTAAAGCGCAATCCAGTTCAGCATGATGCTGGTAATAACCTCATGGATGCCGAACTTCGCTTTGAGGTATCCGACGATGCCGCCGAAAACCGCTCCGGCAAGAACGCCGGACAAAACCACAAGCGGAATCTGGATGGGCGCAGCAAAGTCGCATTTTACGCCGACGCAGACCGCGGCGACCGTACCGGCTATGTACTGGCCTTCCGCGCCGATATTGAACATACCGGTCTTAAATGCGAACGCGACGCTGAGTCCCGTTAAAATAATGGGCGTCGCCTTGATGATTACGTTTGAAATATACTTCGGCCTGCCGAAAATCCCGTTGAACAGCGCGCCGAATGACTGCCACGGATTGTAACCCGTTACCGCAAGCACGATTGCCGCCACGATAAAACCGAACAGAATGGCGATCAGCGTTGAGGTAATCGGCTTCCTAAGAATTTTGATTAAGAGCTTCATTCTTTTTACCTCCCGCCATCAAAAGTCCGATTGTTTTTTCGTCAACTTCACCCTGCCTGAAACTGTCTACAATGGTGCCCGCATATATGACATCGATCGTATCGGCAACATTCATAACCTCGTCAAGCTCCAGGGAAATCAACAGGATTGCTTTTCCCGCATCCCGCTCGCGGATCAGCATTTTATGTACGTATTCAATGGCACCGACGTCAAGCCCGCGGGTCGGCTGAACCGCGATCAAAAGGTCGGGTTCGTTGGAAATTTCCCGGGCGATGATGACCTTTTGCTGGTTGCCACCG
>JAEWUH010000185.1 GCA_023397245.1 Bacillota bacterium | reverse complement strand
TTGGATGAGCCTACCGCTTCGCTGAATGAATCGGATTCGGAAAATTTACTGAACCTGATGCTTGATCTTAAGAAAAATGGAATGACTTTAATCATTATTTCTCATAAATTGAACGAAATCGCCAAGGTAGCGGATAAGATTACGGTTATCCGCGATGGCTCCACCATCGAGACCCTTGTTGCGGGACAGGATGAAATCACGGAAGACCGCATTATAAAAGGGATGGTAGGACGCGATATGACCGACCGTTTCCCGCCGCGCAAATCGAATATCGGCGATATTGCGTTTGAAGTGAAGGATTGGACGGTGGAAAATCCGGATATCCCCGGAAGGAACCGCCTTGAAAATGTCAATATCAACGTGCGCAGGGGTGAGGTCGTGGGAATTGCGGGCCTTATGGGCGCAGGCCGCACGGAGCTTGCCATGAGCGTATTCGGAAGGCTGTACGGCAGCAATATTCAGGGCAGGGTTTTCAAGGATGGCAGTGAAATCGAAATCAAGACCGTAAGGGATGCGATCAACCATAAAATCGCCTATGTCACCGAGGACCGCAAAACCGCCGGTCTTGTCCTGATCGATGATATCCGCCATAACATTACGCTGTCCGATATGTCGAAGGTAAGCAGCCGCGGCATGATCGACGAGGAAAAGGAAATCAGCGTAGCCGAGGAATACCGCGGCAAGCTCGGCATTAAATGCTCCGGTATCTACCAGAAGGCGGGCAACCTTTCCGGCGGCAATCAGCAGAAGGTCGTCCTGAGCAAATGGATCCTGACCGAGCCTGACGTACTGATTCTTGACGAGCCTACCCGAGGAATCGACGTCGGAGCGAAATATGAAATCTACACCATTATCAATCAGCTGGCCGCAGAGGGAAAATGCGTGATTATGATCTCATCGGAGCTTCCCGAGGTGCTGGGCGTAAGCGACAGGGTTTACGTGATGAACGAAGGAAAGATCGTCGGCGAACTGGACCGTTCCGAAGCGAGCCCTGAAAGCGTAATGCAGTGCATCATGAGAAATAACAGGATAGGAGCTTAGTGACATGGATAAGATTAAAAAACAAAACTCTATTAATATCAGACAGTTCGGCATGCTGATTGCTCTGGTTGCGATTATGGCGCTGTTTCAGGTTCTGACCCAGGGGATTTTGCTTACCCCGCAGAACGTGACAAACCTGATTATGCAGAACAGCTACGTGATCGTGCTTGCCGTGGGAATGCTGCTCTGCATCCTGAGCAGCGGCGCAATCGACCTGAGCGTCGGTTCCATTGTCGCCTTCATCGGCGCGCTGATCGGCGAAATGATTGTGGTAAAGGGCATGAACACATGGCTTGCCATTATCATTGCCCTCCTGATCGGCGTAGTGATCGGTTTATGGCAGGCTTTCTGGATCGCTTATATGCGCATCCCCGCGTTTATCGTTACGCTTGCCGGTATGCTGACCTTCCGCGGCCTTACGCTGGCGGTGCTCAACGGCATGACGCTTTCCCCGTTCCCGAAGGAATTCAATTACATCAGTTCCGGCTTCCTGCCGAACATTGGTACCGGTAAGTTTAATATCACCGCGGTCCTGTTCGGAATTATCGCATCCGTAATCTACATATACGTTGCATCCAAGAAGAGAGTCAAGAAAAAGAAGGAAGGCTTCAACGTTTCCTCGCCGGCACTTTTTATCGGCCAGATGATTCTGACCGTGGGCGTTCTCAACCTGTTCTTTGTCTGGCTCGCAATGTACAAGGGCGTTCCCGTCCTGCTCGTCATTATGCTGATTCTGATTATTGTATACAGCGTTTTTACAAGCAATACGGTCCCGGGCAGATATCTGTATGCAATGGGCGGCAATGAAAAGGCGGCCATTCTTTCCGGTATCGATACAAACAAGGTGCTGTTCCTGGTGTTCATCAACATGGCGGTTCTTTCGTCCCTTGCCGGCGTTGTCTTTACCTCGCGCCTTCAGGCGGCAACCCCCACCGCAGGCACCAACTTTGAAATGGATGCCATCGCTTCCTGCTTCATCGGCGGCGCTTCCGCAACCGGCGGTGTCGGCACCATTGTGGGCGCCGTAATCGGTGCCCTGGTTATGGGTGTTCTGAACAACGGTATGTCCATTATGGGCGTCGGCAGCGATGTTACCATGACCATTAAGGGCCTTGTACTTCTTGCGGCTGTAATCTTTGACGTGCTCTCCAAAAAACGCAACGCAAAAGTATAAGTATTATATTATTCATAACCTCCCTTCTTTCTAAATGCAGCTGTGCGGGCTTCCCTGATTTCAGCGGAAGCCCGCACCATCCCTTCCTTTCATGCGTAAGGCTGCGGGCCTCCGCCCAAAAATCGGCGGGAAAGCCGGAAGAAACAGCGGGTTTAATGTATATAAATTCAAGAAAGCGTGATGAAACCGTTATGAAAATCTGGAATGTGAATGACGATGCGTTCCGAAAATACGGAAGAGTAGTCAGGGGATACGACTGCTCCGATTTATTGAAAGCTTTGGGGGAAACTCCCCTGCCGGACGGTGTGGTTTATGTTCCGGCGGAACCCAAGCTTGAATCACTTGAAATCTTCAGCGAACTGCAGAACCGGGAGTTCGGCGGTCTGCCGATTGAGCTCGGCTACTGCAACGGCCATAATGTTCTGCTGAACGCGCTGGAGTATCACCGGTCATCCGAAATCAATGTGGCCGCAGCCGATGCCATCCTTCTTCTCGGCAGCCAGCAGGATATCGACCCGAACAATTATACATATGATACCTCGCGGGTCGAGGCGTTCCTTGTGCCCGCCGGGACGATGATTGAAGTATACGCCACCACGCTGCATTACGCCCCGTGCCATGCGGATAAGGGCGGGTTCCGCATGGCGGTCGTTCTTCCCCGCGATACCAACCTACCGCTGGAAACAAAGCAGGATCGTTTTGAAGACAGGCTTCTTTTTGCAAGAAATAAATGGCTCATCGCGCATCCGGATACCGATCTTGGGCAGCAGGGCGCGTTTGTGGGGCTGACCGGAAAAAACCTTTCAGTGGAGGAATAAAATGAGCGCAAAATGTATTTTAGGCCTCGACATCGGTACCTCGGGCTGTAAAATCCTTGCTCTGGATGAAACCGGACGTATTCTGGCGACGGTGATCGAAGAATACCCCCTGTATGCTCCCAAGCCCGGCTGGTCGGAGCAAAACCCGGAGGACTGGTGGCAGGGCGTGGTAAAGGGCATCCGCAAAGTCACGGAAAAGCTGGATGGCCGGGAAATCTGCGCAATCGGGCTTTCGGGCCAGATGCACGGAATGGTGCCGCTGGACGCGGAGCAAAAGGTCGTGCGCAACGCAATTCTGTGGAACGACCAGCGCACGGGGAAACAGTGCGAAGAAATCACCGAATCGGCCGG
Source organism: Bacillota bacterium (assembly GCA_023397245.1). Lineage (GTDB taxonomy): Bacteria > Bacillota > Clostridia > Oscillospirales > Acutalibacteraceae > DATAML01. Next base: position 6,932 of record JAEWUH010000185.1, on the reverse strand, counting down.
CGGGCTGAACGCCCTGCTCGGCTTTACCAATAACCGTATGCTGACCGGCTTTACCGGCGGCAAAATCCTGTGGATGAAGGAAAACGAGCCGGAGAATTACAACAAGACAAAGATCATTCTGAATCCGAAGGATTACATCCGGTTCCGTCTTTCCGGCGAATACATAACGGAAGTCTCCGACGCTTCCGGCACCGGGCTGTTCAATGTGAAGGAGCGCGGATGGGCGTCCGAACTGATTGAGAAAATCGGGCTGCGCATGGATCTGTTCCCGAAGGTCGTAGAATCTACGGCAGAGGCCGGAAGAGTGAGCCGCTCCGCGGCGGAGCTGACCGGGGTGCCGGAGGGCACCGTGATTTCCGGCGGCGGCGGCGACGCAGTCATCTCGACCACCGGACTTGGCCTGATCAAGCCGGGACGTGTTGGGATTACGCTTGGAACAAGCGGCGTTGTGGCGATGGGACTGCCCAGCTATATGGTCAACCCGAACGGCCTTCTGCAGGTTTCCTGCAACAATGCGCTCGGGACCTATCACGCGATGGGCGTTACCCTTTCCGCCGCGGGTTCCTACCAGTGGTTCCGCAACGCGTTGGGGCAGTATGAAGCCGCGCAGGGAAAAGAGCTGGGAAAGAGCGCCTTCTATCTGCTGGATCAGCAGGCGCAGGAGACCCTTCCGGGCGCGGAGGGACTGATCTTCCTGCCGTACCTCACCGGAGAGCGTGCGCCAATCAACGACCCGTCCGCGACGGGCGCGTTTCTGGGAATCACCGCAAGGCACGGCAAAGGCCATTTTGCCCGCGCGGTCATGGAGGGTGTAGCGTTTTCCCTTAAGCAGGTTTACGACCTGATTATGAGCGTAAACCCGGATGTAAAATCGGATGAGATTGTTCTTGCGGGCGGCGGCGCGAACAGCGCGGTCTGGCGGCAGATTTTCGCCGATGTGTTTAATTTGCCGGTTCGTACGGTATTCGGCAGCGCGGAGGGCGGTTCCTTTGGAGCCGCGCTGGTTGCCGGGGTTACCGCCGGCGTGTGGGACAGTCTGGCCGATACGGTCAGGCTGATTACACCGGAAAGCGAAACATGCCCCAGACCCGAAAACGTGCCTGTTTACGCAAAGCAGTACGGCAAATATATACGCTGTTACGACGCTCTTAAATGGAGCTACGACCCGCAGTAAAACAAAAGGAGGAACATAAGAATGAAAAGCAATATCCCTTCCGTAAAACTCGGCATTATCTCTGTCAGCCGCGACTGCTTCATTATTTCCCTTTCGGAGCAGAGAAGAAAGGCGATTGTTGAAAGCTATACAAAAAAAGGCGGTTCCATTCACGAATGCCTGACTACCGTTGAGAATGAAGCCGATATGATAAAGGCCGTAGCCGAAGTGAAAGACGCCGGCTGCAACGCGCTGGTTGTATTTTTGGGCAACTTCGGCCCGGAAACACCGGAAACGCTGATCGCCAAGGAATTCAGCGGCCCGGTCATGTACGTCGCCGCCGCCGAGGAAACCGGCGACAACCTGATCAACGGCCGCGGGGACGCTTACTGCGGTATGCTGAACTGCTCCTATAACCTCGGCCTGCGCAAGCTGAAAGCAATTATTCCGGCTTACCCGGTCGGAACCGCGGACGATATCGCGGATATGATCGCGGATTTTGTGCCGGTGGCCCGCGCGATCATCGGTCTGAGCTCGCTCAAGATTATTACATTCGGTCCGCGTCCGCAGGATTTCTTCGCCTGCAACGCACCGATCAAGGCTCTTTACGACCTCGGCGTGGAGATTCAGGAAAACTCGGAGCTCGATCTTCTTGTTTCCTATAAAGCGCACGCGAATGATTCCCGTATCAAGGAAGTCGCCGACGATATGGCGCAGGAGCTCGGCGTCGGAAACCAGTATCCCGATCTGCTGCCCCGCATGGCGCAGTTCGAGCTGACGCTGCTGGACTGGGCGGAGCGGAACAAAGGATGCAAGGAATATGTTGCCTTTGCGGACAAATGCTGGCCCGCATTCCCGACCGAATTCGGGTTTGAGCCCTGCTATGTGAACAGCAGGCTGGCGGCAAAGGGAATCCCGGTGGCCTGCGAGGTGGATATTTACGGCGCGCTCAGCGAGTACATCGGCGCATGCGTTACAGGCGACGCGGTCACCCTTCTCGATATCAACAACTCCGTGCCCGCCGACCTCTACGAGCAGGAGATCAGGAACAAATACAGCTATACGCTGCAGGATACGTTCATGGGCTTCCACTGCGGCAACACCCCGCTCTGCAAGCTTTCCAAGGGCGCGGTAAAATACCAGCTGATCCAGAACCGGCTTCTTGAAAACGGCGGTACGCCGGACTTTACAAGGGGCACGCTGGAAGGCGACATAGCGCCGGGCGATATTACGTTCTTCCGCCTGCAGAGTGCGGCGGATACCACCCTGCACGCCTATATCGCGCAGGGCGAGGTTCTCCCAACGGCGACCCGCTCGTTCGGCGGCATCGGTATTTTTGCAATTCCGGAAATGAAGCGTTTTTACCGCTATGTCCTCGTCGCAAAGCGCTATCCGCACCACGGCGCGGTTGCGTTCGGCCATTTCGGCAAGGCGCTTTATACGCTGTTCGACTACCTCGGCGTGGAGGATATCGCATTCAACCAGCCCAAGTCGATGCTGTATAAAAACGAAAACCCGTTTGATTAATTTCTTTTCTTTGCCTGCTTCTCACCGAATCGTTTTCCTTTGTCAGAGCCGACCGGCACAACCCGGTCGGCTCTGACTGTTTCAGGCTGAATTTACGCCCAAAGGCTTGCGGCGGACGCTTATTCAGAGTAAGATAAATACTGGAAAAGGAGTGTGTGAAATGGGCCCATTAAAACTGTCTGCGCCCTGTAAGGACTATCTGTGGGGCGGCACAAAGCTGAGAGCGGAATTCAACCAGGTAAGCAGCGATTCCAAGCTGGCAGAGAGCTGGATGCTTTCCTGCCACAAGGACGGCCCCTCCGTGATTGCAGAGGGCGAGTTCAAAGGGATGACCCTGAAAGAATATATTGACCGCGAAGGCGGGAAGGTGCTTGGCACGAACTGCGATCGATTCGGGCAGTTCCCTATTTTGGTCAAGCTGATCGACGCACAGGACCGGCTTTCCGTACAGGTTCACCCGGATAACGCCTACGCGCTGAAAAACGAGGGCGAGTACGGCAAAACCGAAATGTGGTATGTTGTGGAGAACGAGCCGGGCGCAAGTTTGTATTACGGCTTTAAACAGGCAATTACAAAAGAAGAATTCAGGGCGAGAATTCAGAACAATACGCTGCTGGAGGTGCTCAATGAAGTGCCCGTGCACCCCGGCGACGTGTTTTTTATCGATTCCGGCACGCTTCACGCAATCGGCGCGGGGATCGTGATCGCCGAAATCCAGCAGAGCTCCAATACAACCTACCGGATTTATGACTACGGAAGGACCGGAAAAGACGGCAAACCGCGCGAGCTGCATATTCAAAAGGCGCTGGACGTTACAAAACTGGAACGTCCGCAGAGATCGTCCAAACCGCAGGGCGAAACGGAGCGTTTTGACGGTTACCGCAGCACCCTGCTTGCCTCCTGTGATTATTTTACCGTTTCCCGACTGGAAATCGAGGGAAAGGCCGGTTTGACCGCGGACTTAAGCAGCTTCCACTCCCTGCTGTGCCTTTCCGGTGAAGCGGAGCTTGTGTGTGAAGACGGAACCCGGCTTTCACTGCGCAAGGGCACGAGCGTTTTTGTACCGGCCGGAATGGGTGCCTATACCGTCGGCGGAAAGTGTACGGCTCTGCTTACAAGGGTTTAAAACGGGATGCTTTAAAAAAGATTTAATCCCCTTATGTCATTACCTGATACGCGCAGCAATTCGGCCGGGATGAAATCTGCCTTAAAAATGCATTTTTAAAGGTTCAGCGGCCTCTGTTTTTAGATAATCCTTTTGTAAACTAAAATAATTTAAAAAACAGGGAAAATATTGACATTTTGTGTAAAAAAATATTGAAAAAAATACAATTAAATATTCCATTTTTTTCACAGAATGATATAATATACAAAAAGGGGGTAAAAATCAATGAAAAAAATAATATCTTTAATTTGTGTTCTTGCATTGATCGTAACAGCTTCCGTAGTTGCATTTGCTGCGGATACCACTGATTATAATGCAAAAATAGCGCAGGAGTTGAGTCAGGGCTTTACCATAGGGGATACTACATATACCCTTCCGGATAGCTCACTTGATCAGGCGAATACTTTTTTAGGCAGTGTTACAGTTACAAGTGACCAATATAATGTCATTCACAGCACAATAGCAGATGTAATAGCTATTCTTAAAAATAAAGTTCCCACATCCGGAACCGATTTAAGTAAGATCCCGGATGTCAAGGCAAGAGTTTACTTGGCAGCGACTGATTCGAAATTAAATAAAGTGCTTTACAAATCATTTGACTTTTCAGGCGATACGTTTACTGTAACGGGTACAACAAATAACACTCAATATACTTTTACTGTTCCGACGCTGGTAGCCACCACTTCCAGCTCTTCGGATAATTCCAGCAGCAGCTCAACTTCTTCCACGACGGCTCCTTCGGCTCAGGTTACCACCACTACGAACCCTGCCGGCGGCACGTCGGTCAGTGTTGCGCCGGTAACCGAAACTCCCGCCGTATCCGGTACCGGCGCGTCGCTCACCGCTACCGTTCCGTCAGAAGCGGCTGCGGCTGTAACTTCCGCCACAGCGCAGAATCCTGTAACGGTTGCCATTGCTGCTCCTGCCGAGCAGGTTACAAGCCAGCTGAGCAATACTCAGGTAAAAACGGTTGCCGTTACAATGAGCGTACCGTCTCAGATTGCAAATAACACCAACGCGAACGTTGACGTATCCATCAACATGGGCAAGACGGTTCTGGAAAACCTGAAGCAAACGCAGAAGGATCTTACGCTTACGGTTACGGACAGTTCTTCCAAGCTTCCTCTCTACAGCTGGACCTTCAAGGGCGCCGATATGGCGAAATCCACCGAAACGATTAAGGATCTTAATCTTGCGCTCAGCCTGAAGAGTGTAACAGCGGATGCCGGTGTCAACAAGGCCGTTTCGGCCGCCGGCAAGGGCCTGCTGGTCACTTTCGGCAACAACGGCAATCTCCCGGCTCCCGCAACCGTCAAAATGTTTGTTGTGGATCAGGGCTTTACCGCAGGCCAGACCGTCTATCTGTATTACTACAATTCCGATACAAAGCAGATTGAAGCACTGAATAATTCTGCCTATAAAGTGGATGATTCGGGATATGTAAACGTTGTAATTGACCATTGCTCCGAGTATGTACTTCTGCCGAAACAGGTGGCCGCGGTTGCCTCGGTTCGTCTTGATACAGGCAAAACACTGAAAGTAAAAGCCGGTGCTGCCTATCAGTTTATGGTGACTGCTTCTTCCAAGCCGTCCTTTACCTCCGGAAACAATTCCGTATTCAAGGTAACCGCAAACGGTTCCAAGGGGAATCATTATTACTTCAAGGTTGCCGCGGTAGGTAAGGCGGGCCAGAGCACAGGCTTCTATGTAAACGGTGAAAAAGCACCGCGCACGGTAGGTACGATTGTAAAATAAACATTCTTTAACGGATGCTGCAAACGGCGGTTTGGACGGGATGTCCAGACCGCCGCTTGGTCTTTTTTTAAAAACGCGGATAAAATTTCATTGGGAAATTTATAATTCCTGATTAAATAAAATGAAAGAAGCGCTATACTGAGTATAATTTCAGCGATACAGAACGGCTTATATGGAGGTATTAAAATGAAAAAGGCACTTGTTTCCTTTTTTGCCCTGATGCTGGTATTTACCGCGACGGTTCCAGTTTCAGCCGCCGATAACTCGGATGCGGTCATTTCCGCGCTGCGTTCCGGCGTTACAGTAAACGGGACTACGGTTGCTATCCCGGCGAGCTATATCAATCAGGCGGAAAATTATTTTGCTTCCCATACGATTACCGATGCCCAGGCCAGCTATATCCTTGCCCAGATTAACGCCGCGAAGAGCGAAATCAAAGCGGCGGGGATTACCGACCTGTCAAAAATAGACGGCAATACAAAACGGAAGATTCTTGCGGCAGCTCAGGCTGCAGCCAATAATATAGACCTTAAGCTCACGGTTGGCAGTAATAAGAACGTGCAGATCGCCGGCTCCAGCGGAAAAATTGTCTTTGCGGACGGAAATCCGATTAAAACCACAGGCATGCAGGCGGACAGCCTGAATCCGTTTCCCGCGGTGCTGTTCCTGGCCGGCGCGGCAGGAATCTGCGGGTATCTTATTGTCAAAAACAGGCTGTTGGAGTATGAGTGCTGATGAAGCCGGGAAAAAGCCATAAGAAGGCGTTCATACTGTTCCCCATACTGTTTTTTGCGATCGGCTATTTGCTTTTGTACCTTGCTTTTCTGCCGGTGCTGGGTACTGCCGCTTCCGCCGCCGATTTGGTCTTTTACAACGGCAGCAATCAGCCGGACAAACAGATGGGCAATATTTTTACCTCTGCGCCGGAAACGAATGCAAAGACAGTTAAGAAAAGCCAGATTACATTTCCTGAATACGGTACAAAATTTGGCCGTCTCGTCATTTCCTCCGCTTCCGTAAAAGCCGACCTTTACTTTGGCGACGGTACACAGGAATTAAAAAACGGCGTGGGGCTGTACAACGGAAGCTTTATTCCCGGTTATGGCAGGACGATACTGATTGCTGGTCATAATCACACTTATTTTCATACGCTGGGCAACGCGAAAATCGGCGATAGTATTCAGATTGAAACCAATTACGGAAAATACGAATATCGGATTACAAAATCGCAGGTTAAATCCGCGTCGGACAAAACGGCTTATGATCTTTCAAGCGAAAACGAGAATTTGATCCTGTACACATGTTATCCGTTTGATTGCATCGGCCTTACAC
>JAEWUH010000062.1 GCA_023397245.1 Bacillota bacterium | reverse complement strand
TATTATAAACGTAAAGTAAAGGAAACGCTGATGAAATCAAGGTGTGAACCGAGATTAATTCGGCTTAATGAGAAAATATAAGAAAGAGGTGCAAAACCATTGATTAGAAAGATTATAAAGATTGATGAAGAGCTGTGCAACGGCTGCGGGCTGTGCGCAAATGCATGCAAAGAAGGCGCGATTGCCGTTGTGGACGGAAAGGCAAAGCTGATCCGAGACGATTACTGCGACGGCCTCGGCAACTGCCTGCCGGCTTGCCCGACAGGGGCAATCTCCTTTGAAGAAAGGGAAGCCGCCGATTACAGTGAAGAAGCCGTAAAAGTGCATCAGGCAGCGCAGAAACCGCACGCGTCGCCCTGCAGCGGCGGCGGATGCCCGGGTACCCGCGCGAAAAGCATCGTGAGGGATTTCGCGGCCCAGATGCCGGAAGCGGCAAATATCGCCTGCCAAAGCGAACTGATGCAGTGGCCGGTGCAGATCAAGCTCATCCCTGTCAAGGCTCCGTACCTTGAAAACGCCAACCTGCTGATTGCGGCGGATTGTACGGCGTATGCTTACGCCGGGTTCCACAGCCGGTTCATGAAAAACAAAATCACGCTGATCGGATGCCCGAAGCTGGACGAGGGCAGCTACGCCGAAAAGCTTACGGAAATCCTGAAGCAGAACAGCATTAAAAGCGTCACCATTGTCCGTATGGAGGTGCCCTGCTGCGGCGGCCTTGAAAACGCGGCAAAAAGCGCGCTTGCAAACTGTGGAAAGTTGATCCCGTGGAGCGTTCACACGATTTCCACGGACGGAAATATACTTGACGACTAAAAGGAGGATGTAGTATGGCAGACAAATTTATCAAAAACATCGATTTTGCAGCTGTCCTGCCGCTCGCGGAGCAGGTGAGCTATCAGCCGGGGCAGATCGTGAGTAAAACGCTGGCGCAAAGCGGTGCCGTAAGCCTCACGCTGTTCGCGTTTGACAAAGGCGAGGAAATCAGCACCCATGCTTCGGACGGCGACGCGATGGTCGTCGCGCTGGACGGAACGGGAGAAATCACAATCGACGGGGAAAAGTTCACCCTCCACGCCGGCGAAACCATTGTAATGCCGTCCAAAAAGCCGCACGCAGTATTTGCGGCGGAGCAGTTCAAAATGTTCCTGATCGTGGTATTCTCACAATCATAACTGAAAAGGAGTGTTTTTTATGAAAGCTGTCATTGATCGTTCCGGCTGTATCGGCTGCGGAATGTGTGCGGGTACCTGCCCCCAAGTATTTCGGATGGATGACGAAGGTCTTGCGGAGGTCTATGGGGAAGTTGACGCCTCCATGGAAGAATTATGTCAGGCGGCGCGCGACAACTGCCCTGTTTCGGTCATCTCCTTGGAAGATTAGTTTTTTCGTGTTGCGGGTGCAACAGAATTAATCCCTGATTTTAAGTAATATAAACTTATCAAAAAAACGGAGGTAAATTATTATGTCAGATATGTTTTGTTTTCAGTGTGAGCAGACCGCCGGATGCACAGGGTGCACCGGCAAGGCGGGTGTCTGCGGAAAGTCTGCGGATACCGCGGTGCTGCAGGATCAACTGACCGGTGCGCTGGTCGGTTTAGCACGTTCGGTAGACGGCAACGAACCCACCGCCTCCACCAACCGTGCGATGATCGAGGGCTTATTTGCCACCATTACAAATGTAAGCTTTGACAGTGAAGCGATCCGGCGCCTGATCGATACGGTACATAGCGAGAAAAGCGCTCTGGTACCGCAGTGCGCCTGCTGTTCTTCCCACTGTGTCCGCAACGACGATTACGATATGAACCGACTTTGGAACGATAACGAGGATGTCCGTTCCCTGAAATCGCTGATCCTGTTCGGTCTGCGCGGCATGGCGGCTTATGCCTACCACGCGCTGGTGCTCGGGTACACCGACGAAGAAGTCAATCACTTCTTCTACAAGGGCATGTTTGCCATCGGCGAAGACTGGGGCATGGACGAGCTGCTTCCCATCGTGATGGAAACCGGAAAGGTCAACCTCAAGTGCATGGAGCTGCTGGATAAGGCCAACACGGAAACCTACGGCACGCCTGCTCCGGTTACCGTTCCTCTCACCATTGAAAAAGGGCCGTTCATCGTGGTAAGCGGCCACGACCTGCGCGATTTGTACTTCCTGCTGGAGCAGACGAAGGGGAAGGGCATCAATGTCTATACGCACGGAGAAATGCTTCCGGCTCACGCGTATCCCAAGCTGAAGGAATACCCGCAGCTCAAGGGCAACTTCGGAACCGCATGGCAGAACCAGCAGAAGGAATTCGACGCGATTCCCGCGCCGGTGCTGTTCACCACAAACTGCCTGATGCCGGTAAAGGACAGCTACCGCGACCGCGTGTTTACCACGGAGGTCGTCAACTATCCGGGTATGGTACACATCGGCGAGGATAAGGATTTTACGTCGGTTATCGAGAAAGCTCTTGAACTGGGCGGATACGCTCAGGACCATGCTATGACGGGCATCAACGGCGGCACACAGGTAACAACCGGATTCAGTCACGGCACCGTGCTTTCCGTAGCGGATAAAGTAGTGGAAGCCGTAAAATCCGGAGCGATTAAGCATTTCTTCCTGGTCGGCGGCTGCGACGGCGCAAAGCCGGGACGCAACTATTACACCGATTTTGTAAAGAAAACCCCGAAGGACACCGTAATCCTTACCCTTGCCTGCGGCAAATACCGCTTCAATGATCTGGATTTGGGTACGATCGGCGGACTTCCGCGCCTGATGGATATGGGGCAGTGCAACGACGCGTACAGCGCGATCCGCGTGGCTGTTGCGCTGGCGGACGCCTTCCAGTGCGACGTGAACGACCTTCCGCTGACAATGGTGCTTTCCTGGTACGAGCAGAAAGCTGTCTGCATCCTTCTTACGCTGCTTTCCCTCGGAATTAAGAATATCTACCTCGGGCCCACGCTGCCGGCCTTTGTTTCTCCGAACGTACTGAATTATCTGGTCGAGAATTTCGGCATTTCTCCGATTTCAACCCCGGATGAAGATTTAAAGAAGATACTGGGCTGAAAAATACTGAACTGATGAAAGAACCGGGGCTGCGCCAAGTGCGGCACAGCCCCGGTTCTTGCTTATGTATGGAATCCTGTGATATGGCAGAAAACGGCTATTTCTCACCGCAGGCCACAAAAATGCGGATACTTGCTTCATCGCACCCGCAGTCGGAGGAAGCGCAGCAGTTTCAGCCCGCACAGTCCACCGTGATGTTTTTAAGTCCGGCTTCGGAAAACCATTTTCGAATCTCTTCCCGCTTGAATCCCATCCAGCGGTCATGCTGCTCCGTCCTTAAAAATTCATGGCTGTGTTCATCCAGATCGGTAATGACCAGCTTCCCGCCGGGTTTTACGATCCGGGCCATCTCCCAAATCGCGGCAAAAGGGTTTTCAACATGGTGCAGATACATATTTGCCATCGCATAATCCACCGCGCCGTCTTCTACCGGCAGCTTTTCGGATTCGCCCAGCCGGTATTCCACATTATTGTCTGATGCAAATTTTTTCTTCATCTGTTCCAGCATTTCCGCGGAGTTATCAACGGCTATGACCTTCAGTCCGCGGTTCAAAAGACCTTCCGTAACAAATCCGGTGCCTGCGCCGATATCCGCGGCAATCCGGCCGCTCTCCACTTCCGCGACGGAATAGGCTTTTTCCCGGATATCTTCGGAAAAAAAGCTTTTGCGCATGGTGTCCCACTGGCCGGCGACTTCTTTAAAATATTCTTTACTGCTCATTTCATCCGCTCCTGACTTCATCCGAAATAGGCTTTATTACAATAAATAACGGTTTTTCGCTTTTAATCGATACCGGCAACGCGGCTCCGCCGTTCCATCAGTACGGTGCTGCGCCATTTGCCGTTTACGTCTTTGCCGATGTTTTCGCGGAGCCCCACCCTGCGGAAACCGCAGCGTTCGTGCAGGCGGATGCTCGGTTCGTTGTCCTCCATGATGCCGGACTGCAGAAGCCAGAACCCGGCTTTTTCCGATTCCCGGATTAAGTGGTTCAGTAACTCTTTTCCAACTCCTTTGCCGCGCGCGCTTTCCGCTATGTAAATGCTTACTTCCGCGACGCCGGCGTAAACCGGCCGACCGCTGACTCTGGACAGGGCAACCCAGCCGACCGCTTTATCCCCTTCGCGCGCCGTGAACCTGCATTCGGCAATATGCCCGGCGTTCCACTCGCTGTAAGCGGGTATTTCATACTGAAAGGTTGCTTTTTCGGTCGCGATTCCCTGACGGTATATTTCAGCCACAGCCGGCCAGTCGCTTTCTGTCATTGGGCGTATATTGATTTCCATTTTTTATCTCCTTGTTTTTTTATTCAGATATGGCGTCCAGTAAAATCTGGATGCTTTCCAGCACCTGTTTCCGCTTGCCTTGCGGGATTGCGGAATAAATTTTGAGAAAGTAGGCGTTCATGCTTTCTTCGATGCCGCCGAACTGCTTTCGGCCTTCCCCGGTAAGGGAAATCGTTACATAGCGCCGGTCCTCCGGGTCAATGTCCCTTGCCGCCAGACCGCCGGTAACCAGTTTGTTTACCGTTCGGCTCATCGAACTGTTATCAATGTTCAGTTTATCCGCAAGCTCGTTCAGCGAAATCTTTCCAGCGCGTCCGATTTCCACCAGCGCGTGGCATTGAGCCAGTGTAACGCTGCAGCAGGAATTTTGGCTTTCCTGCAGGATTCCGAGCTTTCGCTCCAGCCGCCGAATCTGTTCGCGAAGCCGGTTCGACTTTTCGCTTTGATCCACAACAATCACCTCTTGCAATAATTGTATCACAAAACAGTTGTATAATGCAACTATTATGAAAAATACAGCGGGCCAAAGCTGCCCCGCTGCACAGACTGACGACAAAGCCGTGCGGCCTGTCTTACAGATAATCCGGAATATGTGTTTTTAACTCGGTAATCTTCGCCTTAATTATATCCGCCGTGCGGAGAAAGTCTTCTTCGGCCTTTCCGGTAGGGTCTTCCAGCCCCCAGTCCTCACGGTGTTTGCAGGGGAGGAAGGGGCACTGAACGCCGCAGCCCATGGTGATTACAACATCGACCGGCGGAATGTCCTGCAAAAGCTTGGGGTGCTGGCTTTGGGTCATATCAATGCCGTAGAGCTTTTTTATGGTTTCCACCGCGTCCGGATTGATTTCGTTTTTGATTTCGGTTCCCGCCGAATACGCGTCAAAGGCATCGGCCGCAATGATTTTGCCGATTGCTTCCGCCATTTGGGAACGGCAGGAATTATGAGTGCAGACAAACGCCACTTTTGGTTTTATGTTCATAACGGCTTTCCTTTCCTTATCCCGTATTCAGACGTTTTGTTCCGTGCGGAAGTATTTTCCCTTGAGGTACAGGGAAAGCCGAACCAGCGAAATCATAACAGGAACCTCGATCAGCGGCCCGATCACGGCGGCAAACGCCTGCCCGGAGCTGATGCCGAAAATCGCGACCGATACGGCAATGGCAAGCTCAAAGTTATTGCTTGCCGCAGTAAAGGAGAGTGTGGAAGCGTGGCGGTACCGGAATCGGAGTTTATAGGAAAGAAAGAAGGTAAGCACAAACATGATTACAAAGTAGAGAAGCAGGGGAATCGCAATACGCACAACGTCCAGAGGCAATTCTACAATGTACCGGCCTTTGAGCATGAACATGAGAATGATCGTATAAAGCAGGGATATTAAGGCGAGCGGGGAGATTTTTGGAATAAACGTTTCATTCAGCCATTCTTTGCCCTTGAAGTGAATGACGGAGAAACGCGTCGTGATTCCGGCTGCAAAGGGAATCCCCAGATAGATCAGGACGCTGCGCGCCACATCCCACACGGAGACATTTACAGCGCTGCCGCCCCAGGAAAGATGGAACGCCTGCGGCAGTACGGTGATAAAGAGCCAAATGTATACGGAATAGAACAGGATTTGAAAAATCGCGTTCAGTGCCACCAGCGCGGCGCAGAATTCGTTGTCGCCCTTTGCCAGCGTATTCCAGATAATTACCATAGCAATACACGGCGCGATTCCGATGATAACGGTGCCGATGGCGTAATCCGGCTTATCCGGCAGACAGACGGCGGCAAGCAGGAACATGATAAGCGGCCCCACAAGCCAGTTCTGCAGGATTGCCAGACCGAACGCCCCCTTGTTGCCGGCCACCTTGCCGATTTCCTCGTATTTTACTTTTACCAGCGGCGGGTACATCATCAGAATCAGGCCTGCCGCAATCGGCCAAGAGATGGTTCCGGTGCTCAGGCCGCTGATTGCGTTTGCCGCGGAGGGGAACAGGTTCCCCAGCAGTACGCCCAGCGCCATCGCAATAAAAATCCACAGTGTTAAGAAACGGTCTAAAAAAGAGAGTTTTCCTCCGGCTTTTTCCATGGTTATCCTCCTGCTTTTGATTTCTTTGCTTTTTTGTTTTTACTGTTTTATAAGAGCTCCAGCAGCTTTTTGCCTTTTACTTCGAAAGGCTTCCAGGGAATCACTGCAAAATTGCCGTTTGAAATCCGTCCGACTTTCTGAATCCACGGGGATTCGTTTGCCGCCTTTGCCTTTAAAAACGCGCTGCTCGTATCGGTCAGGGTGTAGCTTGCGTTGATGGCCCACCATTTTACGGCAAGCCCCGCGCGCTTTAAGTCGTCGGCAAGCCGCTGGGCTTCAAAGAACGGCGTGGTTTCCGCTAGCGTTACGATAATGACCTCCGTTTCGTCGGAATTTTTGAGCCTTGGAAGCAGCTCCCTTTCCGCGTCTGAAACATCGCCGCCGGAATTTTCGATCTGCCGGTTATAGCTTTGGGTAGATTCAAGCAGCAGAATCGTGTGCCCTGTGGGGGCGGTGTCCATGATGACTGTTTCCTCCTCGCTTTTCGCCACAATATCGGCGAATGCCCGGAACACGGCGATTTCCTGCGTACACGGGGAGCGGAGGTCTTCCTTTACATATTCAAGATCGTCCTCGGACATGGTCTGCCGCGCTTTGGAAAGCACTTCTTCCTGATATTTTCTTAATTCTTCCTTTTCGTCAATATGACTGACGGAAATTCCTTTTTCCTGCCCCACAACAAGGTTCAGGTGGTCGGCCGGGTCTGTGGTCGCGAGCCGCACCTTCTGCCCTTTCCGGTTCAGGCCGAGCGCGATGGCCGCGGCGACCGTCGTTTTGCCGACGCCGCCTTTTCCCATTGTAAAAACGACCTTTTTGCCGGTCCGGTGGATTTCATTTACGATATCGGAAAGCTGATAGCTGCCGGTGGGGCTCACCGGCGTTCCCGCGGCGGCCGTACCGGAATACGACAGCATATGCCGTACATTCTCAATACCGGTGATATTGTAGGCCCGCAGCGGCACCATAAAGGCCGGGCTCTGCGAAAGGCTCTGCGGAATCTCCTTTAATGCGGCCTGCTGCTTTTCATACAAAGCGGTTTCCACCGAATCATTTGCATCACAGCGTTCCAGAATCCCGTTGATTACAAGCATCTGATTGCGGATGCCGAGCGCGCCAAGCTCCTCGGAGGCCCGGGCGGCTTCCAGAATTGGCGCGGTTTCCGGCCGGGTGACAAGCACGAGCGTGGTCAGGCTGCCGTCCGCAAGGGTGTCCACCGCCTTCTTATACACCGCTTTTTTGCTTTCCAGACCGGAGAGCTGCCCAAGACAGGAAGCGCCGTGCTTGCTTTCGCTGATGAAGCCACTCCATGCGGATGGCAGCTGGAGCATACGGAGCGTGTGTCCGGTCGGCGCCGTGTCGAAAATGATGCGGTCAAAGTGCTCCGCTTTCTCCCCGTCGGTCAGAAAGGAGGAAAATTCATTGAAAGCGGCGATTTCCACCGTGCAGGAGCCGGAAAGCTGCTCTTCCATGTTCTGAATGACCGAGTCCGGCAGCTTCCCGCGATAGGGGCCGATCACCGACTCCCGGTACTGGGCGGCGGCAGTCAGAGGATCAAGGTTGGCTACCACAAGTCCGGGGACTTCCTTAATCGCCGTACCCCTGTTATCCAGCTCCAGACCGAACACATCCTGCAGGTTGGACGCCGGGTCTGTGCTGACCAGCAAAACCTTTTTGCCGGAATCCGCAAGAGAAACCGCTGTGGCGCAGGCGATGGAGGTTTTGCCCACGCCGCCCTTCCCTGTGAAAAACAGATATTTGGTTCCCGCAGCCGACGGGCTGTATAATTCCATATCCATCATTTCTCCTCAGCGGCAGCCGTTCGGGCCGCAGCTGCATTTATGAACCTTCGCCTTAACCGGAAACGCCTGTATTTTGTCAAGGTCAACTCCCAGATAAACGGCGAAATCCTCATTGGAGGGGTAGGCGGCTTCCTTCACAATCTTTCCGTCAACAACGGTAATCGGCAGAACGTCAACGCCCGTTCCGTTTAACTCCTTGTTGACCGCGGCGTTGCTCAGAAACGCCTGCGGCTCAGAGGAAAGATTATGCCGCTTTACCTCAATCCCGTTTTTCTTCAGGTTTTCAACCACCGCGGCGACCCGGATCAGCTCGGGATTCACGGAAGGGCCGCATACTCCGGTGGAACAGCACATTGCGGGATCATAAATTTCCATTTTACTCATAAAAGAACAGCTCCTTATTCAAAATAATCTATGATATAGAACTTTATCTATATTTATGGTATGCAATTAAAGACTGATATGTTCTTATTATAACCGATTATAACCAAATTGTTTGAACGGCTCAAAAGTATAAAAGAAGGAATCAGCATTTGCTTTTCTTAAAACCGTGGCAGATGCAGTCCGGCTTTTCACTGGAAACCAGCTTCCAGTATTCCGAAATATTCTTGCAGGTATCCGGATTCAGCGTGTAGCGCATCCACGCGCCTTCGCGCACGGCGTTTACGATTCCGCATTCCGTCAGCATTTTCATATGGTAGGAAAGCGTAGGCTGGGTAATATGGAACGATTTCAGAATATCGCAGGCGCAGAGCTCCCCGCAGGAAAGCATATCGATGATTTTCAGCCGCGTTTCATCGGAAAGCGCTTTGAACAGCAGGGCATAATCCGCATAGCTTTTTTCCATAGTAACCTCCTGACCGTGATATAGATAAACGTCTATATTTATTGTTATCTATATAATATATGCTCCGGCCTCCGGTGTCAATACAGGATTGCTTTATATTACAGAAAATTTCCCGCTCAACCGGGTAAAAATTTTATTTTGCCCGGTATATCACAGAAAAAACATGACATGATTATTCCTGTAAGCGATTTAAGTACAATCTAAACCAAACTTAACATGGATTTAACATTGCCCCTTTATTATAACACTGTACTTAAGAAAAGAATGACAATACAGGGGGATTAAACAGAAATGAAAAAACTGATTTCTACCATTTTAATGGCTGCGATTTTAGGTTCCACGATCGCTTTCGCAGGCTGCAGCTCCGAAGTTCAGGGTACAACCTCCACAGCTCCTGCCGCGTCTTCTGCGGCACCGGCCGCCGTTTCCGACGCAGCGCCCGCTGCCTCTCAGGAAGCAGCTTCTTCCGCCGCCGCCGCTTCCACAGCGGATCTGAGCGGTAAGCTTACGCTGAACGGTTCCACCTCCATGGCGAAGGTTTGCCAGGCACTCGGCGAAGCATTCCAGCAGAAATACCCGAACGTGACCGTTGAAAAGGGCGGCACAGGTTCCGGCGATGCTGCCAAGGCAGTCAGCGCGGGCACAGCACTGATCGGTGACCTTTCCAGAAACATGAAAGACGAAGAAAAGCCGGGCGATTATGAAATCGTTCAGATCGCAATCGACGGTATCGCAATCGCAATAAACAAAGATAACAAGGTTACCAACCTCACCAGCGACCAGATCACCAAAATCTTTACCGGAGAAATCAAAAACTGGAAAGACGTAGGCGGCGCAGACCAGAAGATCACCGTTCTCGGCAGAGAAGCGGCCAGCGGTACGCGCGACGGCTTTGAGACCATCTTCAAGTGCTCCAAGAAGTGCAAATATGCCGCGGAGCTTTCCTCAACCGGCGAAGTTGTTACAAAAGTAAGCAGCGACAAGAGTGCAGTCGGCTATGTATCCCTCGATTCCGTAAACGAGTCCATCAAAGCGGTAGACGTTGACGGCGTAAAGGCCAACGAGGAAAACATCGTAAACAAGAGCTACAAAGCGCAGAGACCGTTTATCGAAATCTATAAAAAGGGTACGGACAGCGACCTTGTTAAGGCATGGTTCGACTTTGTAAAATCGGACGAAGGCCAGGCAGTCATTAAAAAGGTAGGTCTGGTAACAGTAAAATGAGCACATCAATGATGAGCGAACTGATCGCGCAAAAAAGTAAAAATAAGAACACGGTGAAAAAAGGCTTAGCAGTAATGTTAGGCCTTCTCTCCGTTCTTGCCTTCTTCCTCCCGTACATGCAGTTTGTCTTTAAAAATACAACTTATGTTGTAAGCGGATTCCAGCTTGCAACCACAAAGGGCTTCCGGGTCTACGGACCGAAGCTGAGCGGCCTTGTTACCATTCCCCTCATAACCAGAGCCGCGGTCATTATGGGAGTCCTGCTCGCGGCTGCGGGCATCTTGCTGCTGCTCTTCCGCAAGCCGGTGCTGGCGGGCGCAGCGTATGTCCTTTCCGGCATCTCGCCGATGGTCGTCCTGATCTCCACCTCCAGCATACAGGAAGCGGTAACGCAGCTGAATATCAGCCGGATTTCCATCAGCTATCTCTGGCCGTCCGTCTATATGCTGGCGGGCGGAATTCTCTGTGCCGTCCTCGCGCTTTGGACGCAGGGCACGGAAAAGCTTGCGGAATCGATATTCCTTGTTTTTTCCTGTGTCTCCGTCGGTTCGGTCGTGCTGATCACCGTCTATATTTTTGCGGCGGGCACGCCGGCTATCGTACAGATCGGGCTGGGGAATTTCCTGTTCGGCACCCAGTGGAACGCGGAAGCGAATATGTTCGGCATCCTGCCGCTGATCCTGTCCTCCATTGCGGGTACGTTCGGCGCAATCTTCCTGGGCGTCCCCGTCGGGATACTGACCGCGGTGTTCCTTGCAGAGACCGCAAGGCCGCAGATTGCCCGGCTGGTACATCCTGCCATCGAGCTGCTCGCGGGTATTCCCTCCGTAATCTACGGCTTTTTCGGTATGCTCGTCATTGTGCCGGCAATCCGTAATTTTCCGCCGTTTCAGGGCAACACCATCGGCGACAGCCTGCTTGCCGCGGTAATCATCCTTGCCATTATGGTTCTGCCCACCATCGTCAGCGTGACGGAAACGTCGCTGAAAGCGGTGCCGCAGGCATATCGCGAAGCTTCGCTTGCGCTGGGCGCCACGCCGACCGAAACCATTTTCAAGGTCAGCATCCCCGCCGCACGCTCCGGCATTCTTGCGGGCGTGATTCTGGGCGTGGGACGCGCAATCGGCGAGACCATGGCGGTCATTATGGTGGCGGGAAATGTGGCAAATATGCCGTCGCTTCTGGGCACGGTTCGTTTGCTGACCACTGGCATTGCCATGGAGATGAGCTACGCCTCCGGCCTGCACCGTCAGGCGCTGTTTGCCATCGGCCTTGTATTGTTTGTGTTTATCATGATCGTAAATATCAGCTTTACCTATATTTCAAAGAAGGGGGTGCAGATGGATGCCAGGTAGTTCGCTCTATGTAAAAAAGAGACGCACCTCCGATTCCGCACTGAAATTCCTGATTAACGCGGCGGCGGCATTGTCCGTAGTCACCCTTCTCGGCATTATCGGCTATATCCTTATAAACGGCTTGCCGTATATTTCCTGGACTTTTATTTCCACCGCGTACTCCGAAACGAACGACAGCCTCAAGGGTATTCTGCCCATGATCATCAATACGCTTTATATCGTGGTGATTACCCTTCTGATTTCCGCCCCGATCGGGATTTCCTCCGCCATTTACCTTACCCAGTACGCAAAACAGGGGAGGCTGGTCAAAGCCATCCGATTTACCACGGAGGTGCTTTCCGGTATCCCGTCCATCATCTTCGGCCTGTTCGGCTACACGGTGTTCTGCATCCTGTTCCGGCTGCAGACCTCGATTCTGGCCGGCTGCCTTACCATGTCCATCTGTATTCTGCCCACGATCATCCGCACCACGGAAGAATCGCTTCTGGCGGTGCCGGAATCCTATAAGGAAGGCGCAATGGCGCTCGGTGCGGGAAAACTGCGCGTCGTAATGGGAATCGTGCTGCCCTGCGCCATGCCGGGCGTGCTCACCGCCGTCATCCTTGCCATGGGGCGTATCGTCGGCGAAAGCGCCGCGCTGCTGTTTACCTCCGGTCTGGCCTATAATATGCCGAAGGGCTTCTGGAGTCAGATTTTTGCCAGCGGGCGCACCCTGACGCTCCACCTTTACCAGACCGCGCGGGAAGCCGCTTCGCCGGACGCCATGCACATCGCGTACGCAACGGCCGCGGTGCTGCTGATTCTGGTGTTCCTGCTCAACCGGCTTGCGGGACTGTTTTCAAGAATGCTCAAGAAGGGATAAATGATATGGAGAGTAAAATTTCGATAAAGGATTTGAACTTATTTTATGGGGAATTTCACGCGCTGAAGGGGATCAACATGGAGGTTCCCAGCAATCAGGTCACCGCGTTTATCGGTCCTTCCGGCTGCGGAAAATCCACCTGCCTCAAAACGCTCAACCGCATGAACGATATGATCGAAAACTGCAAAATAACCGGCAAGGTTACCATAGACGGCGAGGATATCTACGACCCGCGCACCGACGTCACCCTGCTTCGCAAGCGCGCCGGCATGGTGTTCCAGAAGCCGAACCCGTTCCCGATGACGCTTTACGACAACATCGCGTACGGCCCGCGCGTCCACGGAATCAAAAGCAAACAGAAGCTGGATGAAATCGTGGAGCAGTCCCTGCGCAGTGCCGCCCTTTGGGACGAGGTAAAAGACCGCCTCCGGAAATCCGCGCTCGGTCTTTCCGGCGGCCAGCAGCAGCGCCTCTGCATTGCGCGTGCGCTTGCCGTGGAGCCGGATATCATCCTGATGGATGAGCCGACCAGCGCGCTTGACCCGATTTCAACCTTGAAAATCGAAGATTTAATGGACGATCTGCGGGCAAAATATACCGTGATCATTGTGACCCACAATATGCAGCAGGCCGCGCGAATCGCGGACCAGACCGCGTTTTTCCTGCTTGGGGAAATCGTGGAGTTCACGGACACCCTTACCATGTTCAACAATCCGAAGGATGAACGCACCGAGCGGTATATCACCGGCCGTTTCGGCTGATACCCTGCGGACCGGCTTTTCTGCGTTGGCGTCACCCGCAAATTTAAGTTACATACGGAGCGTATCTGCGGCGCCTGCCGCCTTGACCCGCACAATTTTTCGCAGAAATCTTTCCGTATGGTTCTGCAGTTATAAATATCTGGAAATTATTTAAATTATCATATATAATCTATACAAGTATACAAGGAGATCATAAAATGCCAAGAAAAAACTTTGACCGTGAACTGGCGGATCTGATCAGGCAGATGACCGACATGGGCAATAACATTGACGAGCGGATCGGCGATACCATCGCCGCCCTGCGCACAATGGACCTTGCAAAGGCCGCCAAGGTTTCCCGGAGCGACAACGAAATTGACCAGATGGAGCACAACATCGAAAAGTACTGCATGAATCTGATCGTAATGCAGCAGCCGATTGCCACAGACCTGAGGGTGATTGCTTCCTGCCTTAAAATTCTGACCGATATGGAGCGCGAGGCCGACCAGTGCGCGGATATCTGCGAAATTCTGATGTCCGCCGAATTAAACACCAACAGTCTTGCCGTTGCCCACGCGGTGCAGATGCTGGAGGCTTCCCACGAGATGTTCCGCGGTGCCATGGACGTGTTCCTCAGCCGTGATGTGGAAGCCGCAAAGAACGTTTGCCGCAGGGACGATTTTGTGGATGATATGTTTTCCAAGCTGATCCTTGAGGTCTGTGCCATCATTACGGAAAACCCGCAGAACGTAATGCGCGAGGTGGATTTGCTGTTCATTTCAAAATATATTGAGCGCATAGGCGACCACGCGACGAATATCGCCGAATGGGTCATTTATATGGAAACGGGCACGCATCCCGACCTGAATACAAAATATTGATGGGGGATTTGCAATGGCGCTGGTCTATATTGCCGATGATGAACTCAATATCCGCAAGCTGATTGCTTTCGGCCTGAAGGACAGCGGCTTTGAAACCGCCGAATTCCCGGATGGCGCGCAGCTTTTGTCCGCCGTGAAGCTGCGTGTGCCGGACGCGATCATTCTGGACTGGATGATGCCCCAGCCGGACGGGCTGGCCGTTTGCCGTATCCTGCGGGAAAACGAGGCTACCCGCTCCGTACCGGTGCTGATGCTTACCGCGCGCGGCGAAGAGATTGACCGTGTGCTCGGCCTTGAAATCGGTGCGGACGATTATATTGTAAAACCGTTCAGCATGAAGGAGCTTTGCGCGCGCGTCCGCGCGGTGCTGCGCAGAACGGCGCGCCAGCCGGAAGCAGAGGAAAAGACACTTTCCGCCCGCGACCTGTACGTGGACATCGTGCGCCACACGGTGAAAAAGGCGGGGAATCCGGTGGAGCTCACCGCAAAGGAGTTCGACCTGTTGGTTATGCTGATGAAGAACCGCGGAAAGGTGCTGACCCGCAACACCCTGCTCGATAAAGTATGGGGCGTGGAGTATTACGGCGACACCAGAACGGTGGACGTCCATGTCCGCTATCTGCGGCAGAAAATCGAAGACAATTCCGAGGAGCCGGCATACATACAGACTGTGCGCGGGGTAGGATATAAATTTACGGAACTCGATTAACGGGGGGCTGTTTATGAAAAGAAGGCTGATGGTTTGCAATGCCGCGATTATAATCGTCGGATTTCTGGCAGCTTTTTTGCTTGCGGTGGTTCAGGTGGAAAAGCAGTACCGCAACGAATTTACCAAGCAGCTTGATACCGCGCTGGGCATCCTTTCCACTCAGGCGGACGAAATCAGCAGGGACCCGGAAGCGGCCGCGACCAATGCGGGGGACGAACTCGCAAGGTTAGGGCAGCAGATGCGGATCAGCATCATTGACCCGAAGGGAAAGGTCGTCGGGGACAGCGAAAAAGAAGAAATCAATCAAAATCATAGCAACAGGCCGGAAATTCAGCAGGCGCTGAAAAACGGGCGCGGCTACGATACGCGCATGAGCACAAGCGTGAACCGCCGTTTCTACTACGAAGCGGTATATCTCAAGGATCGGTTCTTTATCCGCGCAGCCCTGCCCACTGCCAATCTGGACGCGGTGATCAGCCGCCTCTGGACGATCGCGCTGCTCTGCATGCTCTTCGGCATTGCCGTTGTCAGCGCGGTGACCGGGATTCTGGTCTACCGCATGACCGAGCCGCTCAAACAGCTTACCGAAGCGGCTAAAAATATTTCGGACGGGGACTATTCCAGCCGTGTTCCGGGTACCTACCGGGATGAAATCGGCCAGCTTGCCCGTTCGTTCAACGCGATGGCGGAAAGTACCGAAAGCGCCGTGTCACAGCTGAAAAACAAGCAGAATCAGCTGGAGGGCGTCCTGCAAGGCATGGACGACGGGGTTATCGCGATCAACGACCGGAACGAAGTTCTGTTTTTAAATCAGAGCGCCCGCCGTCTGCTTGACAAGCCGACCATAAAGGAAGGCAACAGGCTGGAGGGCAGCCTGCTCATCAGCAGAATCGCGGGACTGATGAAATATACCATCGAACATTCCGAAGCGAAGAAGGAGAACCTTGTCAGCGCGCCGAATGAAAAGCAGTTTATGGTTTACGCTTCTCCGGTGAAAGGGCAGGAGGTTTCCGCCCTTGCCGTAATTTCCGACGTAACGCGGATGCGTAAGCTGGAGCAGATGCGCAGCGAATTCGTGGCGAATGTCACCCACGAGCTGAAAACGCCGCTTACCTCCATCCGCGGCAGCATCGAGCTTTTGAAGAGCTCCGACCGTGACGAGGAAACCCGCCGCTATTTTTACGACGTCCTTGATATCGAAGCGGAGCGCCTGCACCGCCTGATCGACGATATGCTGGTGCTTTCCCAGATCGAAAACGCAAAGGAAGACCCTTCCGTACGCAGATGCAATGTGAAAGAGGAACTGGAAAAATGTATGGAGCGGATGAAGCCCGTCGCGGAGAAATCAGGGATCCGCCTGTCGCTCGAAGCGGACAGCAGCCTGTTTGTTTCCTGCTCGCCCACCCGGTTCCAGCAGCTGTTCTGCAACCTGATTGAGAACGGAATCAAGTACAACAAGCCGGACGGCAGCGTTTCCGTTACCGCGCAGAAGCAGCGCAAAATGGTTCTGATTCGCGTAAAGGATACCGGCATCGGCATTGCGCAGGAGCATTTCAGCCGCCTGTTTGAGCGCTTTTACCGCGTGGATACCAGCCGCTCGCGCGAAATCGGCGGTACCGGGCTTGGCCTTTCCATCGTAAAGCACCTTGCCGCGCTTTACGGCGGGGAAGTCGGTGTGGAAAGCGAAGTGGGCAAGGGGAGTGCTTTCAGCGTATGGCTGCCCCTTCTGCCGGCCGAAGCCGCCCCTGCTCCGGAATTGGATACGGGAAAGCAATAATTATGAATGAATTCCGTTGACACAGTTAAAAATAAAAACAGGCTGTCCTGCTCAGCAAAGGCTGAAACAGGGCAGTCTGTTTTTTGCTGTATTTTATTCATTCCGGCTGTGCTCAGGACGCTTTATTCTGCGGTGAACGGACTTGCCGGGCAGGCTCCGCGCTGAAAGAATGTCCGGCAAACCTTACCTTGCAGAAATTGATGATGATCGGAACGAGTCCGAGAACAAGGTAGGTAAGTACTGCAAGCACCAGACAGTAAGCAAACGGGATGTTTGCCGAGCGCACATATTGCGTTTTTGTAACGGCGTTCAGAACGGATACGGACAGCGACAGCAGAAAAATATGCAGGATAAACATCCACAGCGTAT
This sequence comes from Bacillota bacterium, assembly GCA_023397245.1. GTDB lineage: Bacteria > Bacillota > Clostridia > Oscillospirales > Acutalibacteraceae > DATAML01. Next base: position 275 of record JAEWUH010000062.1, on the reverse strand, counting down.
TTCTGCCGTAATACTGCAATACCCTGCTTTTGCTGAGAAATCCGGAAAGCAGCAGAATAAAGGCAATGTCGCAGAATGCGGAAATATAGAAATAAAAATAATTGCCGAACTGGCAATCGCATATATTCACGTAGCCGTTTTTGTATTTGGCAATATAGAACCCAAGGAAACCCGAAAAAATCATGACTGCCGCGGAAAGAAGCTTTCTGCTAAAAAGTTTGCTTAAGGCACCGGCTTCCTTTGTATAAAACCCGGCGGTATAAAATACAAGTGCG
>JAEWUH010000052.1 GCA_023397245.1 Bacillota bacterium | reverse complement strand
CTCAACGATGTGATCGCTCCGAACGCCTTATGCCAGATTACGAGCCTTTCAAAAAATGAGATCGAAAGATATTACTTTTTTGGCGTTATGATCGGAATCGCCATCGTCCTCCTTTTTCAAAAACGTTTTTCCATTAATATCTGCAATATGCTGAATATTTCTTTTGCGCTGCTCGCGCTTGGGTTCGTCGTTAATATTATCAGTTTTCAGAAAAGCGCGGCGGGGCTTACTGCGGCCGTTTGCTTCGGCAGCTCCTATGTAATCGGCTTTGTAAATATCTATTATCTCGCGGGCTTTATGACAAAAAAGTTTCAGAGTGTCCCGTTTTACAGGGTCGGCATCGTGCTGGCAACCCTGTACTATTTCTCGGCTTTTACCCTGCTGGAAGTGTTTAAGAAAACTGAGCCGGTGTCGCCGATCTTTATGTCCCTTGTCTGCGTCTGTATTGTGATACTTTTTTTCACCCTGATTCCCTTTTTTATGAAAATGCTCTACGAAGGGGAATGGATTGAAGACAGCTACCGTATGGATGTGACAAGGTGCTCCCGCCTGGAGGCGAAGCTCCGGGATTATAAGCTGACTGCCGCTGAAATCGAGGTTTGCAGGCTGCTTTTGGAGGGATGCACCCTGAGGCAGATTTCCGGCATTCAGTCAAAGGCGTACGCTACCATTAATACTTATTGCACATCAATATACCGAAAGCTCGGGATCAACAGCCGCGCGGAATTGCTGATGCTTTTGCGGGATTATATGGAAAAGTAACAGGTTTTCTGCCAGAGACGCCCCCTCATTAGAACTAATGAGGGGGCATTTTTTTGCTTTTCATTAAAACTACTGAATAGACAGCATCATTTTTTGGGGGTAATAATAGAATTGTTTCAAACGGAACTGAAGCGGGGAGGCGATATGGTTGGGGTAGTGGAAAGTTTGAAAAATTTTTTGTCGAAGTCAAAATCTGTGTCCGGTTCGGATCAACGACAGTCGGCGGAAGCGGGTACTTCCGGTGTTCCTGCCTTTTACGGCAAAAAACTCGGTTTGCGTAAGGATGAAAAATCAGCGCTTACGAATCGCCTTACCCAACGCGAAAGAGACACTTACCGGCTTTTGCTGGAGGGATACACGCTCAGGGAAACAGCCGGGAAACTGGGAATCGGATATTCGACCGTGAATACTTACCAGACGGCGGTTTACCGAAAACTTCATGTGAACTCCCGTGCGGAACTGATTATTAATTATCATGATATCGAAGGGTGAAAGGGTGGAGAGGGCGGTTATGATTATATTGAAGCATAAACGTACTGTGGCAGCGGTATTAGCCGTCACGCTGGTGTTGAGTATTATTGCGGGCTACCAGATCAGGCAAAAGATTTTTGATACCGAAAAGGCGGCCAAACTGACCGGCGTTATGAAAGCGCCCGCCGACGGGGTGGGAAATCCGGGCGTGGATTTCAAGCTGGTCAAGACCGGCCAGGCAAACGACTGGGGCAGCGTTCCCGTTCCGAAAATCAATCCGTTGGGGTCCCATGCCCTTTATGAGAAGGTGCAATACCTGGGTTACGTCAAAGACGAGGACGCCGCCGGAGTTACCCTCCACACACTCGACGGTTACACGGAAAGATGTGAAGAAACAAAGGGAGAGCAATGGGTTCTGACCATCCCGGCGGGCGTCGATTATTCGCTTTCCTGGATGCGCTGGATTACCCAGAAAAACGGCGGAAAGTGGTATGACGGCACCCGTGACCATTCGACGGTTTCCTTTCAGGAGAGTGACACCGTTCAGTGGTGGGCGGATGTACAGGAAAACGACAAGGGCGGAGCGGAGATCACCGTCGTCAAAACGAACACCCTGCTTGCCGGCAAGACCATCACGGTGCGTCCCGCCGATTATAGCGACGGCAGCTATACTTTTTATACCGACTGTGCATCCGGCAGTTTGCAGTCGGCCACCGTCAAGCTGAAAGGGCCTGCCAAGTGCGGAGTAAAAGCGGTGGTGGGCAGCGATGTCAAATTGGGCGAATATCAGTATCAAACCGATCTGGAGCTTATGGATGACCAGCTGAATCTCAAAAAGACCGATACCTTTGTCCTTGACAACCTGCCCGTCTCTGACAAAAAGCTGCGCTGGCGGCTTTCATGGGGAAACGGTGCGGCTGTGCCGGACGAAATCTCGATACATATAGAGGATTCGGCAAAGCTGTCTGCCGTCAAGTGGGGCGAAGCACCCGGCGCAATCAGGGTCACCGGTATCCCGATGGGCGAAGCAAAGGTGTCCGTGCCGGAATGGGCAAAGCTGGAACACAGTGAAGTCGATATACAGGACGGGAATCTGGCCGGCGTGGCCGACCAGAACGGCGATTTGCTGTTTGCCGCGCCAAGCGGATACTACAATGTTTCCATCCCGTCGGGGCTTTACGGGGAAAGCTCGGTTCTGCGCTTTGTTCCGGTAAGCGCGGGCGAGGTGACTACCGTAACCATCCCCGCCGAAATGAAGGCGTCGGTTGGCGCAATGTCGCGCCTTTTCGGCGATTTTGAAACCAATGAGGGCGGTATTGAGCTGCTGAGCAACAAAAGCACCGGCAATACGGGTACAGCATCCTTTGTTCTCAATGACCCGCAGGACAGGAACATTTCCCCTGCAAAGGAAGATGTGAAAATCACCGAAGACGGCGTTGACGCTGCCGTCACCAAAATCGAACGCGAGCCCGCGGGCAGCGACGTTGTGCTGGTGCTCGACAGCTCCGGCTCCATGGGCGAGAATATGAAGCCCTGCGTGGAGGCGGCAAAGCAGTTTGTGAAAAGCCTCCCGGGCAATTCCTCCATACAGCTTATTCAGTTTGCGCAGCAGATTATCGAACACAAAGGCACGGATAAAGCAGCGGCGCTCAAGTCGCTGGATTCCGTAAAGGCAGGCGGCGGCACCTCGCTTTACGACGCCACGGCGCGGGCGCTCACGCTGCTGGAGGGCAAAAAACGCGGCTATGCCGTGGTATTTTCCGACGGCGCCGACAGCCGCGAACCGGATGTGGACGGCGACGGCAGTTCCATCACCCGTGAACAGGCCATAGAGCAGATTAAGAAAAGCGGCGTCACGGTGCTGACCATCGGTTTCGGCAAGGCCTGTGACACCTCCACGCTGGTTGCGATGTCGGGTGCTTCCAAAGGCGGCGCGTTTTTTGCGGCGTCGGACAAAAACGCGCTCAAAAGCGCCTTTGCTTCGGTGGCCGGCCAGTTCGGCAACCAGTTTACCGCGACCTACACCCGCCCTACCGTCCCTGTCGACCAGAGCAGCGCGCAGCCGGTTGTTTCCATGATGATTGACCGTTCCGGCTCAATGGATGCCGACCCCGCCGAGGGAGAAAACGTCGGCTGGCGTCTTGATAAAATCAAGGCGATATTCCACAACTTTGTGCAAAAGCTTCCGCAGGGCACGCTGATGCAGGCGGGCAGCTTCGCCTGCCCCGAGGGCGGTGAGGAACCGCGTTACGATCAGATCACCACCGACCGGAAAGCACCGATATTGCAGGCGATCGGCAGCCTGAAGGCGGGGGGAGGAACCCCCGCCCTTGAGGCACTGTCGATGGCATACAGCAACCTTTCCTCCATACCGTCGCAGAAGCGGGTGCTTGTATACTTCACCGATGCGGGCCTCTATGACCCGGAGGAGCCCGAAGTGCTGGACGATATTCTGTCCAAGTATAAAAACTCCGGCATTCGCATTTTGTTTGCGGGGCTTTCTACCGGCGCGGACACGGCCGTGCTTGACGGCATCTTCAAAACGGCTGCCGGAAAGGCGGGCGGCGACTATATCCTGACGGACAGCGTGGAAAATATTGCGCAGAAGTTGGATGAATTACTGAATCGAATCAACACGCCTGCCAAAAAGGCCGGTGTGGATTTTACGCTGAACGTGGACTGCAAGGCCAAAGACGGCAGCAATGCGAGCTTTGCCACTGCCAAAAATCTGGCGGATTTCACACCTCTGACCGGTGCCGGCAAGATGCTTACGCCGCAGGCGGTAGGCTTCGACACAGGAGAACCGTACGTTGTATACGACCGCAGCGCGTCGCAGCTTCTCACCGGAAGCGATCAGCCGGGCGTTCAGAGCCGCGTGCTGCTGCGCCTGCCTTTCAGCAACAAGTCGCTTGCCAACAAGTGCGGCACGCTCACGGTGCACGAGGCCTATCTGATGGATGTCTTTAAGGGAATCAGCGCCCCCGCGGGGCAGGCCTACCTGGCGCTGGACACCGAGCTTGCATTCAAAAAAGATGCGGCCTCCGGGATTTCCGCCTATCAGGTTCCCGATATCTTCAACCACTTCTACGTCTCAGTCAACAGCGGGCGGGCGATGCCTGCTAGCGAGGCAACCTGGCTTGCAGAACAGCCCTTCGCCATGCCGGGCGAAAGCAGCGTACAGGTCAGTGAAAAGGAACCCCGCAGGGGCGCGCTGGTGTTCCTCGTCGATAAACCCAGTGAGAATTGCATCCATCAGCTTTCACTGCATCTTTACGATACCGAAAACGGACATATCGAGCTGCCGTTGGCGGGCAGTCTGACCGCTCAGATGCTGAAAATGGATTCCCTGCCGACGCAGGCACCCGCCAAGATCAGCAGCGCTTTCTCGCTTGCAATCACCGGGAAATCCGAGCAGACCAAGCTGGAAGGTGTTGAGCTCACGCAGGCTCCCGACGGCAGCGCCGCAAAAAACGTCCGCTTCAGGGTGCTTGACGTAAAGTTTGATACCAAGGTCCAGGCGCTTCTTGAAATCGACCCAACGGAGCGTTTGTATTATCAGCTGGATACCGACCGCGGCGCGCTGCTTACTCCCATGAGTGATATTGTCTACAACCTGCCTCTGGGATTCAGCGGAAAAACCATGCTGGCCCCGGGCTCCTGCAGCCATGTGCGTATGCCGTTTACCGTTCCGAACGCGCTGCTGGGCGTAAGCTCCTCGATTTTCGGCGATCTGGCTTCCGGCTCGCTTCGGATTCCGGTAACAGGCGGTTCGGCCTACAAAACCGGCTCGGACGGAAAAACCTTTTCGCACAAATATTTTGATCTGACGGTCAATTCCTTTTCGCTGACGGCTGAAAACAGCGGCAAGGCTGTTCTGGATTTTACGCTGACAGACAAGAAGGACGGAGAGGGAACCGCGGGCCTTGAAAGCGTCCTGCTTTTGCAGAAGAACGAAGCGCTGGATAAAACCCAGGACGGCAAAACAGCCGGTGAGCTCCAGCAGGCCGCCGCCGGGCGAACAGGTCTCGGCAACTTTACCAGCAGCAGCGAAAATACAGCGGGCGTCAACATAGACGAAACGGAAAGACTCATTTTCGGGGCTGCTCAGGAGAACGGAAGCTGGGCTGCGTTTGACGGGCAATCCCGCCGCGGACTTTTAATTTTTGATCTGCCGGAAGGAGATTCTTCCGGTTGGACGCTCACCTGCGGCGAGCTGCCGGATATGCGTATTCCGCTCAGCACAGGCGTTTATCCCTATACGCCGCTTCTTGCCGAAAAGCCGGTCATCGTGGTTGACAGCGATTTTGAAAAGGCGCTGAATGAGGCGGTCACCGCCGCCGTTACGGCTTATGGAGCGACGCGGACGGAACCGAACAGCGTGAAATCGGTCGGGCTTTCGGATGATGAGGTGCTGGGCAATCAGGTTCCTTCGCCGTCGCTGACCCTTTATGGCTCCCGGGAGCTGAAGAATGTAAAAACAGACAGCGACTTTGCAAAGCTTATGGGTACGCTGAAGTGGATTCCGGGCGACGTAAAATCAAACACCTACCGGTATGCTCCGGAAGCGGTGCTGACGCAGGGCTGGGGCGCTCAGAACGATCTGTCGGTTCTTGCCAAAACACTTTTGGCAAGGCTCGGTTATCAACCGCAGTACCGCTCTGTCACGCTTACGCCGGCAGGAACGGAAAATTTGAAGCGCATCAGCGGTGCGGAAGATGTTCCGGAAAAGCTGACCGGCGTTGCCTATGCGGACGCAAAAGGCAGTCAAAAGCTCTATGTGCCGGCGCTGAACGGTGATATTTCGGAACTGTTCGGGCTTTGTTATCTGGCTTCCGGCGATGAGCCCGCAAAAATCACCCCTGCAATGGGCAGACTGACCGTTGAACTTTACGGAAAGCTTGTCGGAAATGCCGGCATGGCGGCAGCCGCAGGAATGATGAGTGACATCGGCAGCATTTTGGGAGGAGGGGAAGGCGGCAGCGATTTCTATGAGACGGTCACCGCCTTTGACCGGGAGTTATCCTTGCCCGACATGAGCCTTGACACGCTGGACATCAGTTATATTTCCACTAAAAAAGGCGACGGCGGCGAACTGCTTTTACCGGTGCTGGATACCCGGCAGGGCCTGCTTTACGACCCGAAAGGCTGGATCGACAGTTCTTCCTATGAATTCAAAAGTATTACGATCAAGCTGAATGACGGCTCAAACAGGGAAGCGGTTCACACCACCATGCTGAATAAGGAGCAAAAGCTGACGGAGGTATGTCATGCCCTGGCCTGGAATGTGCCGGAGCTGACCGCACAGTCAGCATCTCCGGTTGAAGCTATGGCAAAGGCAGAGGCTGCCGCCGCCCAAAAGCCCGCAAACTATTCCGTGGCTCGCTGGCTGGGGCATGAAACCATCGGCCGCCTTGTCAAGAGTTTGTCCGACATAGGACAGGAAGCCGCCCAAAAGCTGAAACTGACCGCGGGCCGCACCACGGAATCCATCGCCCTGCTTGTCACGATGAAATCGGACGGGAAAAAGGCGGAGACGACGGTGGACTTAATGAACCACCGCAACCAGCTCCATAACGGCAGCGAACAGTCACAGCATGCCTATAACCTGATCTACGGTTATTTTGCAAGTGATGCCGAGGCATCCGCACTGCCCGGAAAAGAAGGCGTCAGTTATACCGATGTATGGAGCAAGCTGCCGGAGGGTACGAATATCGGCGTCGTCGCAGCGGAGGGTGCGGAAGATCTGGAATCGGCCACGGCGGCGCTTACCCGGAACGGCTGTCCGTCTCTGTTGCTCGAACGTTTGCAGCAAAAAGCGAAAAGCGGCGGTGAATTCAGCCCGACCGTCTATCTTGTGCCGAGTAAATCAGCGGAAATAAACGGGAAACAGCGCTGGGCGTGGCTGGAGATCGATACAAAAACCTACGACGTGGTGTCGGTCTTTGATACGGGTGAACGTGCCGGAATGGGAGAATACCTCATCGGCTGTTTCCCCGAAAACTACGCCGAGGTAGGCGTGGGGGCTATTGTGGGCGTCACCACTTCGCTCGCAAGCGTATCCGCGTATTCCCTTTCGATCGATGACTACGGCGAAGTTCGGAAAGCCGCGTTCGAAAAGTGCAAGGAAATCGGGGAGCAGCTCGGAACCGTCACGGGTGCCGCCGGAGGCATCAGCGCCGGCGGCAAGGTTTTGGAAGGCGTCGGCGGCACACAGATTCAATGGGAAAAGCTTTTTGAAGCCGCGGAAAACCAATGGGTGAACCGTCTCACCTTTGACGAGGGCTACAAGCTTGCGGTCGAAGCTTATTTTGGGAAACAGGGATGATCCGAATCAACCGCCAAAGGCGATGCCCAACCCTGAATCTCGGATAGGCTGCGCTGTTTCAAGCGGTCGTTCATTGCGTGCTATAGCAGCCCGCCACGGAGCGGATACTCTGTGGCTGCGCCTTCCTATTGTGCGAATTATATTTTTTATTGTAATCGGCCCTGCTTGGGAATATAATCAATTTTATATAGAATATATCAGGCGTATGGGAAATTGGGAATTTTTATTATCCGCCGCATCATGAACCAAATTGCAGGCAAGTTCGTTCATAACACCCCTGCGGCGCAAAGGAACCATCCTTTTATACAGAAAAAACCAAATCATAACGCAAAGAGGAGCAATTTTGAAATGGATAAGGCGGCTGCCTTAAAACAATATTTCGGACATACGGCCTTTCGGCCCGGGCAGGAAGAATTGATTGACGCGCTGATGGAAAGCCGCGACGCGCTGGGAGTAATGCCGACGGGCGCAGGGAAATCCGTATGTTATCAGATCCCCGCGCTGCTGCTCCCCGGCGTGACTCTGGTCGTATCGCCACTCATTTCCCTGATGAAGGATCAGGTGGCTGCGCTGACACAGGCGGGAATCCCGGCGGCTTATATTAATTCATCGCTTTCCGCCGCACAGTACCGCAAGGTGTTTCGGCAGGCGGAAAATGAAATGTATAAAATCATATACATCGCGCCGGAACGGCTGGGCACGGCGGATTTCCTGAGCTTTTCCGAGTGTGTTCACATTTCGCTTATCGCTGTGGATGAGGCTCATTGTGTCTCCCAATGGGGGCAGGATTTTAGGCCGAGTTACCTAAAAATATCGGATTTCATTGAGCAGCTGTCCTATCGTCCCGCTGTAGGCGCTTTCACGGCCACGGCCACAGCGGCGGTTAAGGACGACATCGTTCGGCTGCTGCGGCTCCGCGGTCCGCTGCTTGTCACTACCGGTTTTGACCGGCCAAACCTGTACTTCGAAGTTGCGGCGCCCAAAAGCAAACCGGCATACCTGTATGACTTCCTTGCGCGGCATCAGGGACAGTGCGGCATTATCTACTGCGCTACCCGCAAAACGGTGGAATCGGTCTGTGAGGAGTTGAACCGGCGCGGTGTTTCCGCCACCTGCTACCATGCGGGGCTTGAGGACGGGGAGCGCCGGCAGAATCAGGAGGATTTCGTCTACGACCGCAGACGTGTGATGGTTGCCACCAACGCCTTCGGCATGGGCAT
>JAEWUH010000276.1 GCA_023397245.1 Bacillota bacterium | reverse complement strand
GGGTGGGCGCGTGAAAATTACAAACCTGCCGCCGAAAATCGAAAAGATTGTTTCCCTTGCCGGGATCAATCAGCTCTGCACCATAACAAAGGAGGTGAAAGAGAATGAAGCCGCTGAATGAAATGACCGTTTCCTTTCTGAGCCGCTCTTCCAACGAAGCGTTCGGAAGGTCGGCGGTTGCCGCGTTTGCGGCGCAGCTTGACCCCACCATAGAGGAACTCAGCGACATCAAGACCGCGGTATCGGAGGCGGTTACAAACTGTATCGTCCACGCTTACCGCAATACCATCGGAATTGTTTACATAAACTGCAAGCTGTACGATTCGGGAAAAATCACAATTAAAATACGCGATAAAGGCTGTGGAATCGAAAATATTGCACAGGCTATGCAGCCGCTGTTTACAACGGCGGAGGGCGAGCGCGCCGGGCTGGGCTTTGCGGTTATGGACAGCTTTATGGATAAATTAAGGGTAACCTCAAAACCGGGGCGCGGCACCAGCGTAACGATGAGCAAAACGATCGAGCGCCGGTCGGTAAACATTGCTAAGGGGAAAACGGCTGACTAAGATGGACAGAAATCAGATCATCAGCGAAAATATCGGACTTGTCCATGCCTGCGCCAGACGCTTCAAAGGCCGGGGTATGGAATACGACGATTTGTTTCAGGCGGGGTGTCTCGGCTTGGTGAAAGCGGTCGATCATTTCGACAGTGAACGCGGCGTACAGTTTTCCACCTATGCCGTACCGGTGATCCTCGGTGAGATCAAACGTCTTTTCCGCGACGGCGGCGCGGTCAAGGTAGGGAGAAGCTTAAAGGAGCTTGCCATGAAGGCCACGCGGGAAGCAGCCGCATTCACGGAGAAAGAGGGGCGGAACCCTACGGTAAACGAGCTTGCCGAACTGCTCCGGGTTGAGCCGGAAGAAGCTGCGCAGGCGCTTGGGGCTTCCCAGCTTCCCATTTCACTCACGGCTTCCCAGGATGACGGCGGCGGGCAGATCGACGTAAGCGTGGAACCGGCGGATGATAAAATCGCCGAGCTGCTTTCCTTAAAACAGGTCATGACCGAACTGGAGCCGAAGGACCGCAGCATCATCTTTTTCCGCTATTTCCAAAGCCGCACCCAAACGCAGACGGCCAATGCGCTCGGCATGACACAGGTGCAGGTCTCCCGCCGGGAAAAGGTGATTCTAAACCAGCTGCGCGCCAAGCTGTCATAGCGGCAGAAAACGATCGCTTAAATAAAAGGTATCATTAAAAAAATGAGCCTGCAAAGCGATTCGCTGAATATAGATATGAAAATAGCCCGAAAGAGCGTTGAGCGCGTTCTTTCGGGCTTGAAAAATTCATGGCAGGTTGCTTCGCTGCTTAATTAATTATCGGTGATATCCTTCAGGTCATACGGCGTCTGCTGATATACATAATAGTTCAGCCAGTTGCTGAACAGCAGATTTGCGTGACTGCGCCAGACAAAGGGCGGCTTCTGCTTGACGTCGTCATTCGGAAAGTAATTCTGGGGGATCAGCGGATGAAGTCCCTTTTTCACGTCCCGGAAATACTCATGGGCAAGCGTATCGCGGTCGTATTCCAGATGCCCGGTGATAAAGAACTGCCTTCCGTTTTTTCGGGCAATCATATGTACTCCGGCGGCGTTGGACGCGGTCAGGATTACCAGATCGCTGTGCTTTTCAATATCTTCCCGCCGTACCTCGGTAAAACGCGAATGCGGCGCGTAAAAATCGTCGTCAAAGCCCCGCACCAGCGGATGCTGATGCTCCAGCACCCGGTGATGGAAAATCCCGGAAAGTTTATGCTCAAGCAGGTATTTCGGAACGCCGAAGTGATAATAAAGTCCGGCCTGTGCTCCCCAGCAGATATGCAGCGTGGAATAGACGTTTTTGCGGCTCCATGCCATGATCTCGCAGAGTTCATCCCAGTAATCGACTTCCTCAAAAGGCAGTTTCTCCACGGGTGCGCCGGTGATGATCATTCCGTCAAATTTATCGTTTTTGATTTCATCGAAAGTTTTATAAAATGTATTTAAATGAGACGATGCGGTGTTCTTGGAAATATGGGTAGCCATCTGCATCAGTTCCACGTCCACCTGCAGCGGCGTATTGCTCAGCAGCCGCAGCAGCTGCGTTTCTGTTTCAATTTTCGTCGGCATGAGATTTAGAATAACGATTTTCAGTGGGCGGATATCCTGAGTCATCGCGCGCTGATGCGTCATGACAAATATGTTTTCGGATTCAAGCACTTCAATCGCCGGAAGACTTTCCTGTATTTTAATCGGCATAAATGTCCCCCCAAGTCACAGCAGAATAAGGTTATTATAGCAAACGACCGCGGATTCTGCAATTAATCCGGCAAAATATCGATTATTTAAAAAAAGTGTTAGAAAAGCGTTGACATTGTAACGGTGAAGTGTTATTATAGTCAAGCCGTCGAAAAACGGGGAGAAAAAAAGCTTGACAGGGTATCATGGGATATGATAATATGGAAAGCAATCTCGCCGAAAGCGGAGCGAAAAAAAGTCTTGACAAAAGGCAAAACAA
>JAEWUH010000238.1 GCA_023397245.1 Bacillota bacterium | reverse complement strand
AAGACGACCTGATTGATTTTGCTTACGACTATGAGCCGATTAAGACCTTCTTTGGCGGTGAGCAGAAAACTATTTTTGAACGTGCCTTGGATATGCTGGCAATCTATGATGACAGTAAAACATATATTGTAGATGCTGAGCTGGAGTCCATAGTGGCTCAGATGCGGGCTATTGTTCAAAAGGCAGAACCATATAACGATATTCCGAAGCTGCCGGAGCTGCGTGAGCATTTTATGAATGCATACGTAAAGGTATTGAAGGTACAGGAAGCTCCGGTCCATGCCGCCATTGATGAGGCCAGGAATCGTGTTATAGAAGTTGTGAGCGGAAAAGAATACCGGGAGGAGAAGGAAGAAAAATATTTGGCACTGTTCGCGGAAATCCGAGAAGAAGCATCCCGTTGCAACAATGTGTCCCGCCTTAGAAGCTATGCAGACCGCGCCGAGGCCCTGAAACTCCGCCTGCTGAACGAAATGGATCAACTGGATGCAGAAATTGCCAAGAAAAAGACCGAGGAAGAAGAACGCAAACGTAAAGAGGCCGCGGCTAAGGGGGAATCGCCGGTTGTACCTGCCACGCCGGCTCAGTCTCAGCCAAAACTGAAAAGGAAGAAGAATGTAGCCATCAAGACGGTTACGCTTACTTCCTCCTGGCGGCTGGAGTCTGAGCAGGACATCGACAGATATCTGGAGGCCCTGCGCCGGAATCTCAAAGCGCAGCTCGAAGAAGATACGATTGTCAATGTTGAATTCTAAGCAAGGAGACCGCCGCATGAACAAAACAGCTCTTAAAAACTTTGCAGTTTGGGCGCGAAACAAGCTGGTTTCAGATATAACCTACAAGGCCGGTCTAATGGGTATTGCTGAGGACGGGATCAAAGAAGCCTTGCCTCAGTCCACCAAGGATACGGAATTTTATAATATTGGAACGAAAGAGCCGTATTCTGTCAGCGGAGATGCAGTACGGCAGCGCAAATGCCTTGTCGATCTGATCAACCAGAAGGCGGCTTCTTCAGATTATACAACTGCCTACCGCAGTGTGATTGAGGAGGTGGCCTATACTTGGTTCAACCGGCTCATCGCCATCCGGTTTATGGAAGTCAATGACTACTTGCCATCTCGCATTCGTGCGCTGTCTTCCGGCAGTACCGCCAAGCTGGAGCCGGATTTGGTGACAACTCCCTTTGACACGGATCTGGACCTGACCGATTATGAAAAAGCAGAAGTCATCCGCCTGAAAAATGAGAATCAAGTGGATGAATGCTTCCGGTTGCTCTTTATCAAGCAGTGCAACGCCTTGAATGCAATCCTGCCCAAACTGTTTGAAAAAACGGCGGATTATTCTGAACTGCTGCTGAATGTATCCGTCACCGATCAGGACAGCGTAGTGTACCATCTGGTGCACGATATTGAGGAAGACGACTTTAACATTGAAAAAGGCGGTCAGGTGGAGATCATCGGCTGGCTGTATCAGTATTACAATGACGAGCGAAAGAATGAAGTCATCAATATCTACAAAGGTTTTGTAAAAAAGGACGATATTCCTGCTGCAACACAGCTTTTTACCACAGGCTGGGTCGTTCAGTATATTGTCGGTAATTCGCTTGGACGTTATTGGATTGAGCGGAATCCCGGCAGTTCTCTGAAAACGGAGTTAGCCTACCTTGTAAAGCCAAAAGGCGGGGAATTTCCTTCTGTGAATGAAAAAGTGCTTCCCGAAGATTTGAAGGTATTGGATCCGTGTATGGGTTCGGGACATTTCTTGGTTTATGCCTTTGAGGTGTTGATGCGCATCTACGCCGAATGTGGCTATGCGGAACGAGACGCAGCTAAGAGCATTTTGGAGAACAACATCTATGGCCTCGATATTGATGACCGAGCGTTCCAGATTGCCTATTTCGCTGTAATGATGAAAGCGCGGCAGTATAACCGCCGCATTTTGAATGGCAAAATAGACTGCCATGTATATTCCATTCAGGAGAGTAACACGGTCAATCGAGCCCAACTACAATACTTCGGCGCCGGTTTAAGTGACTTGAAAAAACACGATGCCCAAAATCAGATTATCGGCCTGTTGGACACTTTTACGGATGCCAAGGAATACGGCTCCATTCTGAATGTGGAACCATGCAACTGGGATTTGCTGCGCCGCTTTGCAGCACAGAACAGCGAGGACGGGCAGATATCATTGGATTCCATTTGCCTGGATGCCACCAAGGGGCAATTGCAGCTTCTTATTGAAATTGGACAGACAATGGCGCAAAAATATGATGTGGTTGTGACGAATCCGCCTTACTTAAACAAAATGGATGCCGATCTTAAAAAATATGTTGCTGATCATTATAAGGACTACGCCGGCGATTTATTCAGTGTATTTATGTACCGTAACTTCGGATATTGTAAAGCAGGCGGCTATTCCGGATTTATGACCCCGTTTGTCTGGATGTTCATCAAGACCTATGAAAATCTCCGAAAATACATTATTGACAACAAAACGATTGCCACATTAATTCAAATGGAGTACTCTGCTTTTGAAGAAGCTACCGTACCGGTTTGCTCGTTTGTGCTCATAAACAGACAAGGGAATGAAAAAGGTTTGTATTTTAAATTGTCAGATTTTAAGGGCGGCATGGAAGTGCAGAAGCAAAAAGTACTGGAGGCTATCAACGACCCGAATTGCGGCTATTTTTTTGAATCAGAACAGGACAACTTCTCCAAAATCCCCGGCTTGCCTGTGGCTTATTGGGTGGGTGAAAATTTTATTAAAGCGTTTGATAACAGTAAGATATCGGATTGTTCTGTTGTTACAAACGGAATGTTTACCTGTGATAATAAAAGGTTTTTGAGGCTTTGGCAGGAAGTGAATATTAATAATATATTTTTCAACTGCCGGAGCAAAGAAGAAAGTAAACTGAGCAATAAAAAGTGGTATCCGTATAATAAAGGCGGGGATTTTAGAAGATGGTATGGAAATCATGAAAATATTATAAATTTTGAGCATTTTGGAGAGGAAATCTCTGATTACAGAGTGTCAAGCGGCCAGTCATCGAGTTTTCCCGGCCAAGAATATTATTTTCATGAAAGTTTATCATGGTCCTTTGTAAGTTCATCTAAATTTGGAATACGCTATTATCCGAACGGATTTGTTTTTGATATTGCAGGGTCGTCTGTTTTTCCAAATAGAAATGATGATTTATTTTATTTGCTTGCTGTACTTGCAAGTGAAGTATCTTTTTCTATGCTGAATTTATTGAACCCTACTATTAATTTTCAAGCTGGAGATATAAAGAAGGTTCCTGCAATCATCAACGAAACTTACAAGCCCAAAATAATTGCCCTCGTCGAACAAAGCATAGACATCTCAAAAACCGACTGGGACAGTTTTGAGACTTCATGGAATTTCAAAGGTCACCCTCTTGTACATGGCGTATATAAACTTTCCGCTGATAGCGCTCTTACTGGAAAATATATTGAAGCGAGTTATAAAGAATGGGAAAAAGACTGTCAAGACCGCTTCACTCAGCTCAAATCCAACGAGGAAGAACTCAATCGGATTATTATTGGCATCTACGGCCTGCAGAACGAACTAAGCCCTGAAGTGGAAGACAAGGATGTTACAGTCCGTAAAGCCGATTTGCAGCGTAATATAAAGAGCCTTCTTTCCTATGCCGTTGGCTGCATGTTTGGCCGCTATTCGCTGGACGTTCCCGGCCTTGCCTATGCGGGCGGCGAGTGGGACGATTCCAAGTACAGCAGCTTTATCCCGGACAAGGATAACATCCTTCCGATCACCGATGAACAGTATTTTCAGGGTGATATTGTTGGCTTATTCTGTGAGTGGGTGAAAAAAGTCTATGGTGCGGATACGCTGGAAGAAAACCTTGATTTCATTGCCAAAGCTCTTGGCAACAAGGGCAATACCAGCCGGGAAGTCATCCGGAACTACTTCCTTAACGAATTCTTTAAAGACCATTGCAAAATCTATCAGAAACGCCCGATATATTGGCTCTTTGACAGCGGCAAGCAGAACGGCTTTAAAGCGCTCGTCTATATGCACCGCTATGATGAGAATACCATCGGTAACCTGCGTATCGACTACCTGCATCGCATGGAACGTGTATATGATAGCGAAATAGCCCGGATGCAGGATACTGTCGATAACAGCACCAACGTCCGTGAAGTGACCGCCGCGGCCAAACGTAAGGAAAAGCTGCAAAAGCAGGTCAAGGAGTGCAAAGAGTACGATGAGAAGGTCGCGCACCTTGCCCTTGCCCGCATCAAAATTGATCTGGATGACGGCGTGAAGGTCAACTACGAAAAAATACAGACAGGAACAGACGGCAAGAAGTATCCCGTGCTGGTAAAAATCTAATGATAGGAGGCCGGTCTTTTGGCTGAATTAAACCTAAAACAAATTATAGATCGCCTGAATGCCGAATTTACCGGCGATGCCCGGAAGCTGGTCTTTTGGTACGACAATAAAGCCGATTTTGCCGAGGACGTTGACTCCGTGCAGCTGGAGAATGCAAAAATACTACGCCTGGAGCCGGGCAATCAGTTTGCAATTAAATACTTTCTTGAGCGGCAGGACAAGAACACCAACTACCTTGTCTATGCGCCATTTTCTAAGCCGGATGTGCGTGAAAATCATCTGGAAGATACAATGCTGTACTCTAAACGGTTCTATGCAGACCGCGCCTCTTTGTTAAGTGTGGATTTGGGCATTGAAGAAAAATACAAGTCAATCATTGAAAAGCATATCAAATTCTTTGCCAACAAAGATCGGACGCAGCGTTTCTATGATCTGGAAATTGAGAACTTTAATGAGGAGAATATCCTCATCGGTCTCATGAGCGCCGTCTGCCGCACCAGAACCTGCTCTTTCGATGAGGTAATTCGGGTTCTCCTGACGGACGATGGGTTGGAGGATAACAGATTCATCGCCGAATTTGATAAGTACGATCTGCTGCCTGCATTCTGGAAGTCCTGTAAACGGCAATTCGGCTATAACGACAATCAACCAACGCTGGAAAAATTGGTTGTCACCCTGTTCGTCACCTATGCGGACAAATACATTCTAAAAGAGTTGCCAAAGGGTTGGCAGCCTTTCATATCTTACAAGTCCGGAAATATCATTGCGTTTCTTGACAGCCTGATGAACAGCTACCTCTACCGTGAGCGTTACGATCAACTGGCCGCCCATGTGGCAGCCGGTTTGAACGTTGCATCTGCGTTGGAACGCTATGAGCCGGAAACTCTTGTGGAATGCGATTCCTTCACCCAGATCGACGAAAAGATTCTGCATTGGCTGGCAGAACGCCTGCTGGCCGAGGATGCCGGTGCCAAGCTGGGAAACCACCCGATCCCGGAAATCTGCGAAATGCGCCGAAAGATGCACTTTGGTCAGAAGTTTGCGGCTGCCTATGAACTGTTGAACAGCGCTTACCGGCTGATTCTCGCAGTGAAATATACCTGTCCGGACGGCTTCAAGGCGATCATTGAGCAGTATCAGTCTGCCGACTGCCAGATTGACGCGGAGTATCGGAATTTCTACTGTTGCTACGATCAGCTGGAAAACACGGCTGCTTTTGAGCCGCTCCGCGATCTTGTGGAAAACATCTACACCAACGAATATCTGGGAAAGCAGCTGCCAAAATGGAACGCCGGAATCATGGAGCAGGGCGCATTGTCTGTTCTGCCCTTGCAGCGCAACTTCTTTAGCCGTTATGTCAAGAACAACAAAGACCGCACGGCAGTGATCATTTCGGATGCTATGCGGTATGAGGTTGGACGTCAACTGTTTGCCAAGATACAGGATGATCCGAAGTGTACCGCCAAGATGGATTGTATGCTCAGCACATTGCCTTCTTATACCCGCCTTGGTATGGCAGCGCTGCTGCCGCACAGTAAGCTGGAGCTGACCGATGACGGCAAGGAACTGGTGGATGGAGTGTATTGCACCGATCTTGCAACACGCCAGTCCGTTCTGCAGGCTGCTGTTCCAAATAGCTGCTGTGTGCAGTTTGATGAAATAAAAAACATGAAAAAGTCTGGCCTGCGTGAGGTGTTTACCGGTAAGCAGGTAGTCTACATCTATCATGACCAGATCGACGTTCGCGGCGAACACACCGAAGATGAAGTGTTTATCGCCTGCAGGGAAGCCATATCGGAGATTATTGATTTGATACACAATATTGCTCAGAATGGAAATACGCTTCATTTTATCGTAACAGCAGATCATGGCTTTATTTATAAGCGTGACAAGGTCGCCGAGAGCGACAAAATAGGCGGTGTGAGTGATAAGAACAGCATTGTAAAGCGTCGCTATATCGTGTCGAGTCAGCCGGTTCAGGAACATGGCATCTGCAATCTGAGACTGGGTTATCTGCTGGGAAACGAAGATAATAAAGTCGTTTCTTTTCCATGCAGCACAAGTGTATTCAAAACACCGGGCAGCGGTGGGCAGAACTACGTTCACGGCGGTTCTTCTCCGCAGGAGATGCTGGTTCCTGTCATCGATATTAAGATGGAGAAGGGACACATGGAGACCAGAACCGTACAGATCATGCTGGTCAGCCTTGTGCAGAAGATTACCAATCTGATTACCACGCTGGACTTTATCCAGTCGGACCCGGTCAGCGATGTCGTAAAAAGCACAACCTATCGGCTGTATTTCATCTCTGACGACAATGAGAAAATCTCCAATGAGAATATTTATGTGGCCGACAAACGGGATACAGACGCACAGAAACGGATCTTCCGGATGCGGTTTACCTTCAAAAATAAGAAATATAACAAGGACAAGCACTATTATCTTGTAGCCTGTGATGAAAACAGCGGAGCAGAGGCGTTCCGCCATGCTGTTGCAATGGATTTGACATTTTCCGATGATTTTGGCTTTGGATTAGAATGAGCAGGGGGGTGGTGAGGATGATTGATGAAAACCTTGATCGTTGGAGCAGGTACACCAGTCATCTATGAAAGATTCCTAAGAACTTAAGGAAAATAATTAAAGCGGCAGCTCCGAAGCCCAAACAAGGCTTTCGGAGCTGTTCATTTTTTTATATTCTACCGTATGTGCCTGTAACAGGGTCTTTAAACAGCGCAATTTGTGGAGCATAATCTGTAAAAACAACAAAGCATACGGCAATTACCCCAAGAAGCAGCAATACTGCAATTTGTGCCCCTTTACTGATATGCATATTCTGCAGGATTCGCCAACTCGATACAAAAGCGACTGTAACCCCCAGCAGAAATGTTATAATATCAAGTGGGAGATAATGCGTGCCAATAACGCCGGTGTATGTATAAAACACCGTAATAATCGTCAGCATTCCGAGCATGATGCCGATTGCTTTTGCCGCAGGGAGGCCTTTGGAATTTCTGCCTATGGCAAGATACTCCACAATGCTGTACAACAGCATCGGCATAAAAATCAGCTTTAAATGCTCCCATGTACTTTCGTTAACAGGGCTAAAATAGCCGGCGGCCGGACATTTACCGGACCATTGATAAGTAAAATGCAGCAATGTGCCAACAACAATCACAAAGAGAAATCCGAAGAGTTCCCAAACAATAAGTTCCTTTTTCGTAGAAAACACTCCTTTCCCTGAATGCTATGAAAAGCATTCGGGAAATAGGAGTGTTTTCAGGAATAATTTATGAGGATTTTTTCATGCGGTTTACAACACGGTCATGGAACTCTTCATAGGATTTGCTGCCATTCAGTAAATTCAGCTGATCGCCGTCGGAAAGCGCCAGAAAGTATTTCTTTACCTCAATCCCTTCACCGGAAAGATTGGAAGGAAACGGGAATTCATAAAAACCGGAATAATCCATAATCAATCACCTCAAAAATAGTCTGTGTAAATTTTTCCAGTAATATGCAGAGATTGGAATAATAAAGCGGATTATGCAAACGCTAGTAAAAAATCAGCGGGAGCATAATAGAATTGAAAAAATTGATTGCTGTTTTATTTATAACGCTTCTTTTAATCGGTATACTGTTTTTCCGTATTTTTTCAGAGAAGAGGGAAACAATCGGTCAGGCGCAGTTTGTCGGTTTTCAAAACAGCAGCCTGATTTTTGTAGGGGAGTCGTATTCAGAAACGATGCTGGATAAAGTCTAAATAGCGTGGTAAAAGCGGCAGGCTGTAGATATAAGCTATAGTCTGCTTTTTGCTGTGCAATTACCAAAATTATTGCATTGTCTGCGATTTTTATAACTGATAAAATTAGTATAGAGTAAAAATATATAGCAGGGGTTATAATGTGAAAAAGAGAATAAGATTAAAAAGAGCAGTGCAGGTAATTCTGGTTTTGGTTTTGACAGCAGCCTTTGGATGTACCGCTCAGCCCGCTGAAATCAGCCCGGATTTACATAATAGAAGCAGCGACATAAACAGCGATATCGCCAGAGGAACGTCTTCCTATCTGTATCGCTCAAGTCCTGATTCTTCTGAATTAAGTGGGCAGAGCAGGGCGCCGTCAGAGCCGAGCTCATCAGCGCAGTCCGCGGCATCATTCATATCCGGGAGTTCCTCAAAATCGGCAATTTCGGAGCAAAGCGAAAGCCAGCCGAACAGCAGCACGGGTTCAAGCGCGGCTTCCGGTACCAAACAAAATACCGTTTACAGCAACAAAGCACCTTCTTCCGTGAATAACTGCATTGTCGGTTATTATACTTCGTGGGCAAGAAACAGCGGTTTTACACCGGATAAAATAAATGTTTCAAAGCTGACCCATATTAACTACGCATTTGCCGACATCAGCAGCGGCTTAAAGCTGGTTATGGATGACCCGGTGACCGATACAGCAAACTTGGAAGGCCTGAAAAATCTTAAAAGGCGAAATTTATCCTTAAAAATTATTATTTCCGTTGGCGGCTGGGACAATTCCGCGAGATTTTCCGATGCTGCCGCAACCGAATCCTCAAGGGAGACTTTTGCGCAGAGCTGCCTTGATTTTCTTCTGAAATATGGTTTGGATGGGGTGGATTTGGACTGGGAATATCCCGTTTCGGGTGGATTATCCGGTAATGTGCACCGCGCAGACGACAAGCAGAATTATACAAAACTTGTACAGCTGATCCGGCAAAAGCTGAACGCCCGGAGCACCCTTGACGGAAAGAGATATTATCTTACGGTTACCGGCGCCACGGACAGGGGCTATATAAGGAACATTGAGCTGACGAGCGTTCTTGCCAGCGTGGACTATCTTTTCATCATGGGGTATGATATGCACGGCCCCTGGGATGACCGCACCGGGTTTAACGCTCCTTTGTACTCTTCCGATGCAGTCAGTGTGAATCAGGGAATTGAGAATTACCTGAATGCCGGCGCGCCGGCAAAAAAGTTGGTTCTGGGTATGCCGTTTTACGGCTATCTTTATCAGGGCGTCAGCGCAGAAAGCAACGGTTTTAACAGTATCTTTTCTTCTTCAAAGTCCGTCGGTTTTGACACAGTTGTTTCCAACTATCTGAACCATACCGGCTATGATTCCTATACTGACGGTACGGCCTCTGTTCCGTATCTGTACGGAAACAGCACGTTTATTTCTTATGAAGATGCCGGGTCTGTGGCGCGAAAGGCAGGTCTGGCAAAGCGGTACGGGTTGGCCGGGGTTGGAATCTGGGAACTTTCCTTTGATAAAAACAGCGTTCTTTTGAACAGTGCTTACGCGGCATTATTTACATAAATCGGTCAGCGTTCCGAACTGATATCCGGCGGCTTCCCACTTCGTAAGCAATTCGTCCAGTATCTCTGCGTTGGTTTTTGATGTGCTGTGCAGCAGGACAACAGCTCCGGGATGGATTCTGGGGATCAGCTTTTCAAACGCCTGTTCTTTTGTCGGTTGTTTATCCTGATACCAGTCCACGTAGGCGAGACTCCAGAATATCGTTTTATAACCGAGTTCATTTGCCTGCTTCAGATTGGCAACGCTGTACTTTCCCTGCGGCGGACGATAAAATTTCTGGAGCTTTGTTCCGGTGATTTCAAAGTACATATCTTCCACAGAAACCATCTCTTTTTGAAAGGACTCAATATTTGAAATTTTAGACATATCCGGGTGACTAAATGTGTGATTTCCCACGATGTGACCTTCACTTACCATCCGTTTGACCAAATCGGGGCTTGTTTTAAGATAATTGCCCACTAAAAAAAACGTTGCTTTTACTTTATGCTTTTTTAATGTATCGAGAATTTTTGCAGTATAACCGTTTTCAAAACCGGCGTCGAAGGTTAGGTAGATCATTTTTTTATCGGCTGTGCCAACGAAATAAGCGTTGTACTGCTTCAAATATGCGGCGGAGGCGTTTCCGGCAGGCTGTTTGCCGTTTTCCTGAAAACTCAATCCCCAGTTTGTGTTTGAAGCGGAAACCGGGACGGCTGCCGGCGAACGGCGGGTAATTGTTACGATACCGGTGATCAGGATTATAAAACCGAGCAGTAAGGCCTCAAGCTGTCTTTTATTGATGATGAAAAACACAGATACCACCTCAGATTTTCAGGATATTATAAGTATATTGCGCCTTTTTGCATAATATCTCAATCCGGGCGGATTTCACGGTTCAGATCATAATATTGTTGGCAGGTTAACCCGTGGAGTATCTCAAATTCACGCTGTAAAAGAGTACCCTTTTACAAAATGCCGCTTTTTCTTTTCAATTTTGTATTGACACAAGCTATAAGATATGATAATATTATTTAGTCGTTGACGCGAGAGTGGCGGAATTGGCAGACGCGCATGGTTCAGGTCCATGTGAAAGCAATTTCATGGGGGTTCAAGTCCCCCCCCTCGCACCACCATCAGAGCTGTCGAATTTGACGGCTCTGATTTTTTTTTGAAATGCTACTTTTTGAATGCGGAAATGCGGTAAAAACATGTGTTGACAAACGCCGTATTCTACAATATAATTTCTTTGAACTCAAGTTATTGATGATTTGAGAGTTTCATCGGAGGGCTTTTTTAGAATTAGAGCCGGATAAGATGTCGGGAGGTTCCCGGTATTTTATCTGGCTTTTTTTGTTGGCTGAAAACGGTCTGACGAGTACATCTTTTCAGGAGGAAACTTAGTATGCAGTCTCAACAAATCAATAAGCAATTCGTAAAATATGTGATTCCGGCGGTTATCGGGATGGTGGTGCAGGCTCTTTACGTTATTTTGGACGGCATTATTGTGGGGCAGGGGATAGGAGAAATCGGACTTGCCTCCGTTAACATCGCGTTTCCCTGCAGCATGGTCGTTATCGCGCTGGCCATGCTGATTGCAGTCGGCGGAGCGAATGTATATTCTTTTTACAAGGGGCAGGGAGAAGCCGGCAAGGCCAATAATATCTTTAATCAATGCTTAACGATGGCCGTGGTCACCGGAGCGGTAATCGCAATATTTGGCTTCCTCTTCCGGCAGCCGTTGGCGGTATTTTTTGGTGCAAACGAGACGTTGCTGCCTTCCACAGTGGCGTACCTGAAATGGATCGCGCCATTTTCACTGCTGCAAATGATTGTTTGTCTTCTTGCCGTATTCGTCCGTAACGACGGCGCCCCGCGGCTGGCCATGTTTGCATCCGTTACCGGAGCGGTCATCAACGCCATACTGGATGTCATTTTCATCCTCATTCTGGGTTATGGTATCGAGGCCGCGGCTATCACCAACGGAATCGGCATGATGATAGAGCTGATGTTTTATGCGGCTCACTTTGTAAGAAAGCAGGGTGTTCTGCGGATTCACACTCCCCATTTCGATATTTCCGACGTTAAACGCATGCTCAGCAACGGGTTTGCCACTTTTCTGATGGAATTCAGCCTTCCTGCCCTCACGTTTTCCTTTAATCTGGCGATCATGCGTACGCAGGGAACGCTTGGCGTAACCGCCTACTCGATCGTCGGGTATGTTTGTTCCATTATCAATATGACACTGATCGGCGTTACCCAGGGCGCACAGCCCCTCATGAGCTTTTACCACGGCAGGGGGGACACCGCGGCTTTTAACCGGGTATACCGTCTTGGTATCCGTGCTAATCTCATTGTCCCGATAGTATTGGTCAGCCTTTGTATTGCGTTCAGCGGCGGCATTGTAACCCTATTTCGTGGAGGCAACCCGGAACTGACGGCCTTGACGACCAGTATGCTCCGTCTCTACCCGATTGCATACGTCGCTATCGGAATAACGCTTATGAATATCCTCTATTTTCAAACCACGGAGCGCAACGCTTTTTCTGCGTTGATCTCCTTTCTGCGGTGCATCGGCTTTGTTCAGATATTTCTGCTGCTCTCATGGTTTGTTTTCGACGGGAAGGGGCTTTATCTTACCTTCCTTGCCGGCGAAGTGTGCCATATGCTCATTTCTCTGATTCTGATGAGAAAAAGTAAAGCAACCCGAGAAAGAGGGATTTGATAAGGATGCAGCTGACAATCCGCACTTTATCGAAGCTGCCTGCCGGGGAATAGACAAAACAGCCGTAATACGGAGAGGACAGGAAAAGGAGATTTTATTACAAAATGATACGTAAGATCAAGGAAGAAGACAAACAGGATTATTTAGAAATGGCAGAGAATTTTTACTCTTCTGACGCCGTAGATCATAATATACCTGAGAAATACATTGCCGACACATTTGACGAACTGATGAAATCGGATCGTTATACGGCTGGATACATTATGGAATATGAAAATACGACGGTCGGTTACGCGCTCCTGGCGAAGACTTTTTCGCAGGAGGCAGGCGGTACGGTTTTATGGATCGATGAGCTCTATGTGAAGCCGGGATATCGAAGCAGCGGCGTAGGAAAAGAATTCTTTGCTTATTTAAGAAACCATCTTCCGGGCAATGTAAAACGCATCCGTCTTGAGGTTGAGGACAGTAATCAAAAAGCAGTTTCCCTATATCGGCGAATGGGTTTTGAATCTTTGCCGTATTCTCAGATGATAATTGATTTATAGTTCTATACATAACTAAATTCACCCCGTGCATATAGATGCATGGGGTGATTGCATTGAAAGCGGCAAAAACATATTTTATACCGATAACCGTCCTGATTTTGTGCTGCCTTGCGTTTTTATTGCTTTCGTATCTTTCGTACAGCCGGATTGACAAAATGGCTTCCGCGCTTGCCGGAGACCGGATTCGCACCATTGTAATCGACCCAGGGCACGGTGGGGAGGACGGCGGAGCTACCGGTGTTTCACAGTTAATGGAGAAAGACATTAACCTTGATATCGCATTGCAGCTGCAAAAGCTGCTGCAGGTATCGGGCTACCGTGTGATCATGACCCGGACGACCGATATTTCCATAAATGATGACAATCTCGATACGGTTCGGGAACGCAAGGTAAGCGACCTGCATAACCGCCTGAAAATCGTTGAGGCGCAGGAAGACTGCGTATTGGTCAGTATCCATCAAAACCATTTCACAAGCAGCCGCTACAGCGGTGCACAGATGTTTTATTCCACGAAAAACGACCAGAGCAAGGTACTGGCGGAAAACATTAAAGCACGCGTTGTGGGGCTCTTACAGCCGGAAAATACGCGCGAGACGAAACCTGCGACAAATTCCATTTTTCTGTTATGGCACGCAAAAGTGCCGGCGGTTGTTGTAGAATGCGGATTTCTTTCCAATGAATCCGAAGCGGAAAAACTGAACAACAAACTTTACCGGCAGCAAATGGCTTTTGCTGTTTACAGCGGGATACTGGATTATTGCTCTGCGAATCAATAATGCTTGTAATCATTCCGGGGTTGGTCTATAATTTTATCAAATAAAAGAAAATGGAGACTCATAAATGGCCGTTAAAACGAAAAGTGTTTATATTTGCACCGAATGTGGTTTTGAATCCGCAAAATGGTATGGGAAATGCCCTGGCTGCGGTCAATGGAATACCATGAACGAGGAAATAAAGGAAACCGGCCCCAAGAAATCGGCCGGAACTTATACATCTATGTCACGCAGCATGACGCGTCCGGTTGCGCTCCATGAAATCAGCACCGTGGATGAGGAACGCTACCATACCGGACTTTCTGAGCTTGACCGCGTACTCGGCGGCGGCATCGTAAAGGGGTCGCTGATCCTGATCAGCGGCGAACCCGGTATCGGGAAATCTACAATTTTGCTTCAGATCTGCGAGTATCTCGGCCGGTCACTGAAAATACTTTATGTATCCGGCGAGGAATCCAGCAGGCAAATCAAACTGCGTGCCGCTCGCCTTGGGGTGGAGAGTAATAATCTCTTTATTCTTACGGAAACCGATATTCAATGCGTGATCGAACAGGTTCGGGCGGACAAGCCGGATCTGGTAATGATTGATTCCATACAGACGATGAATTTTACAGACCTGAATTCATCCCCCGGCAGCGTTACACAGGTCAGGGAGTGTACAAATGCCGTTATGCGCGCCGCAAAAGCCCTTGAAATCCCGACGATTATCGTAGGACATGTGAATAAAGACGGCGCCATAGCCGGCCCGAAGGTACTGGAACATATCGTTGACGCGGTGCTGTATTTTGAAGGTGACCGGCAGATGTCCTATCGGATTCTGCGCGCCGTGAAGAACCGTTACGGCTCGACAAACGAGATCGGAGTCTTCGACATGGGGGATAACGGTCTGAAACAGGTGGACAACCCTTCTCTGGCGCTGCTTTCCGGCAGGCCCAGAAATGTTTCGGGAACCTGTGTTACCAGTGTAATCGAGGGTTCCCGCCCGATTTTGGCGGAGATACAGGGCTTGGCGACCACAACCGGATTTGGCAATCCAAGAAGGATGTCGACAGGCTTTGATTACAACAGGATGTCGCTGCTGCTTGCAGTTCTGGAAAAGCGGGCGGGGTATTATTTTTCGAATCTGGACGCGTATGTGAATGTAGTCGGCGGGCTGCGGCTGGATGAACCTGCCTCTGATCTGGCCGTTGCCATGTCCCTTGTATCAAGCCTTAAAGATAAACCGATCAGCGACGATGCAATCGTTTTCGGTGAGATCGGGCTGGCAGGGGAAATCCGTTCGGTAACGCACATTGAAGCGCGGATCAGCGAAGCAGCCCGCCTCGGCTTTAAAAAATGCGTTTTACCGTATCATAGCCTGAAACAGATAAGCTCAAAATTCAGCGAAATTCAGCTGATCGGTGTCAGAAATGTGAGAGAGGCGTTTGAAGCTTCGATTGATTAACATTGGCATTCGGTGACCTTGGCGTTACCTTAATGCAATGCACACAGCCGTCTCCGGTATAGTTGGTTATGACGGAGGGCATTTCCAGGCTGCAATAGCCCTCCCGCTGATAAATACAATCCACATCACACTGGATAATACTCATATGTTTTCACCTCATTTGTATTCTTGTAATTCTGGCGAAAATTATTCATGAAACTGCCCGGAATCACACTTATATTTTCCCTCCGGTTATCACAAAATAACACGGATGGGGGAATGACGATGAAAAGATATGTAATGCTGATTACCTTTACATTTATTGCAGTTGGCTTTATAGCCGCCTATGGCCTGATTTCAAGGAATTCCGTAGTAGAAGTGTCTACTGTAAAGGTAGATACACTTACAGTTGAAAATTCCGTTACCTGTTCCGGCAGAGTGGAACGCATTGCCACAAGCAACGTTTATGCGCCGTCTGCTTCTGTGGTGAAGGATGTTTATGTAAAAGCAGGAGACCATGTTACCGCCGGGCAGACCCTTATGACGGTGGAATTACCGTCGGATAAAATCGATACGTCGAAATTGCTGAGCGGATATGAAAGTTTACTTAATCAGTATGAGGATCAAATACAGAGTGCGCAAAGCTCATACAAAGAAACCATAGAAAAAACGGTTTCTTCACCTGTTTCCGGAGAAATTACTTCTGTTTCCGCAGTTTCCAACAGCTATATATCGGGCGGAAGTCCGGTCGTTGTAATTGCCGACGATTCCGGTCTACAGGTTCGTCTGTCAGTTTACGAATCCCAGATTTCAGACATAAAAGTGGGGCAGAAGGCTGTTATTACCGGTGTTGGCTTTAAAAACTCAACTTATTCCGGCACGGTAAAATCGATTTCCTCCGAAGCAAAGCAGATCGTTACCACGACCGGCCAGGAAACCGTAGTGGAAGTAATCGTCAGTGTGGAAGGAAGCAGCCGGGATATCAAACCTGGTTTTACCGCCAAGGCAAAAATTATTACCTCTGAAAATTCCGGCGTGCTTATTGCACCCTACGAGGCCGTCAGAGCCGATAAAAACGGAAACGAGTACGTATTCAAAGTCAAAGGAAAACAGGCCGTAAAGACGCCGATTGTCACCCAGAAAGAATTTGACAACGGCTTTGAGGTTGTAAGCGGTCTTTCTAAAAACGATCTCATCATAAATGACCCGGATAGTGTCTCCAACGGCGCATATGTTAAATCATCCGAGAAAAAGGCGGTAAGTTCGGATGAATGATTACTTAAAGGCGGCATTTAAAAATCTGGGAAGAAAACGTTCAAGAACCACGCTTACCATCCTTGGGATTACAATCGGCGTAGCATCGGTTATTATTATCGGCAATATCAGCCAGTGCGGGACCGATGCGCTGAGCAGCGAACTGGAAGGTCTTGGCTTAAGCGGCCTTTCAATTTCTTCTTCAAGGAACGCGGAAAATGTCTTTTTAAGCCCGAACGATCTGAACGTTATAAAAAAATGCGATCAGGTAGAGCAGGCCACTCCTGTCATCATGCTGAACACCGAAGTGACCTCGTGCAGGCTGGATTCAAAAGCTCTTATATGGGGTGTGGATTCAAAGGCAAATCAAATCATTTCCATCCATCTGCTTTATGGGCGTTTATTTAACCAGCAGGATATCAATACATGCGCAAACGTCTGTTTGGTTGACGAGGCATTCTCAAAAAATGCCTACAGCAGAAATAATATTGTGGGGAAAAAAGTCTCGATTTTATGCGGGGGAGTCATGGAGGAATTCAAGGTTGTCGGTATTATAAAGACCGGAAACGGACTCCTTCAGAATTTTATCGGGGATTATATTCCTACGTTCATCTATGTGCCTTATACGACGGTTCAGTCTGCTACGGGCAGGGATGATTTTGACCAGATCGCGGTTAAAGTGAAATACGGGGGCAACCTGGACAGTATCGGCAAGACAATCGTAACAAGCCTAAACCGCAGCAACGGAACTTCCAATGCGTTTGTATCCAATAATCTTGCTAAGCAGAGGGACAGCCTGACAAGTATGCTGGATATTGTAACGCTGATTCTCTCCGCAGTAGGTGCTATCTCTTTATTGGTAGCCAGTTTAAGCATCATGACCGTAATGCTGGTTTCCGTCAATGAACGGACAAGGGAAATCGGAATCAAAAAAGCGATCGGTGCAAAGCGCAGCGCTATTATGCTTGAATTTATGTTCGAGGCAGTCCTGATTTCGCTGATCGGCTGCTTCTGCGGAATTGCGGCCGGATATCTGATTTCTTTTGCGGGAACCTCCTACTACGGTATTCCGCTCAGCATCCGGTGGGATGTTTTATTGCTGGCAATCGGATTTTCTATTATAACGGGAACGGTTTTCGGGGTTTATCCGGCCTATAAGGCTTCCAGTTTAAACCCTGTAGACGCACTGAGGACGGAATAACTATGGAATTTGTGCATCATCCCAATTTACCGGATTCGGACGTGGCATTGGTTGCCATGTCCGATACATATCAGGAACTTACCGATGC
>JAEWUH010000110.1 GCA_023397245.1 Bacillota bacterium | reverse complement strand
TCTTGAAGAACAGGAGCGAACAAAGAAGCTTGCACTACAATATATCCAGAATGGAAAGTTGGATTTTTCAGCTATCACAGATATACTTGAACCTTCAATACGGCAGATATTCCTAAACTGGGTTGTGCTGGCCAACAGCGCCTCCGATCGCCATGCCATCACGGAGTATGGACAGAAGTTTCATTTGCTTCGCCAACCTGGCTCCTGTATGCTGCACTGCACGGATGGCAATCTGACCATGCCCGCCTATGTACTGATGTTTGAAGGACGTGATGTGAATGGATGAATTTCGCGTTCTTCTAGGACAATTTTGGATTCTTAGAGAACAGGACCCTGCCCTATATCACCGCGTTAAACGAGCTATCCCCACTTTTCAAAAGATTCTTGGGGAACAGTTTGGCTGGAAGCTGTTCATCAACGAGAAACTGATCAAATTGGAAAAGATTCCGGCACATGCGGAACCTTCTATGGGAATCGAAGCTTTTGATGCACCTTCCGATTACTGTCTGCTATGTGCGTTACTGATCTTTTTGGAGGACAGAGACGAGGGAGAACGTTTTCTCCTTTCAGAACTCACTCCCGCATTGCTTGCTTATCTGCAACCTGTTCTTTCTGATTGGAATTGGGAAACCTTTTCGAGCCGTAAGAGCTTGGTTCGGGTTCTGTGCTATGCGGAATCTCTTTCGCTGATTAAGACCCGAGACGGAACCAGTGAGAGTTTCTCTTCCGATCAAAGTCAGGAGGTCCTTTATGAAAACATCGGATTGTCAAGATGGTTCTCCGTCAGCTTCAGCTATGACATTTCAGGCTTTTCCTGCGCCACGGACTTCGAAAAGGAGGATACGGAAAACCTGAATCAGGACCGTGGTGTCCTGCGTACCCACAGAGTGTACCGCCAGCTCACACTGTCACCCGCGGTGTATTGGGAGCAACCTGATGATCCGGTTTATGCATATATCAAAAATCAGCGCGGTTCGTTACAACATTACCTGGAAAAGACCATTGGCGGCAATTTGCAGATCTACAAAAACGGTGCGTACTTTGTTTTGGATGAAGATGAGTCATTTGGTCTGAGCTATCCGGAAGATCGTATGTTGAGCGATATTGCACTAAACCTTTCTGCAAGATTGCGCTCAGTTGTTCTGGAAAATGAGTACCCACGCGCCATGAATGATTTCGTGGAGCTGTCCCTCCATGATTTCACGCGGGAACTTCAAAAATGCCGAACACAGTATTCTGCTTTATGGGGGAAGCAGTATCGGGAGATGCCCCTTGAAAAATTGACCGAAGAGGTACTCACCTATATGGAAAGCTGGATGCTTTTGTCCCGGCGTGAAGAGGGTCTTATCCTCTTGCCCGCATTGGGAAAGATGACTGGTAATTACCGGGAAAACACTGAAACTGGGGAGGCATGATTTTGCGCTGGTTAATGAACCGTTTGGGTTTTGTTAATTTTTGGTTATATGATGTTGAAGAGTTTCCCTTTCGAGGCGGCAGATTACTGCTGCGCGGCGCGAATGGTGCAGGTAAATCCATTACGACGCAGAGCTTTATCCCTTTTATTTTGGATGGTAACCATCGTCCGGAACGCTTGGATTCCTTTGGAACCAAGGATCGGAAAATGGATTTTTATCTCTTGGGAGACGGAGACCGAGACGAATCCACCGGATATTTGTATTTGGAATTTAAGAAACCGGACGTGGAACATTATTGCACACTGGCAATCGGGATGCGTGCCCAGAAAGGCAAGGGAATTTCATCGTTTTGGGGATTCTGCCTTTGTGACGGTCGTAGAATCGGTTATGACTTGTGTCTGTACCGAGAAGCCGGGTCACAGCGGCTTCCTCTCAGCAAACAAGAGGCTAAAAACGCACTGAACGACCCCGGCAACTGGGCGGACAGCACGACCGAATATAAAAAATTGGTCAATGACCGTGTATTCCAATTCCCGGACATTGACCAATATGAGCAGTTTATCACGCTATTGATTCAAATCCGTGCCCCGAAGCTAAGCAAGGATTTCAAACCATCCTTGGTGCAGGATATTCTGAACTCATCCCTGCAGCCGCTCAGCGATAATGACTTGCAGGCGATGGTGGACGCGATGGAAAAAATGGACAGCATTCAGGGAAATCTCGAGCAACTAGAACGCGCGCAGAACAGCGCGGGAATTATCCGAAATGAATATACCCGCTATAACCAATACATGCTGGCACAAAAAGCACGTGCGTTTTTGAATCATCATGATGAAACGGAAAATCTGCAAAGCCATGTTTCCGCCACACAAAACGATATCGCAAACCTAGAGCTTGAAATTGAGAAGCTGAATGTAAAGATACAGAAGGATAGCGAAACCCTTTCTCAGCTTAAAGCAGAGAAAAATGCGCTTGGCGGCAGCGACACACTGCAGGAAAAGGCGGATCGTTTGACAGAGCTACAAGATGCATTGAAAGAAAATGATCACGAATGTGAACAGGATGCGCGTAATGTTGAGGGGCAACGGGGAAAGAGAGATCAGTCACAGCGAATCCTAATTG
>JAEWUH010000090.1 GCA_023397245.1 Bacillota bacterium | reverse complement strand
GTAATCCACCTGCTCGAATTTCAGCTTTTCCACCGGGGCCCCGGTGATGATCATCCCGTCGTACCGGTTGCTTTTCACTTCATTGAAATTCTTATAAAATTTCAGAAGATATTCCAAAGGGGTATTTTTTGCAACATGGCTCGTCATACGGAGGAATTCCACTTCCAGCTGCAGCGGCGAATTGCTGAGGAGCCGCAGCAGCTGGATTTCCGTGTCTGTTTTCACAGGCATCAGATTCAAGACCAGAATCTGCAGCGGGCGGATATCCTGATGGATCGCCCGGTTCGCGTCCATGATAAAAATATTCTCTTTTTCCAGCTCTTCAGCTGCCGGAAGCCCTTCCGGTACGGTAATCGGCATGATGGTACACCCCCGTTCAATCTATTTAAAAAATGAGGAGCAATTTTCTTGCTCCTCACCGGCGACAAAGTTGTGCAACCGCAAAATTGCGGTATGTTTGCTGCGTTGGCTGCGCTTGCACGATTTGCCGCAGTTTGCCGGATTGCAGGCAAAGCCGCGTAAATTTACTGGAACTGATTTCTGCGTTGAATTGTATGATCTGCCGCAGTCTGACGGTTTTCTATAATCTGAAGCTGTATTTGCACATTCCTTTAGATTGCTTTGTCGATCGCCTGGCCGAGATCCCAGATCAGATCGTCCGGATCCTCAAGACCGATGGAAAGACGGATGGTATCCGGCCCGAAGCCCGCCGCGCGCTGCTCCTCCGGGTTGAGCTGCTGGTGTGTGGTGGTGGAAGGATGGATGACGAGCGACTTTGCGTCGGCCACGTTTGCAAGCTGCGAGAAGATTTCAAGGCTGTCGATGAGCTTCTTCGCCTCTTCCACGCCGCCCTTTACGGAGAACGTAAAGATGGAGCCTGCGCCCTTCGGAAAATATTTCTTTGCAAGGCTGTAATATTTATTGGATTCCAGACCCGGATAATTGACTTCCGTGACCTTGGGGTTATTGGCGAGGAATTCCACGACCTTTTCTGTGTTGGAAACATGCTTCGCAACGCGCAGGGAAAGGGATTCCAGACTCTGGATGAACAGCCATGCGTTAAATGCGGAAAGCGTTGCGCCCGTGTCGCGCAGGAGCTGTGCGCGGATTTTCGTGACATACGCCGCGGCGCCGAGGTCCGCGTACTTAATGCCGTGGTAGCTCTTGTCCGGCTCGGTAAATCCGGGGAATTTTCCGCTCGTCCAATCGAAGTTGCCGCCGTCCACGATCACGCCGCCGATGGATGTGCCGTGGCCGCCGATGAACTTTGTAGCGGAATGAACCACAACGTTTGCGCCGTGTTCAAACGGACGGAACAGGTAGGGGGTGGCGAAGGTATTGTCAACGATCACCGGAATCTTGTATTTCTTTGCGATTTCGCCCACCGCGTCAAAGTCGATCACATTGATGCCCGGGTTGCCGAGGGTTTCGTAATAGAGCGCCTTTGTTTTCGGGGTAATCGCTTTTTCAAAGTTACTTGCGTCGTCCGGGTCCACAAACACGGTGCTGACCCCGTACCGCGGAAGGGTGTGCGCAAACAGATTGTAGGTGCCGCCGTACAGCGTGCTGGCGGAAACAATCTCGTCGCCTGCGCCCGCAATGTTCAGGATGGCATATGTAATCGCCGCCGCCCCGGAAGCTACGGAAAGCGCTGCGGAACCGCCCTCCAGCGCCGCGATGCGCTGTTCAAAAACGTCGTTGGTCGGGTTGGTCAGGCGGGAATAAATGTAGCCCGGAACGGTCAGCCCAAAACGCCCCTCCGCTTCTGCGGTATCCTTGAATACATAGGAAGTGGTCTGGTAAATAGGCACTGCCCG
This sequence comes from Bacillota bacterium, assembly GCA_023397245.1. Taxonomy (GTDB): domain Bacteria; phylum Bacillota; class Clostridia; order Oscillospirales; family Acutalibacteraceae; genus DATAML01. The sequence continues at coordinate 7,921 of JAEWUH010000090.1, read as the reverse complement.
TGCGCCCGTCGCAGGGTCGGGAGCTTGCCCCGCCTGTACCTGTAATGTGTCAAACCCAAATTTTCTCTCGCTCATTGTGAATCAACCTTTCTGATAATAATTTTATAGTTTTTTAAAATATGATATAAAAAAGCTGCCAGGTTCTATGACCTGACAGCTTCGGCGCCTATGCAGTTGTGCACGTTGGCACAGTTTACAGCAGAAGTGTTCGGTCATGTTTCATTTTGGGCATGGCACAGCACATGATGCACATCGTGCACATCATGTTATCCGTTCTGCTGTTGTTCAAAACCTGTGTTTTCATGGCCGAATCCTCCTTTTTATTTTATAGTAATTATATATGTTTTATACATATATAATATGCTTTCCTTTGGTGTTTGTCAAGGGCTTTTTGAAATATTTTCAGAAGATGCACATGCGGCTCGCCGCGCCGGCGGAAATCCGCGTGAAAGCAGGAACATCACCTTCCTGACAGGACAACGGTGTTAAAATCGTCCTAAAATCAGAAAGATGATGTCTTGCGTAATCTGAATCGTATGTGAACCGGGTATTGTATGTTTATGTCCCTTCAGAGCCCGCCCGGCGTACCCGTGTTCCGGGCGATAGGGACTTTATAATCCGTTTTCCCGGAATGTGAAAAAGACAGCTTTAATTTTCCAGCAGCTTGGCGTGATATTCCCTGATTTCCCCGGTGAGCGCAGGATTCTGCAGCAGGTCGAGCGCGGTCAGCGAAAGCAGCTTTGCGCCGCGGGCAATGGAATGCAGGGCGTATTCTTTGACGCAGCCGTCACGGAAGGCTTCCGAATGTGCCGGAACAACTTTTTCCAGTGATTTCAGCGATGCGTGCAGGGTCGGCACCGCGTGGGAAACATTGCCGGCGTCGGTTGTGGGGAACTGGCTGATTTCGGTAAGCTCTTCGCCCAGCTCTTTCGCGTACATTCTGTAAACCTCATCCAGCTTTTTATTCGGAATCATATCGTCGATTTTATTCTGGAAAAAGGATACCTTCCAGTCTGCGCCGGTCATGGAAGCCGCCCCTGAGGCGATCGCCTGTATCTTCCGGTTGGCAATGTCCACCTGCGCGCGTGTTTGTGCGCGGATGTAGAAGCGCCCGCGGCTGTAATCGGGAACAATGTTCGGCGCGCTTCCGCCGTTTAAGATCACCCCGTGTATCTGGACGTCCTTTGGCAGATGCTGCCTTAAGGCGTTGATCCCGTTATAGGTCAGAATCAGCGCGTCAAGGGCGTTGATCCCCTGCTCCGGGGCCGTGCTTGCGTGGGCGGCTTTGCCCCAGAACTCAATGTCAATGGGGTCAAGCGCCAGCGTGCGGGGCGTAAGGGTGTTGAAGGGCGCCGGATGGACCTCCAGCGCGGCGTCGACATCCTTGAAATACCCCTCGCGCACGAAGCTCTCCTTCGCACTGCCCTGTTCGCCGCCCTCCTCGCCCGGAGTACCGTAGACGCGTACCTCACCGCCTACCTTATCCAGATGACGGGAGACCGCGATTGCCGAGAACGCCGCGATCGTGCCGATCAGGTTGTGGCCGCAGCCGTGCCCCAGATTCGGCAGCGCGTCGTATTCCGCCAGAAAGGCGATTACCGGCCCCGGCTTTTCGGAGCGAAGGGAAGCGGAAAAGCCCGTTCTGTGGCCCGCCGCGTTCTCTTCTACGCGGAATCCGTGACTGCTCAGAATTTCCGTGAGCAGCTTGCATGCGAAGAATTCATAATTGGAAATCTCCGGGTGCGCGTGAATCTGCTTTGCCGCATCCTGAAACAGCTGCTGGTTTTCATCGATATACTGCAATATTTGTTTTTGAAGGTCAGACACGATAAAACGCCCCCTTTTCATAAATCGTATCGGGAAAGCTCAGCCTTTGCCCGGGGTAAGCAGGTCTTACCACACAGGAAGGGCGGCTCCCTTGTAGATTTCGTCAATTACCTTTTTGGTTTCATCGGTATGGTAAACTTCAAGAAGTTTCTTGAAAGCCGGTTTATCCTTGTCTTCCGGGCGTACCGCGAGGATGTTGAAATAATTCTTTGCGGCTTCGCCGTCTGCGCTTTCACGGAAAATCGCGTCCTTTACCGGGCTCAGGCCTGCGTCTGTAGCGGCGCCGGTATTGATGGCTGCAATGTCAACGTCGCCGAGGGAGCGGGGAATCTGTACGGATTCCATGGATACGAACTGAAGGCTTTTCGAATTTTCCGCGATATTCTTTGTTGTGGGGGTTACCTTATCCTTGCCGTCAAGCTTGATCAGCCCCGCGGATTCGAGCAGGATCAGCGCGCGGCCGCCGTTGGTGGCGTCGTTCGGAATGGCAACCTTGGCGTTGTCCGGCGTTTTGGAAATATCCTTGATTTTCTGCGAATAGATTCCCATTGGGGCGATGATTGTATCGCCGAGCGACACAAGGTTCAGATTGTGCTGCTTGATGAAGGTCTTGAAATAGATTTGGGTCTGGAATGCGTTCAGGTCGATTTCCTTATCCGCAAGTGCCTGGTTCGGCTTGATGTAGTCCGCAAAGCTGACCGGCTCCAGCGTGATATTGTACTGCTTCAGGCGCTTGTTCAGGCTGTCCCAAAGACGGAAATCGGTTCCGTTTACGCCGACTTTTAATGTAACGGGCTTGGAAAAATCGCCGTCCGCGGATGACGCGGTGCCGCTGCTCTGCGCGGCAGAAGATGCGGCGCCGGCATTGGCCTGCGCGGCGGAGGAAGACGCCGAATTGGAGGAAGAGCAGGCTGTGGCGCTTACCGCCAGTGCAGCTGCAAGAATCAGTGAAAGAAACTTTTTCATAAATAAATCTCTCCTTATAAATTGATGTATATTAATGGCTGAGCTTACGGTAAATGAGATCCCCGATTCCCTGAATCAGGTAAACAATGGCTACGATGACGATAATCGTTACAATCATGATGTCGCTCTTAAAATACTGGTAGCCGTAGCGGATGGCGAAATCGCCGAGCCCGCCGCCGCCCACCGTTCCGGTGATGGCAGAAAAGCCGATCAGACTGATGATCGAAACCGTAACGGCAAGCACAATGTCCTTGCGACCTTCTACCAGAATGACCCGGAAGATGATTTTTATGGGAGAAAAGCCCATGGACTGGTAGGCCTCAATTACGCCCATATCCACCTTGACCAGCGCAATTTCGATCTGCCGCGCCACAAACGGGACGCAGGCCACGACAAGCGGAACGATTGCGCCCTTCACGCCGATGGTCGTGCCGACAATCAGCCGCGTAAAACCGGGAATAGCCGCAATCAGGATGACGAAGGGAACGGAGCGCAGGGTATTGATGATCTTGGAAAGGACGGAATAAAACGATTTGTTCGCCAGAATGTGGCCTTCGGAGGTGACCACAAGCGCCACGCCGATGGGGGTGCCGATCAGGGCGGAAAACACGCCGGAAATGGAGACCATGATCAGCGTTTCCTGCAGTGCCTTGATCATTTCGGGAAAATATTCGATCACGTTGGGGATCAGGTTACTGAGCATCGCGGATCACCTCCACTTTGGTATTCAGGGTCTTGTAGTATTCCATCGCGGCCCGGATATCCTCGTCTTTGCCGAGAAATTCCACCAGCAGGCTGCCCACAATGGTGCCGTGCAGCGTTTCGATGTTCCCGAACAGGATGTTGAACGTCACATGGTACCGTGTGGAAAGATAGGACAGAATCGGCTCGTGAGTGACCGTTCCGAAAAAGCTGAGCCTATAGATCGCGCCGTGGAACGGGCTGAAGTTTCTCTCCACGGATTCGCTGCCGATGGTATGCGAAACGAATTCCCTGCCGATACTGCTTTGCGGATTGGTGAAAATATCGACGATGTCTCCCTGCTCCGCGATTCTGCCGTCTTCCATTACTGCGACCCGGTTGCATATGCTTTTTACGACCTCCATTTGATGTGTGATGATCACAATCGTGATTCCAAGTTTGTCGTGAATTTCCCGCAGCAGCTGCAGAATGGACTGCGTGGTGTTCGGGTCCAGCGCCGAGGTCGCCTCGTCGCAGAGGAGAATCTGCGGGTTGCTGCTCAGCGCCCGTGCGATTGCAACCCTTTGCTTCTGCCCGCCGCTCAGCTGGTTGGGGTAGGCGTGCTTTTTATCGGTAAGGCCCACAAGGCTCAGCAGCTCATCTGCTTTTTTCTCGATTTCCTTTTTGGGAACCTTCCGGTTCTTTAAAGGCGCGGCAATATTTTTGTAAACGTCAATGCTGTTCATCAGATTGAACTGCTGAAAGATCATGCCGATGTTGCTGCGGATTTCGTCAAGCTGCCGGCTGGTGATCTCCAGCAGATTTACGCCGTTTACCGTCACCGTGCCGGAATCCGGCTTTTCCAGCAGATTGATGATGCGGATGAGCGTGCTTTTTCCCGCGCCGCTGTAGCCGATCACCCCGAAAATATCGCCCCGGTCAATTTCCAGGTCGATATCCTGAAGCGCTTTGATCTCTTTGTCTTTGGTGTAAAATGTCTTGCTGATGTTTTTCAGGCTTATCACTGCGGAACCACCTTTTCTGTCAAATAATTGTATTTTTCGGGAAGCAGCCGGTAAAACAGACGCTCCAGCCGGAAAATTTCTTTTTCTTCCTTTTTCCCGATGCCGAACCGGTTGTTCCCGGCTTTCAGCTGCCGCGTGAGTTTCAGAAAATCCAGCAGCCTGAAATCCGTGCATTTTCCGGAATCATAGTGCTTGTAGGTGTAAATGGGCTTGACCTGCAGGCGATTAATCACCGTTTTCGGTTTGCCGTCCTGCGTTCCCTTTGCAAAGCCGATTTTGAGCAGCAGGCTGGTACGGCAGTTCTTTGTATTGAAATCCGAAACCAGATTTCCCAGCGAGTAAGCGATCAGTCCGTCTTTTTCCGCGCCGGTGAGCGGATCGGTAAAATGATATTTCTCCAGCGGCTGGATTACGTGCGCGTGGTTGCCGAGAATCACGTCCGCACCGGTTTCCTTCAAAACCCGGTGCCCCATATGGATGACGTTTGAAACCGGATAGGACTCAAACTCCAGACTCCAGTGCAGGCAGGCTACAACGATGTCCGCGCCCTTCTGCCTTGCGGCGGAAACATGCTGCCGGATAAGCGAAAGATCGGAATCCGGTTTGTTCAGCCGGATGTAGTTTGCCAGATACTCCTTCCCGGCCGGCGTTTCCTTGCCGTTTAAGGAAAAGGTATAAGCGATAAAGGCCACCCGGATTCCGTTCTTTTCCACAATCGGGATACGGTCACGTTCCTCCTGTGTCCTCGCCGTTCCTACGTGCGGGTAACCGTGCGCGTCCAGAAAATTCAGTGTTTCAAGCAGTCCGTCTTTGCCCGCATCCAACGCGTGGTTGTTCGCTGTTGAAAAGAACGTGATCCCCTTTCCGCCGTTTACGAACCGGTCAAACATCTCTGCCGTACCGTTCAGCGACGGCGCGTCGGTAATGCCGCTTTTTGGGGCGTTTCCGGCTTTTTTGGACACGGCAAACGGGGTTTCCAGGTTTGCGTACACCGTGTCCGCGTCAAAGTAGAAATCCTTTACGTCGTCCCAGAGGTGCTCGGTTGTCTGCGGCGTGATCTCGCTGCCCGAAAGCAGGTCGCCGCCGGCGGAGAGAACAAATTCACTCTCCTTTTTAAAGCCATCCGTTTGAAACGAAAGATTCTGTTCCTTAAAAAAGCGCTCGATATCCTTTCCTTTTTCCGCCTTTTCAATCTGGCGTATGTAATATTTGTATTTCCACCAGTCGAACTCTCCCGGCGCAAGGCAGTTGAAGTTGCCTTCCACCGGCCTGGAATACCGGTACCGGTCGCCGCCCGTCAGGGCCTGCAGCCGGAGCTTCAGCTTTTCCGCATTCCAATGGGACATTTCCTCCATCTCCTTTTTCTCTATTTCCCTGATGTGTCATTTATAAATTACATTCCCTATCCGTGCAGTCCTCATTTTTTTGATGCCCCTTCCGCACAGGGTTTGAATTGTGCGGAAGGGGACATGGAAGAGAGGAGACGGAAGAGTATGGAATAAGCAAACAATCATGCTGCGCGGTGAAACGGTATTCCCGGCGCAGGCGGGAGGCAACAAAAAAGCCGGCAGACCTTAACGGCCTGTCGGCTTTCTTACTTTTGCAGCGCAGTTTACAACAGCAGGAAGCTTCGGCCATGTTTTGTTTCAGGCATGCGGCAGCACATGATGCACATCGTGCACATCATGCAATACATTCTGCTGTTGTTCAAAACCTGAGTGTTCATAGCCGATTACTCCTATATATTTACTATTAATATATGTTTTATATATAATATTCCGGATTCACCCAAATGTCAAGCCTTTTTTACTTTACTTAATTTTCCGCCCTCAATTACAACAGCATCGGGCTTTACGGAGCCGCCGTAAGCGGGACAGTAAGATGCGCCGCCGCCGGGCTGTACGGACGTAAATTTCATATGGTTGATATTGATGATTCGGATTGCGTTGTTCAGCCGCATCAGCAGTCCGGCAATGCCCCAGGAGCGGTAGATTCTCGTTTTAAAGCAGATGGGGTAGCGCTCCGCCAGCTTCAGGCCGATTTCCCAGCGTTCCAGATCTTTCGTATCCCGGACGCCCCACTTCATCTGTGCCCCCTGAATACCGGACTTTTGAACCATCCGGCTTGCCAGGCGGATACCGGCCGGCGAAAACGAATCGAATACAATTTCCGCACCCGGAAAACGCCTGCCGAGCACGGCGAAGAACCCGCGTACTTTTTCCTCGTCAAAATACATCAGTACGCCGCCCACAAGAAACAGGATACCGTCATCCGGAGTTTCAATGTCGTTTAAAAAACTTTCGTCAAACATGGACTTGGGGATACTGTTCGATTTCCGGCTGTCCGGGATCAGTTCGCTGCGCAGGCGGATGACCTGCGGCATATCAAGGTCATACCACCGGATTTTGCCGTTGTCCACACGGGAAAAGGTCGTGTCCAGACCGGCGCCGATGTTCACAATGGTGGCACGCGGATGCTGCTGGATAAAGTCGCGGAGGATGGAATCGAATTCGCGGGCGCGGATAGCGAGGGTCAGAATCTGGAACCGCCGTATCTGCGAGCGGAACCTTGTAAAATCATAATCGATCCGGCTGACCAGTTCGGCGGCTTTGCGGTCCTTCAGAACCGTGTCCTTCATTTTGGATTCTTCCGCGCGCCCCCACAGCGGCAGCAGGAGGGTTTCGTTTACATTTCTTAAATCAATTTTTATCTTCGCGCTGCTTTCCATCACAATTCACCTCACTTGCCGAAATCGGTTATTCGTAAATATGCTTGCTGAAATACCGGTCGCCGCGGTCGGGAAGGACCGCAACCAGGTTGCTGCCCTCCGGCGCCTTAAGAGCCGCCTTTCTTGCCGCGGAGAGCGCCGCGCCGGAAGAGGTGCCGGCAAGTACGCCCTCCTTTGCCGCGAGCAGCCGCAGCTCTTCAACGGCTTCTTCATCCCTGATTTTGTAAATGTCGTCCACAAGCTTCATATCCATGGTGCCCGGCATAAAGGTGTTGCCGATTCCCTCAATGGAGTAGCAGCCGGGTTCGCCGCCGCCCATGGTGGAACCGATGGGGTCGGCCATAATGACCTTCACGTCCGGCTTCTTTTCTTTCAAAAATTTCGCGATGCCGGAGAGCGTACCGCCGCTGCCCGCGCCCGCAACCAGATAGTCCACCTGACCTTCGAGGTCGTCAAAAATCTCCGGGCCGGTTGCGCGGTAATGGGCACGGGGATTGGCCGGATTTTCAAACTGGCTGAGCGTGACCGGATGGTCGACCTGCTTTTTCAGCTCCTCCACCTTTTCCATTGCGCCCTGCATCCCTTTTTCCCGCGGGGTATGTACGATCTCCGCGCCGTAGGCGCGCATAATGGTCTGTTTTTCTTCCGAAAATTTCTCCGGAACGGCAAAGATTACGCGGTAGCCTTTGCCCAG
>JAEWUH010000085.1 GCA_023397245.1 Bacillota bacterium | reverse complement strand
CGACGATCACCACAAAGCCGGAAGTGGAATTAAGCAACTACAAAGGAATTGCGGCTGTGCGCAAGGCGGTGGAAGTAACCGATCAGGAAATCGACGATGAAATCAAAAAGGTTCAGGAGCGCAATTCCAGAATGGTTACGGTTGAGGACAGAGCTGCCCAGAACGGCGACATCACCGTGATCGATTTTGAAGGCTCCGTAGACGGCGTTCCGTTTGAAGGCGGCAAGGCTGAGAATTACAGCCTGACCCTCGGCGCGGGACAGTTCATCCCCGGTTTTGAGGATCAGGTTGTCGGTCATAAAACAGGAGAAGAGTTCGATATCAATGTAAAGTTCCCGGAGGATTATCAGGCTGCCGATCTGGCCGGAAAGGATTCCGTATTCAAAATCAAGCTGCATGAAATCAAGGTGAAGGAACTCCCGCAGGTTGACGACGATTTCGTGAAAGACGTAAGCGACTTTGACACGCTCGATAAGTATAAAGAGGATATCAAGACAAAACTGACCGCCGCCAAGGAAAAAGAAGCCGACGATGATGTTGAAAACCAGCTGATTGACACCCTGCTGCAGAATATGAAAGCGGAAATTCCGCAGGCGATGTTTGAAAACAGGATCAACGAGGATATCCGTGAGTTCGGTTACCGCCTGCAGTCCCAGGGCCTGAACGTGGATACCTATATGCAATATACCGGAATGGATAAGGACACCATCCGCAAGCAGTTCCAGCCGCAGGCCGAGCGCCAGGTAAAGGTACGCCTTGCTCTGGAAAAGATCGCGAAGCTGGAAGCAATTCAGCCGACGGACACGGAAATTGAAGAAGAGTATGCCAAGCTTGCAAAGGCTTATGAAATTGACGCAGAAAAGGTGAAGACCTTTATACCGAAAGAAGAACTGGTAAAGGATATCGCGGTAGAAAAAGCAATCAATCTTGTACGCGAGAGTGCAATCATTGCCAAAGGCGGAAAATCCGCTGAATAAACCGTGCATTACCTGCCAATTATCACTTTATTGCAAGGTTACTGGAGGTGCGATAAATGAGTTTAGTCCCATATGTCATTGAACAGACAAACCGCGGCGAGCGTTCCTACGATATTTTTTCCCGTCTGCTGAACGACCGTATCGTCATGCTTACGGAAGAAGTAAACGACACGACTTCAAGTCTGGTTGTCGCCCAGCTTTTATATCTGGAAGGGCAGGATCCCGCAAAGGATATCAGCCTTTATATCAACAGCCCCGGCGGTTCCGTAACGGCCGGAATGGCAATCTATGACACGATGCAGTATATTAAATGCGACGTGTCCACCATCTGCATGGGTATGGCCGCCAGCATGGGCGCGTTCCTGCTTGCAGCCGGCGCAAAGGGAAAACGCTTTGCCCTGCCGAACAGCGATATTATGATCCATCAGCCGAGCGGCGGCGCGCAGGGACAGGCGACCGACGTGATGATCCACGCCGACCATATTATTTCCACAAAGAAAAGGCTGAACCAGATCCTTTCAGAAAGAACCGGGCAGCCGATTGAGGTCATTGCAAAGGATACCGAGCGCGATAATTTCATGACGGCAGAGGATGCCGCTAAGTATGGCTTGATCGATAAGGTCATTTACAGTCGATAATACGGTAAAGTAGGTTGGTGATAAAATGCCTAATAACGACGATACAAAAGAAAGAGGAATCTGCTGTTCGTTCTGCGGCAAACCGCAGAATGAAGCACGCCGCTTAATAGCCGGTCCGGGCGTTTATATCTGCGACGAGTGCATTGAGCTTTGCATGTCGATTCTGGATGACGAGAAAAACCTGTCCAACCGTAAAACCAGCTACAGTGAAGCCGCGGCGGAGCTGCCAAAGCCCCACGAGATCAAAAAGATGCTGGATGATTATGTAATCGGGCAGGATAAAGCTAAGATCGCCCTTTCGGTGGCCGTATATAACCATTACAAGCGCATTTATTACGGGAAAGACGATGTGGAGCTGACAAAGAGCAACGTGCTGCTGCTGGGACCCACCGGTGTAGGAAAAACCCTGCTGGCGCAGACTCTGGCCAAAATCCTTGACGTACCGTTTGCTATTGCGGATGCCACTACGCTGACGGAAGCGGGCTATGTCGGTGAGGATGTCGAAAATATCCTCCTGCGTTTGATTCAGGCCGCTGATTTTGACATTGAAAGAGCCGAGCGCGGTATTATCTATATCGATGAGATCGATAAGATCGCAAGAAAGTCTGAAAATCCGTCCATCACAAGAGATGTGAGCGGAGAGGGCGTTCAGCAGGCACTTTTAAAGATACTGGAAGGGACGGTTTCCAACGTTCCTCCGCAGGGCGGAAGAAAACACCCGCAGCAGGAATTCCTGCAGATCGATACCTCCAATATCCTGTTCATTTGCGGCGGAGCTTTTGACGGTTTGAATAAAATTATCGAAAAGCGTACGGCGTCCTCAGCCATGGGATTCGGCGCTGAGGTCAAAAGCAGAGCGGAACTCGATGCCACCGCATGGATGCAGGAGGTTGTACCGCACGATCTGGTCAAATTCGGTTTAATACCGGAACTGGTCGGCCGTCTTCCGGTCATTGCGTCGCTTGACGGATTGGATGAGGATTCCCTCGTAAAGATACTGACCGAACCGAAGAACAGTTTGATCAGCCAGTATAAAAAGCTGTTTCAGCTCGATAAGGTTGAACTTGATTTTCAGCCGGACGCTTTAAAGGCGATTGCCCAAAAGACCATTGAGCGCCGAACGGGTGCCAGAGGCCTGCGGTCCATTATGGAAGACCTGCTGACCAATCTCATGTACAACGTGCCTTCCGATTATACCGTGGAAAAGGTAACGATTACCGCCGACACGGTAGAGAAGGGTACGCAGCCGGAGATTGTTTACAATTCGGAACGCAAGCCGGTGAAAATTAAGATAACAACCCCAAGAAAGCGCGGCCGAAAAGATACCGCGTGATTTCATTTCAGATTCATGGCTGTTGCGGAGTGGTAGCAAATTCGTTATCACTTGCAGCAGCCTTTTATACTAAGAGCCTATCCATAAAATAGAACCCTTTATTTCATGGATAGATTTTAAAAGGAGCAAACAATGGGTAAAAATCTTGAGCTAGTAAAAAAAGAAGAGCACTTACTCCCGGTGCTTGCCCTGCGGGGACTGGTTATTTTTCCGGGTATGCTGCTGCAGTTTGACGTGGGCAGAAAAAAGTCGATTCTGGCTTTGTCCCACGCAATGGAAGTAGACCAGAACATACTCCTTGTTGCCCAGAAGGATTTAGGCGACAACGAACCAAACAGTGACCAGATTTACCGGGTTGGCGTAGTTGCAAAAATAAAGCAGGTTATCCGTCATACGGAGGAAGGCGTGCGCCTTTTCGCAGAGGGAATCAGTCGTGCTGAAATTGTTTCCGTCACCAGCGAAAGCCCGTTCCTTCTTGCGGATGTCCGTGAACTGGAAACAAAGGCTTATCGGCCCTCGCATAAGACGGAGGCCCTGATTCGCTATACGCAGGATCTTTTTGAAGAGTATATCCAGAACTACAGCCGCATTCCGCCGGATATTGTGATCGGCGTGGTACAGAAGAAGGACTGCGGTGAGCTGGCGGATTATATCGCTTCGAATATCATGCTTGATTACGACAAAAAGCAGGCGATACTCGAGGAGCTTTCCCCTGTAAAAAGGCTGGAGAAGCTGGTAGACGGATTAAAAAATGAAATACAGGTTTTGTCCATTGAAAGTCAGATCAGCGAAAAAGCGAAAGAATCCATCAACGAAAACCAGCGCGAGTATTATCTCCGCGAGCAGATGAGGGCAATCTCCGACGAGCTCGGCGAAGACGACAATCCGCAGGAGGAAGCCGACGATCTCCGCGAGCGCATCGCGAAGATGAAGCTGCCGAAGCTGCAGAACGATAAACTGATGAAGGAATGCGACCGGCTTTCCAAGATGCCGTACGGTTCCCACGAGGGCAGCGTGATTTTAAGCTACGTAGAAACGTGCCTTGAGCTTCCCTGGAATACATCAAGCAAAGAGCACATTGATCTTGCAAAAGCGCAAAAGGTGCTTGACCACGATCATTACGGACTTACCAAGGTAAAAGAGCGTATTGTCGAAGTGCTTGCGGTCAAAAAGCTTGCGCCGGATATCAAGGGGCAGATCATCTGCCTGATAGGCCCTCCGGGCGTCGGAAAAACCTCTATTGCCCGTTCCATTGCCAGGGCGGTCGGGCGCAGCTACGTGCGCGTGTCGCTTGGCGGCGTGCGGGACGAATCGGATATTATGGGGCACCGCAGAACCTATATCGGCTCCATGCCGGGCAGGATTATTTCCGCGGTAAAACAGGCGGGTACCAATAATCCCCTCATCCTTCTCGATGAAATCGACAAACTGGGCAATGATTTCCGCGGCGACCCCGCGTCGGCGTTGCTGGAGGTACTTGATCCCGAGCAGAATTCCGGCTTTGTAGATCATTATATCGATATGCCTTTTGACCTCAGCAAGGTTTTGTTCATTACTACGGCAAACGATTACAG
>JAEWUH010000060.1 GCA_023397245.1 Bacillota bacterium | reverse complement strand
CAGTGCACTACTGCCTGCGCGGGAAAACGCTGGCGGAAATTCAGGAATTCACAGTGAGAGAGATGGAAAACATGGTCTCCTTTGCAAACGCAGTCGGTTCCTTGACTACAACCAAAAGCGGGGCAATTCCGGCTATGCCAACCCTGAAAGAAGCCGAAGACTGCCGCAGAAACGTTCCGATACTCAACAGATGAACATTGTCGAAAAAGAACCGGTGAGCATGAGTGCTCACCGGTTCTTTTTATATATCCACAGTATACGCCTTTCTGAACTATGCCATTTCACGTAACGCAGGACACTGTCTGCAATTTCAGAATCGTTTCAGAATGGTATGGTATAATAACCCAGGAATGGTTTTTGATGTCTGAAAACGCTGTTATGCTGCTATATTTTGAGGACATGCACTCATGGCTGTTGGAAAATCTGCACGCAATAGATTGCCCCGTCTGAATTCTCATAGAAACCCATTCCAGTGCAGCAAAACTTACTGTTAAGAATATTGCTGCAGTGCTCCGGAGACTGCATCCAAGCTTCCACTAATTCTGCGGGTGTGTTGAAACCGTAGGCAAGATTTTCTCCGGCTGAACTGTAGGAAAGTTTGTACTGCTTAAAAAGAGAGGCGGGGGTCATTCCGTTTGGCCTTGTATGCGAAAAGGAAACAGAGGATTCTTTGGCGCGAATACCGGCCATAGTGTCCAGTGTATCCGTTCTTTTCAATTCTCCAAGCTGATGATCGGCGCGTTCCTGGTTAATTAGTTGGAACACCTTATCCCGGAAAGTATCTTCAGCATCTACGGGCTTGGAAGACGGAACCGCAGTCACGGCTGACGAAGAGGAGATACCAACTTCCCAGTCTGCGGCCGCGGCGGGGACGGCAGGAAGGATATTTATAACAACAAGTACAAGGATTGCAAACCGGAAAAATTTGCGTTTCATAAAAATCCTCCTTATGATTTAAATTTATGAATTTGGTAAAAGAGAAATAAAAAAGTTCTGTTCAGACTACTGAACAGAACTCATCATCAAACATGACGAAATACTTTCGGCAGCCTGGCAATCATAGTCCCAAAGGACGTTAGACCCATAGTTTTGCGTCCCTGCCTTTCGACAGGTTTGCTAGTATCGTTTTATCTCTATTAAATTGTAAGGTCACTTATAACTGTATAATACACGCTATGCAAAAAATTTGCAACTGTTTTATGACTAAATTTAGCAGGTCCAGTGTGTGAAATTTCACGGTAAACTTCCCTTGTTTTTTGTTTGCGTTATGTGGTGGATTCCGTATAGCCCGGACTTGGACCCGATGAAACTGTGTGGGGCAATCCGTTTACCTCCACCAGCCGGGCCTGAATAATCAGGCGGTGGGTTCCGGTCAGATAAGGAGTGCATGTGATCATGGTCAGTGCCGAGATTTCCCCCCGAATATTTTTCAGGACATCCGTATCTGCGGGCAGAACTGTGAAGCTGTTATAAACCGAGTAGGTGAAAACATTGCCGCCGGCCTTTAAAATTACCCGGTCGTCTGCGGAAAGCTTGTCCAAGTAGCGGAACGAAGTCGTGTTGTGGCCGGCCAGAGCGCAGTTGCCCGGCTGGCCAATGGCCGCCGTCCCGGCAACATGCCCCACACCGTAGTGCAGCTGTCCCTGTGTGCCCTCCAGAATATGCTGGGACAGATTCAGCTTTGGAATTTTGATGATACCGAGTTCCGCGTATTGGGAGGGCTTTCCGTCTTTTTGCGCTTCGTTCCCCGGAAGGACAGTATAGACAGAAGAGGAGGCGCTCGGTGCACTGACTTCCCGGTCTCCATTCTCCCACACAATCGGCGGGGGATCCGGGAGGGCGGCATCATCCTGGGAAACACCGCCGAACACGGTTGCCCACGGATAGAAATAGGCTTCCCGTGCGATGGTTCCGGAGATAACCAGGATGCCTAAATAAATCAAAATCAATGAAAGCTTGTTCTTTCGGGTTTTTCTGGCTTCTTTCATGAGAATCCCCTTCCGGCTTTGTCTGGGACCTGAATATCTTATTCTGAATTTGATAATAGCACACTTCCGTTTTTTAATAAACCGCTTGTTGAAGCAGAAAGACGGATTTTTTCCTGCGTGCGGTTCAGAGATAGAGGCTATATCGGAAATTTCCGCTATTGTAAAAAATAATTACGAAGGTTTTACGAATGGGTAATAAAAGGGAAGCATGGACTGATTTAACAAAGCGTTAGAAATATCGCTTATTAGATAAATTCTGATCGCGTTGCCGCGCTATGGCAAGCTTTCTTTTGCAGACTTTGCTGTCTGCAGGATAAGTGACTTCTGCCTGTGCGAACAACACATAAAATGAAGGAGAAAATTAAGAAGATGAAAACAAATGTCAAGGTCCTTCGGTCTTTTGTCGCGATGCTTCTTGTGCTGACGATGCTGCCTGCTTCCATCGTAATGGGGATTACCCCCGACGACGTAAACCGGAAGGATTCAGGCGATATTTCCTCTGTTATTGAGGTGAATGATTCAAACTCGTCCATAACGGTGAAAAAATCGGATGGTACGGTAATTTCACCCGATTCAGGAAATAATTACACGAATGTGCCGGACGATGCGAGCATTACCATTCATTACGAATTTTCGCTGCCGGATAATAACGGAAAAGATTCTCTTGATTCCGGCTATAAGGAATATTCCTATTTAGCCGGCGACACCTATACGGTTTCCCTTCCCGCCGGGTTACAGTACCAGGGGATCCCAAAAAGCGGGGAACCGCTGTACACGGA
>JAEWUH010000034.1 GCA_023397245.1 Bacillota bacterium | reverse complement strand
CTCATGGAACCACGGGCTCCGGAATCCGCCATCATGAAGATCGGGTTGTAGCGGTCCAGATTCTTCTGCAGCGCGACGGAAACGTCGTCCGTTGCCTTTGCCCAAATCTTCAGAACCGCGTTGTAGCGCTCACTGTCGGAAAGCAAACCGTTTTTAAACTGGTCGAATACAACGTCGATCTGCTTTTCCGCACTATCGATAATGTTCTTTTTCTCCGGCGGAATGGTTGCATCGCAGACAGCGACCGTAATTGCGCTCAGGGTTGAATACTTGTAGCCCTGCGCCTTTATGCTGTCCAGAACATCCGCGGTCATCGGAGTTCCGTGAATCTTTATGCACTTATCAATGATCTTTTCAAGCTGCTTTTTGCCGACCAGGAAATCGACCTCATAGCGGAACAGGTTATCCGGATTGGAACGGTCGACAAAGCCCAGATCCTGCGGAATAGGACGGTTGAATATCATGCGGCCCACGGTGGTGTCAACCAGTTTGGTAACCGGCTCCCCGTTGACCTCAAGCGTTCTGCGTACCTTGATTTTGGCGTGCAGGCCGACGACTTTTGCGTCGTACGCCATGATTGCCTCGTCAAAGTTGCGGAACACCTTGCCTTCGCCTGTTTCCCCGTCCTTCTCCAGAGTAAGGTAGTAGGAACCCAGAACCATGTCCTGTGTAGGAACGGTGACCGGGCGCCCGTCGGAGGGTTTTAACAGGTTACCGGCAGCCAGCATCAGGAAGCGGGCTTCCGCCTGTGCTTCCGCGGAAAGCGGAACGTGCACGGCCATCTGGTCGCCGTCGAAGTCCGCGTTATACGCCGTACAGGCCAGCGGATGCAGCTTCAGCGCGCGGCCTTCCACCAGTACCGGCTCAAAGGCCTGGATGCCGAGTCTGTGAAGCGTAGGAGCGCGGTTCAGCAGAACCGGATGATTTTTAATTACGATTTCAAGCGCATCCCAAACCTCCGGCTTTGCGCGTTCAACCGCTTTTCTTGCCGCCTTGATATTTCCCGCAGCGCCGGTTTCCACCAGACGCTTCATGACGAACGGCTTAAACAGTTCGAGCGCCATTTCCTTAGGAAGGCCGCACTGGTACATTTTCAGTTCAGGACCGACAACGATAACGGAACGGCCGGAATAGTCAACACGCTTACCCAGAAGGTTCTGGCGGAAACGCCCCTGCTTGCCCTTGAGCATATCGGAAAGGGACTTGAGCGGGCGGTTGTTCGGGCCGGTGACCGGTCTTCCGCGGCGGCCGTTGTCGATCAGAGCGTCAACGGCTTCCTGCAGCATACGCTTTTCGTTGCGGACAATGATATCCGGCGCGCCAAGCTCCAAAAGCCTTTTCAGACGGTTGTTGCGGTTGATCACGCGGCGGTAAAGGTCGTTGAGGTCGGAGGTTGCAAACCGGCCGCCGTCAAGCTGAACCATCGGGCGGATATCCGGCGGAATGACCGGAACCACGTCGAGAATCATCCATTCCGGACGGTTGCCGGAAAGACGGAACGCCTCGACAACTTCCAACCTCTTAAGGATGCGGACGCGCTTCTGGCCGGAAGCGGTTGCCAGCTCATCCTTCAACTCCTCGGAAGCCTGGTCAAGGTCGATTTCCGCGAGAAGCTTTTTAATTGCTTCGGCGCCCATGCCCGCTTCAAAGTCGTCTTCATATTTTTCACGCATATCGCGGTATTCTTTTTCGTTGAGCAGCTGTTTCTTGGAAAGCTCGCGGACACTGCCCGGATCGGTTACAATATAGAGTGCAAAGTACAATACCTTTTCAAGCATACGGGGCGAGATATCCAGAATCAAACCCATTCGGGAAGGGATTCCCTTGAAATACCAAATATGGGAAACCGGAGCGGCAAGCTCGATGTGGCCCATGCGCTCACGGCGAACCTTTGCACGCGTTACTTCCACGCCGCAGCGTTCGCAGATTTTACCCTTGTAACGGATCCTTTTATACTTTCCGCAATGGCATTCCCAGTCCTTCTGCGGCCCGAAAATCCGTTCGCAGAACAATCCGTCACGTTCCGGCTTCAGGGTACGGTAATTGATCGTTTCCGGCTTTTTTACTTCGCCGTGCGACCATTCTCTGATTTTTTCAGGTGAAGCAAGTCCAATCTTGATTGATTCAAAAGTGTTAAATTCCATGTTGTAACCCCTTCCTATTCTAAGTCGTCGCCTGCATCGGAAGCAATATCAAAGGGTTCGTCCTTATCAAAATCATCTTCACTGTCGTCATCGTTCAGGTATCCGTCGGATTCGTCGAACAGGCCGTCGTCTTCCTCGTTTTCGTCAATGGAATAGCCCTCGAGGTCGTCGGCTACGTTCGATTCCTCAAAATTGCTGTCCGTCGGATTAAAGCCGATGTCGTCGTCATCGTCAAAGTTCTGTCTCAAATCAATCTCATCGTCGTTCTTGTCAAGCACCTTAACATCAAGACCAAGGGACTGGAGTTCCTTAATCAATACCTTGAAGGATTCCGGAATACCCGGCTTCGGAATGTTCTGGCCCTTTACAATGGATTCATAGGTCTTTACGCGGCCGACCACGTCGTCGGACTTGACCGTAAGGATTTCCTGCAGCGTATAGGCCGCGCCGTAAGCTTCCAGAGCCCAAACTTCCATTTCGCCGAAGCGCTGGCCGCCGAACTGGGCCTTGCCGCCCAGAGGCTGCTGCGTAACGAGGGAGTACGGGCCGGTGGAACGTGCGTGAATCTTATCGTCAACCAGATGATGGAGCTTGAGGTAATACATAATGCCAACGGTTACGGGGCTGTCGAAATATTCGCCGGAACGGCCGTCCTTCAGCCTTGTTTTACCGTCTTCGCTGATTCCGGCCTGCTTGAAGCACTCCACGATGTCCTGCTCGTGCGCGCCGTCGAAAACCGGGGTCATGATCTTCCAGCCGAGAGCCTTTGCCGCGTAACCCAGATGAACTTCGAGCACCTGCCCGATGTTCATACGGGAAGGTACGCCCAACGGGTTCAGAACGATATCCAGCGGCGTGCCGTCCGGCAGGAACGGCATATCCTCTACCGGAAGGATACGGGAAACAACGCCCTTGTTGCCGTGGCGGCCGGCCATCTTATCACCGACGGAAATCTTGCGTTTCTGGGCAATATAGCAGCGGACAACCTTATTTACGCCCGGGCTGAGCTCGTCGTGGCTGTTTTCGCGGTTAAACACCTTCACGTCAACCACAATGCCGTACTCGCCGTGCGGCACTCTGAGGGAGGTATCGCGGACCTCGCGCGCCTTTTCACCGAAGATTGCGCGCAGCAGGCGCTCTTCCGCAGTAAGCTCGGTTTCGCCCTTCGGCGTTACCTTGCCAACCAAAATATCGCCCGCACGAACCTCCGCACCGATGCGGATAATTCCGTTTTCATCCAGGTCGCGGAGCAGGTCTTCGTTTACGTTCGGGATATCCCTTGTGATCTCCTCCGGCCCAAGCTTTGTATCTCTGGATTCTACCTCATATTCTTCAATATGGATGGAGGTATAAACATCGTCACGTACGATTTTTTCGCTGATCAGAACAGCATCCTCGTAGTTGTAGCCTTCCCAGGTCATAAATCCGATGAGGGCGTTCTTGCCAAGGCTGATTTCGCCGTCCTTGGTTGCGGGGCCGTCGGCAATAACCGAACCGGCTTCCACCCTGTCGTTCACATTGACGACAGGAACCTGATTGATACATGTTCCCTGATTGGAACGCATAAATTTGATGACATGGTAAACGTCAACTTCGCCGCTGTCGCAGGCAACGCGCACTTCGTTGGCGCTGACGCTGCGGACGACGCCGGGACGCTTGGCAATCACACAGACGCCGGAGTCTACGCCGGCCTTGTATTCCATGCCGGTGCCGACAATCGGGCTTTCCGTTTTCAAAAGCGGAACTGCCTGGCGCTGCATGTTGGAGCCCATCAGCGCACGGTTTGCGTCGTCGTTTTCAAGGAAAGGAATCATTGCGGTAGCAACGGAAACAACCATTCTCGGCGATACGTCCATGTAGTCGGCCTTTTCACGCTCGACTTCAAGGAACTCATCGCGGTAACGGGCGTTTACCTTCGTATGCAGGAAGCAGCCGTTTTCATCCAGCGGTTCGTTCGCCTGCGCGACAATATAATCATCTTCCGTGTCGGCAGTCATATAGACCACTTCGCGGGTAACCTGATTCGTCTTTTTATCCACGCGGCGGAAAGGCGCCTCGATAAAGCCGTATTCGTTGATCCTTGCAAAGGATGCAAGGTAGGAAATCAGACCGATGTTCGGGCCTTCCGGCGTCTCAATCGGGCACATGCGTCCGTAATGGCTGTAATGAACGTCACGTACTTCGAATCCGGCGCGGTCTCTGGACAAACCGCCGGGGCCCAAAGCGGAAAGACGGCGCTTGTGCGTTAACTCGGCAAGCGGATTCGTCTGATCCATGAACTGGGACAGCGGCGAGGAACCGAAGAATTCCTTGATTGCGGCCACAACCGGGCGGATATTGATCAGGGAATGCGGGGTCAGTACCTCAAGATCCTGCGCCTGCAGGGTCATTCTTTCGCGGATCACGCGCTCCAGACGGGAGAAACCGATGCGGAACTGGTTCTGCAGCAGCTCGCCGACGGAACGGATGCGGCGGTTTCCGAGGTGGTCGATATCGTCGATGTTGCCGAGACCCATCGCAAGGCAGTTCATATAGTTTATGGAAGAGAAAATATCATCAATGATAATGTGTTTCGGAATCAGTTCGTCAATTCTGGTTTTGATGGTTTCCTTCAGCTCGTCGTCATTGGAGCAGGAATCCAGAATTTCGGCAAGCACGCTGAAGCGTACCCGCTCGTTTACGCCGCATTCCGCCTTTGCGTCAAAACCCAGAAATTTATTGATATTGACCATGCCGTTGGAAATGACCTTGACCTCGCGCTCGTTTACGGAAACGAATGCCACGGTAACGCCGGCATCGTCAATCTCCCGCGCTTTTTCATGAGAAACGATTTCGCCCGCTTCCGCCATCAGCTCGCCGGTAAGCGGATTGACGATCGGCTGGGAAAGCTGCTGGCCCGTAATACGGCCGGCAAGGTTCAGCTTCTTATTGTATTTATAGCGGCCGACTCTGGAAAGGTCATAGCGCCGGGCATCAAAAAACAAGCCGTTGATATGCGACTGAGCGCTTTCAATCGTCGGCGGCTCGCTCGGCCTTAATTTTCTGTATACTTCAAAGAGAGCTTCCTCCGTGTTTTTGCACGGGTCTTTCTCAATGGTGGCGTTCATCCGGTCATCGTCGCCGAAATATTCGCGGATTTCTTCATCGGTGCCTAAGCCAAGGGCACGAATGAAAACGGTGATGGGGATTTTACGGTTTTTATCAATACGGACGTAAAAAATATCGTTAGCGTCGTTCTCATATTCAAGCCATGCTCCGCGGTTTGGAATGACGGTTGAACTGAAAAGCTCCTTGCCGGTCTTGTCGTATTCCATTTTATAATAGACGCCGGGGGAACGGACCAACTGGGAAACGATTACGCGCTCGGCGCCGTTGATTACAAAAGTGCCGCTGTCGGTCATCAGAGGGAAATCGCCCATGAACACTTCGGATTCCTTGATTTCGCCGCTTTCTTTATTCAGCAGTCGCGCGGTAACTCTTAAAGGCGCCGCGTAGGTTGCGTCACGCTCTTTGCATTCTTCCACGCTGTAGTTTGGCTTGTCATCATCCAGTTTGTAATTCACAAAGTCCAGAACAAGATTGCCGGTATAGTCTGTAATGCCGGAAACATCCTTAAAAACTTCCTTGAGGCCTTCGTCCAGAAACCATTTGTAGGAATTCTTCTGCACCTCAATCAGGTTTGGCATTTCCAGAACTTCATCGATACGCGCAAAGCTCATACGGACATTTTTGCCAACTTGCACCGGTTTGACATTCACCATTGGCTCAATCACTCCATTCATATATTTACCATCCGCGGCATAAATAAAGCACAAAAATTTGCATCATACTATTGCTGAGTTGTGATTTAGTGATATTCTCTTGCCTTTTTTCATATGTTGTGATATGATAGTTGAGGATAAACAAGAGTATATGTTTCCATGATGATGCAGTATATTATTTTATTACAATATATTGTGATTGTCAAGCTGTTTTTTTAATTTTACCATTTAATTAGTAGTCCGTTCAGACGGATCATATAAAAGAAGCCGGCAGAAATCTGCCGGCTTCTCTGCATTTTATTTGTTTTTTAAATCCGGACTGCCGAGGGAGTCAAACGTATATGAATCGAGTTTTGTGCGCACAACCGAAGAAATATCATCATAAATCTGATGAAATCGGCAGCAGGTAGTGTGCGAGCAGCTGTATTCATCCTGCTGGCAGCGGCTGATCATGTAGGGTCCCTCAACGGATTCAATCACCTGGCGCAGCGTAATTTTTCCGGGTTCGCGCGCAAGCATGTATCCCCCGTGCGCCCCTTTGTACGATACAATCAGCCCGCCGGCAACCAGTTTCCGCAGAATTTTCAAGGCAAACCGCAAGGGTACCTTCGTTTCGGCGGAAATGGCGCGCGCGTCCACCTTCTGGTTTGAGACGGCAAGCATATCCACGATACGCACCGCATAGTCGGCTTCAAGCGTCATTACCATCTAAGCATCCCCTTAATCCAAGAAATCTTTCAGCTTTTTGCTGCGGCTCGGATGGCGCAGCTTGCGGAGCGCCTTGGCTTCAATCTGGCGGATACGCTCTCTGGTGACGTTGAATTCCTTTCCCACCTCTTCCAAAGTGCGGGAACGTCCGTCCTCAAGGCCGAAGCGCAGACGGAGAACCTTCTCCTCACGCGGGGTAAGCGTGTCCAGCACATCGGCGAGCTGTTCCTTTAAAAGCGTGTGGGAAGCGGCGTCCGCCGGAGCGGGAGCGTCGTCGTCCGGGATGAAATCGCCGAGGTGACTGTCTTCCTCTTCGCCGATCGGCGTTTCAAGAGAAACCGGTTCCTGCGCCACGCGCATGATCTCACGGACTTTATCGACCGGCATGTCCAGCTCCGCGGAAATCTCGTCCGCCGTGGGCTCATGGCCGTTTGTGTGCAAAAGCTGGCTGGATACCTTTTTTACCTTGTTGATGGTTTCCACCATATGGACGGGGATACGGATGGTTCTTGCCTGATCCGCAATCGCACGGGTAATCGCCTGGCGAATCCACCATGTGGCGTAGGTTGAAAATTTAAATCCCTTTGTATAATCAAATTTTTCAACCGCTTTAATCAGACCGAGGTTGCCTTCCTGAATCAGGTCAAGGAACTGCATCCCGCGTCCGAGGTAACGCTTCGCGATACTGACGACCAAGCGGAGGTTTGCTTCCGAAAGACGTTTCTTCGCGGCTTCGTCGCCGGTTTTGATGCGGATGGCAAGGTCGATTTCTTCTTCCGGCGTAAGGAGCGGCACCCGGCCGATTTCCTTGAGATAAACCTTAACCGGATCATCGATGGCGATTCCTTCCGTGCTCAGCGCGGTTTCGATATCCTCATTCTCGTCAATCTGATCGGTCAGATCGATGTCGTCAAGCGGCAGATCGGCAAAGTCCTCAATAATTTCCACGCCCTGTGCTTCCAGCGTATCATAAAACTTTTCAATTTGCTCCGGGTCGAATTCAAGCTCGCCGAGCGCATCTAAGATTTCCTTTGTGGAAAGCTGGCCCTTGCTCTTCCCCTGTTCGATTAATTCCCTGATTACCGTTTTCTTATCCGGTGCTCCCATTAATAAGTTCCCCCTATTTTTTCTGCGATCTCAGCACACGCAGATATTCCTGCAGGTCCTGCGTTTCTGCTGAAGCGGTATCCACATTTCTCTTTAAGAATTCTTGGTCGATTACATTGATATATTCATCCGCGTCCTGCCTTGTAACGGAAACGGAGTTAAACCTGGCAAGTATTTTTGCGACGGCCGATATTTCCTCAACCGAAAAGCCCTCTGCTATATCTGTAAGGCTGACTGGCTTGCCGTCTATAATTCTGCCCATAATTACCTGATATACACGGCGGTTGAACGTTGTGACAAATTTTTCGGGCGGCATTATATCATATATTGCTTTAGAGTTCTCCGGGTATTTCATAATATACGCAATCAGCGCTTCTTCCGCGCTCGCGGCCCGCAGATTTTGTGATTTTTCCGGGTTTATGCTGTCACGAATACCGGCTTCCTGCTGCTGAAAGTCCTTAAAACCCTTTTCCTGCCGGTCTTTTCTCAGTTTTTTGAAGTTTTTTTCCACAAGAAGCATGATAGCCGGGCGCTCAACCCCCGTTTCCTCCGAGAGCTTTCCCGCGTAGACTTCCTGTTCAATTTTATTCTCCAGCGTAGCAAGAACGGCGGCCGCGCCTTTCAGATAGGTAACGCGCCCCTCCGGGTTCTGTATGTTGCAGCTCTGTTTGATCTTCTGCAGCCGGTACTCCACGTCGT
>JAEWUH010000275.1 GCA_023397245.1 Bacillota bacterium | reverse complement strand
ATTGTAAATGTCAACGGATTTCACATCGGACAGCTCTTTGATATGGCTGACAGGCTGAATCTTTGCATTCTGGACGGCACTGGCGACAGTTTCTTTTCCATACTTCTGGAGAATGTCATTTGCGTCCTTTTCTCCGAAATAGTCCTCCGTCTGCACCACGCGAACCGCCATCGGCAAGCGCTTTGACAATTCATCCACCAGTGTAATTTTGCCTTTTTCATGATCCCCGAAAACGACGACCTCGCCGAATTTTGTAATCCAGTCCCAGCAGGTATCCAGCCATGTGAAGCCGAGAGCACCGGTGGGAACTGACACCGCGTTCTTGATTCCGCACTCGGCCAGAGATAGGCTGTCAATCTGTCCCTCCGTAATCACCAGCGTTTCAAAATCCACACACTGGCTCATGCCGAACAGAATTGGCATGGTGTTCGCTTCCGACCATTCCTTGTTTTTATCTTTCGCCTTGTCAAAATCAATCTTCCGGTATTTCACGAACTGCAGAACCCCGTCCGCATCATAAAAAGGGAAAACCAGAATGTTGTCGTTATCTTTCCGCGTGGTGATTTTGTACCGTTCCACAACCTCCCGACTGATTCCCCGTTTCTCCATATACTCAACCGCTTTATTCCGTACTTCAATCTTTGGCTGAGGAAGGGAGCGATAAACTTTTTTTCCCACGCTCTGCTGAAAATCCAGTGGATAACCGAAAGCCTTCGCCATCTGAACGAAATGCCCCTGCCGGCCACAGCTTGCTCGAAAGCACTTAAACATCCCGGTATTGAGATTGATGCTGAACGTGTCTTTATCGTGGGAATCCCCATTGCAGTATGGACACCATTTGAAAAACAGTTCGTCGCCCTTGATATGGGTGTCCGCACTTAATTTGGAAGCCAGACCGAAAACATCTTCCCGTTTCAACTCATAGGACACAATCTCATCTCCTCAATCTGGCTTTTAACGCTTCCAGTTCGTCCTCCGACATTTGCGCGAGAGCGCTGTCCTTTTCTTTTTCTTTCTTACTATCTTCTTCTACTTTCTTATACTGTTGTTGATTGAATGTTGGCTGGTTGTTAGCTGATTGCTGTTTGCCTGCTAGTTTGCTTGGTACTTCTTGAAATTTTTCAAAGTTATTCACAGTGATAATGCTGTATTTATTGGTTTTCTGGACTGTTACCTCGCCTGTTGACATAAGATGCTTTAAAGCGGTTCGAATGGACATAACAGACAGCCTTAATTCTTCTGATAAAGCACCATATGAGGTCGCCCTTGACCCGCGCGTTATGGTAGTTCCATGCCATTTACTGGTTTCAATGCTCACTGTTAAAAGCAGATGAATAAACACCCGCATTGTATTTGGATCATCGTACCACTCCCATTTTGTGATACTCCGATGTAGCTTTACAAACCCGTTTTCAAGCATTATCCAACAACCCTCCTTCCAACTGTTCTTTTAATTCATAGCGTAATATCTTGTAAATCAGCTTTCCGGTGTTCTCCGGCTTGCAGAAATAAATCTCAAATCCATACCGGATTGACCACGCAAGCATGCTAGCTACCAGAGAATCCGGGTTAAAACGGCTCCGGTATCTTCCGCTCAGCGCGTGATCCCAATTCCCGCATTCAACAAGCAGATACATTTTTGTCCTGTATTGTTGCGCCCGCTCGAATTCCCGCATAAAGCGCGGTCTGCCTTTGGTAAAGCAGTTGCAGAGCTCGTCCAGATTCATCTTCCGTTCTACTGCCACGTTTAGCCTGTGTGCCGCCCCGTTGGGTAGAATGAACTTACAGGAGTAATCCCCGCAGTCCAGCTTTTCGCGCTCAAAGGGGCAGCAAAGCCCCTCCAAGCGTTTATGAAGCGCGGGTGTATCCTGCTCTCTGGTATCATAAAGGATTACCATCGAGTCCAAGGTGTGTTTTATCTCAAACGGTGTCATAGGCATCAAAAAGGAAGATCGCCGTCCGAAGAGATTTCCTCATAGCCCTTTGAAACGGAAACCGCATTGGTTAGCAGCTTGTCCGCCGGAACCTTGAACTTCCCGGTTTTAATAAGTTCGGATGGAATGAACTTAAAACAGCGCGTGGCAAATCCGGTCTTGCCCTGATACTCCCACTCTTCACTGCGAAACAGAGCGCCGACGGTCTTTCCTTTCAGGCCAGCTTCGTTCCAGTCCCAACGATAGCCGGGATTGCTGTCCTCAATAGCGTCGGTCATAGCTTTGAAAACGCTTTTTGTCCACTCATCCTTTTCAGAGCCGTCATCGGTGGGAATATACTGGCGCAGTACTCCCTTCCAGCGCTTGTCCTCCATCTGCTGGGAACGGTAGTCGTTCGCGTAAAAATCCTTAAATTCGCCTTCCGCAATGTCCACGCTGATTTCCAGCTTTTCAAAGGTACCTTTGCTGCCGGAATATGTAGTAACCTTCGCGTCCATGATTCTGACAATATACCCGCCTTTCGGAAGTACCGGACGTTCCGCTGCGGCTCTTACATTTTCCCAGTTAGAAAACTTTCTTAACATAATATCCTCCGTTATTTTTCGTATTCTTCCAGAGCTTTCATAACCCCAACAATATCGTTCGGGATTGTGTCAGCTTTAAATAAACCCATTGGCGTTTTCGCTGTGCTGTTATTAGCATGTGTTTCAAATATGTACTGGCCGTCCACACACTTTGAGATGAGAACCGTTGTAAACTTGCTCTCCAGAACGATTTTATCCAGCTTTTTGCCGCTGGTCTTGATTCGGGTAAACAGGAACCCACTGTCGTCCCGTTCCGTCTGGGTGTGCGCCGTAAAAACAATAGTCAAGTCATCGCGCAGGCAGTGAGCACTGCTGACAAGGTTCCAGACCGATGCAGCCAAGTCCTGCCATTTGTCGTAACCTTTTTCTCTGGCACGGGCAAACTCGTCGTCAATCATGATTCCGTTCAAGGTGTCGATCACTACTGTCTTAATCTGTAGGCTTTTCTCACTGATTCCTTTTAGAATGACTTCTATGCTTTTCACGTCACTGACTGCTTTATAGTTCTTATTTGCGGAATTGTACTGGTTTTTCCAGCCTTTCCACGACAGACCTTTTTTATCGCAGTCAAAATAGAAGGTGCTCTTTGGGTCTAAATTCCGCATGGAAGTCGTTTTGCCGCTGCCGGATTCCCCGGCTACACAAATTACTCTACTGATCTTTCGCCACCTCCAGAACAACAGGACAGTCGTTTCCCACACTAACAAACGGGTAAACGAGATATTCTCCGGTCAAAAGGCAGCGCCAGCGTTTCAGACTGTCTTCATTCCGGCAGTACGGACACCATTGGCATACGGTTAGGTCTTCCGGAAAATTAACGCTGATGATGGCTTTTCCTTTTGTATAATAGGAGACGCCGTTTTTCAGAACTTTCATTCTCTTCATTCTCTCCATCTGTATATCCCCACTCATCGCAGAAAGGATACGGCCCTTCCTGCCGGTCGTACTGAGCCTGCGCCCAAGATAAACCATGATCATTTTTCATCTGCAGACACCTCCGGCTTATACTTTTCCTGCAGTTCAAAAAAGCGATGCATCCAGTAATCCATATTTGTTTGAAGCTCAACAATTTTTTTCGCTTGATATATAATCAATTCTTCATTTGACATTTGAAATTTCTCCCATGACCTGCTATAATGCAGGTGTTATCTTTTTCTTAGGCCGCTTCAGTATTCGCAGTACTGGGGCGGCTTTTCTTTTTATATTGTTTCAGCATCAATCATTTTCATCCTCTTCTGCTTTGGGGTTGGCCAGATAGGCGATCAGCGCGTCCAGATTCACCAGCCGTTTTCTTCCTGCCATAGTACAGGGTATCTTTCCAGATAGAACCAATTGTCGAATAAAATAGGCTGAAACGGCAGTATTCGGGTCAAGTGCTTTTAACTCCTTATAGGCATCTTTTAGTAATCTCATCCTTGGTGACATAGTCGGACTCCTTTCTTTTATTGTTTTTGGGGATTAAAATATTTCTCCTTTCATTTTACGGATAAACTATTGACTTTTCGTAGATAATAATCTATCCTATACTCACATCGCAAATTGAATATTTTCAGGTATATTCCTTGGTATGACGCTGTATGGTCGTATTTGAATGTGTTTAACTGAGTATTTGCGAGTGATACGCATATATTACATGATATTATTCTACCAGTCAATCAAATTACCTGAATTTGTTCATGTAAGTTTTTGGAAGGAGATTGAATTTACCATGGGAATCGTAGAAAGAATCCGAGCGTTGGCTAACGA
>JAEWUH010000253.1 GCA_023397245.1 Bacillota bacterium | reverse complement strand
AGGCAGAACCTCGTTGTTGTCGAGATCGGCAGGGTCAAAATCGGAAGTGAACATTTTTACGTTGCCTTCGCTGCCGTATAAAACTACCCTCTTGTTAAATATGGATACGCCGTTTACGATCGTCGGGCTTGTGGCCAGAGGCCCGAATACATCCAGGTACACATCGAAGAAGAAAGTCATGTCAACCGAATAAAACCCTTTGTTGAAGGGGACCGGCTCCAGGTCAAGAAATACCGTAAGAACTTCGGCGTTTCTCAGCCTGACATTGGTTGCGTGTGCGATTAATTCGCGTTTATCCGGTGAAAAATAGACTCTCAAATCTTCAAGACAATCTTTATCGGAACAGTGACCGGGATAGAAACGGCTCCGGTTCATCTCAGCGGTTTCAAATAAATTTCCAGACGGAACCCGGCGGGCTTTGCCCCTTTTTCTTTGCTGTAAACGATTCTTTCAATGATGGATTTCAGCACCCCGTTTTTCTCCGTAACGTCGAGTGACTGATATAAAGTGTATGCGTTCAAGACTGATTTACTATAATTATTATAGTTAATATTATAATCATTGAGAACGGTGTCCTGCAATACTTTCAGCTTTTCCAACCGCTCCTCCAGAAGAGATTGCCGGCTTAAAAAGGTTTCCGTATCGTAAACGCCCTGCTCCAGTAGATCGCGCAGCCGGTCGATCTGCAGCTTGGTTTTTCTGTGCTGCGTTTGCACCGCTTCAGCGGCAGCGCTGCCCGAATCCGGTTCCGTGATTTGTTTCTGCGTGATATGTATCTGTTCCAGTATCGGCCGTATCGCTTCTGCTACGGCATTCTCCACCAGCGAAAGGGAGGAGGACGCCATGCAGCCTCGGTTCAGACATACGAGGCTGGCGCCGCCGTTGCGTGTTGCCTGACGCTGCATCCGTTCGCCGCAGCGCGCGCAGTAGACCAGACCGGCAAGAGGGTTTTCCGCCAGGCCGCCTTTTGCGGGAGGGTGCGGTCGGCCGGCAAAAATTTCCTGCGCACGGTCAAATACAGCCCGGTCGATGATCGGAGGGTGCAGCCCCTCGGCAATAATCCATTTTTCTTTCGGGTTGCGCACGGTGATATGCTTTGGGTTTCCCCTCACACCCTTGCGGATATGCGTCTGCCGGTTCCATACAATCTGCCCGGTATAGGTTTCGCTCCGCAGAATCTTCATGATCGACGTACGCCCGAACTTTTCGGCCCGGTGCGGCTTTGCACCCATGGCGCTGACCGCGTCCGCGATCTGCCGGCAGCTCATGCTCCGGTTGACATACAGGTCGAATATAATGCGTACAAAGCGGGCTTCCTCCTCGTTGACGGCAAGCGTCGGCCGCTTGTTCGCCACGGCTTTTACGTAGCCGTATGGGGCGTTGGCTATGTATCCGCCCTCCTCGACCGTTTTGCGGATCCCGCGCTGCATGCGGCGTTTGATGGTTTTCAGCTCCTGACGTGCCAGAAAGGATTCAAATTCCGAATAGGTTTCATCCATTTCGTTGTTGAGATCATAGACCTTTCGAGGGGTAATGATTTTGGTCTGCGTGCTTTTGAGCGTTTCCAGTATCACGCCCTGGTCGCTCATCGCGCCGCGTCCCAGACGGTCGATATCCATACAGAGCACGGCGTCATACCGGCGGTTTTCCACGTCGGCAAGCAGCTTAAGCATCTGCGGACGGGCGAAAAGGGATTCGCCCGAAACTACCTCCTCGTAGATTCCGGTTATAGCAATCCCGTTATTTTCAGCAAACTCCGTCAGCGTTTCCCTGTGCCGCTTCAGCGTCTCATCCACGGTATCCGTAATTTCCTCCGCGCGGCTTTTGCGGAGATACATTGCAGTTTTCACTCAGATCACCGGCCAATCTCCTGATTTCCTTAACAGTATATTCCGGCGCTTCCGTACCTAAAACCGGCGAAGCATACTTTTGTAAGTGAATAGGACATCCGGCGCGCCGCATATTGTTACAGGGAGGTGGTTGCAATGCGCGAAATCGGCAGACCGGAGGTCAGCGTGCATTTCGCGTCCGGAACGCAGGAGGAAGCCGCGCGTAACCGGGAAAGCGTGGAATCCGCTTTCCGGTCGGCGTTGCTGCGGCGCGGCGGCAATAGAAAACCGGAGATATCATGGAGTGAAGAGCCGCGCGGCAAGTCTGAAGACCCGGCCTGCTGCGAAAGAGATGCCGGAACATCCGCCGGCTTATAATGGACAAAAAAAGCCGCCGAGAGGATTTCAGATTCTCCCCGCGGCGGCTTTGCGTCCTGATTTATTCTTCTACTTTAATCACGGATACCGGACAGCTTTCCTGAGCGGTGATCGCACCTTCCTTCGCTCCCTCCGGAACCGGGTCCTGATGGACGTCGGCCAGGCCGTCATCCGCAAAATGAAATACTTCCGGGCAGATTTCAACGCACTGCCCGCAGGCAATGCAGCCATCACGGTCAATATGGGCGTGCATAATCAAGCATCTCCTTTTCTGATTTTGCATTAGTGTTTGCCGGAAAATTAAAATCATTCATCGTAATATTAATTTGAAGCCTTTAGATGCTCTGAAATCTGCATCAGCTCGCCAAGCGTCGAGATTTCCCCGTTTGAATCCAGTATTTGATTTTGTATATCCACCGGCAGAGAATTGAAATAATCCCTCAAATCCGGGTTCTGTGTATAAAAGTTTTCTTCCATAATTACGCCTCCGGGTGTAGTGTTCCCTGTTTATGAAAGAAAACCGTATGCGAAAAAATCCCCTGTAAAATATATAAACCCATGCCGTGCGGCATGGGATAATTTTTAGTCTGTCCCGTCTGCCGGGCTGGTATTCCAGCCACCCGGCAGACTTCAACAGCATTCATATGGAAACTGTATTTTATATCCGGAAATCATTATATGCGCCAAACGGCGCAGATTATGCCGAAAATAAAGATTGATTAAAGTATATCTGTTTATTGTGAAAAACCGGTGTTGTTTTCGTAAAGCCTGTGTAAAGAATTTCAAAATGGTGTATGTTTACCGGCTTGCTGTGATTCCCGGCGTCTGTGTTTATAACCGCGCCACTGCATTTCGCTGCATGAATCATACACGCGAAGAGAGTCGATGCATACCGCTTCTTTAAAGCATCCTGAATTTTGCACGTTTGCTGCTTCTGTGCAATTTCCATCCATAAATATTCCTCCTAACACGTTTACTGAAACCCTGTTTCTCTATACCATTTTATGGTGGTGCTTTAATTGTGTTACAGTATTCTTTTTAAGATTGATGTTCTTTTTTCCTCAGTGCCTTAAAACGCCTGATTTTAGTGCCGCCGGGAGATAAAACCGACTCATTAATCAATATGAAATATTAACTATAAATATTATATTAAAACAATAAGTATAATATATTTATTTTCGACATTTCCCAGCAAAAAGTACAAAACCTTTTTCCATAGAGGATAGTATTTCGTCTTATTATTAACCGAATGCTATTTATATTTCGTAACATTTCTGTTATACTTAATTCACAGTTATGTTAAATCCACGTAAACTTGTGTTAGAATCGTGTAAAATGTTTGAAGGTAACAGGAAGTAATCCCCATATTTTACACCTGACAGGGAGAAGTTTAAACAGATCGTCTTGAATCGAAATGAGGTTTTTAAATGACGCCTATGCTCGTTGTTGCGCTTGTATTAGTTTGCGCATCTATTTTTGTCAATGGGTGGACGGATGCGCCGAACGCGATTGCAACCGTAGTTTCAACCAGAGTCCTTCACCCCCGTGTGGCGGTAATTATGGCCACGTTTTTCAATCTGGTCGGTATTATGTGCTTCGGCAGCGCGGTTGCCAGTACGATTGCAAATTTGGTAAACCTGGGCAATAATTCCAACCCGCTTGTGGCGGTTTGCGCCGCACAGCTTTCCATTGTAATCTGGTCTGTTTCCGCATGGAAATTCGGAATTCCAACCAGCGAAAGCCATGCCCTGATCGCGGGGCTGATGGGAGCGGGTATTGCCTATAACGGGCTTTCCGCTTTTAAGATTGTAGAATTCGAAAAGGTACTCTGGGGTATTGTGATTTCAACCGTTGTCGGTTTTGCGGCGGCTTACGCCGTGACCAAGCTGGTCGGTTTCCTGTTCCGCCGGGTGAAACGCGCAAAGGCAAACCGGTTCTTTTCCATTGGGCAGATTGCTTCTGCCGCTTTGATGGCGACAAGCCACGGCGCGCAGGACGGGCAGAAATTCATGGGTGTTTTTGTTCTGGTTATCCTTCTTGCCAATAAGCAGCCGGTTCCCGCCACGGTTCACATCGATATATGGATCATGTTCCTGTGTTCGCTCGTAATGGCAATCGGTACCTCCATCGGCGGCTACCGCATTATTAAGACGATGGGCATCGATATGGTCAAGCTGGAGAAATATCAGGGATTTTCCGCGGAAATCGTTGCTTCGGTTTGCATGCTCGTCACAACGGTAGCGTCCGGTATTCCGCTTTCCACCACCAATACAAAGGGCGCCGCAATGATGGGCGCCGGCGCGTCCAGACGTTTTTCAGACGTAAACTGGGGCATTGCAAAGGAAATGGTGGTTGCATGGGTGCTTACTTTCCCGGCCTGCCTGCTTCTCGGCTATGTGATGACCAAACTGTTTATGCTTGTATTCTAATTCGAAAACATTTACATTATATTATGTTAAATTGAAGGGTAAGGGAACATTATGAGTAATTTCTTTTCTAAAGGACCGGATTATTTTGGATTGTTTGAAAAAGGAATCAGTATTTCCAATAAAGCGGCAAAAGCGCTTCAGTCCTCTTTTTCCGACGGCATGATCGACAAGAACGAAATCCTGCGCCTTAAGGAAATCGAGCACGAGGGCGACCGCCATGTTCATGAGTGTTCCAGCCTGATTGCCGACGCGTTCATCACCCCGCTTGACCGTTCCGATATGATGGCGATGGTTGCCGCGATCGAATCGATTACCGACAGCATCGACGACATCGCAAACCAGATCTATATGATGCATATCACCAAGGCCAACGAGGTTACCGTAAAGCTCGTAAACCTGATCGTAAAAAGCTGCGAAGAACTGGGTACCCTGATGACGGAGTTCAAACAGTATAAGAAGAACTTCAAGCGGATTAAAGAGCTTACGGTCAGCGTAAATAATCTGGAAGAAGAAGGCGACGCGGTTTTCAGCGAAGCGATGCGCAGCCTTTTTGATCCCGATAATCAAATGGAAATGATTGATGTGATTCGTTTGCAGAACCTTTACAATACGATGGAAAATTCTTTGGATTACTGTGAAGATGTGGCCGACATTGTCGAGCAGATTATTATTTCAAACACATAAAGAACCGCTGAAAAAGCTCACCGATTTCAGGTGAGCTTTTTTATATTGAACAGAACGCAAATCTTTGCTATAATATAAAAATATGACAGCATATGCGTACCCCGAAATTAAAATCCTACGGGAAGGCATATGAGTTTTTTACTGAAACAGGGGAAAAATAAAATGAACGGCAGACTGATTTCCATGGAAGGATTGGACGGCAGCGGCAAGGCGACGCAGACCGGGCTGCTCTGCAGCGATCTTTCCGGGCGCGGAGTTGCGCTGCGACGCGTGTCTTTTCCGGACTATGCGCAGCCGTCCTCCGCGCTGGCAAAAATGTATCTTGACGGGGAGTTCGGCAAAGACCCGAACGCGGTGAATGCCTATGCCGCGTCTTCGTTTTATTCGGTGGACCGCTACGCGAGCTACCGGAAATTCTGGCGTGAAGACTACGAAAGCGGGAAGCTGATCGTTGCCGACCGCTACACCACATCCAATATGGTGTTCCAGCTTTCCAAGGTCCCAAAATCGGAGTGGGAGAGCTTTCTTAACTGGCTGCAGGATTTTGAGTATGTCAAGCTCGGCATCCCGAAGCCCGATCTTACAATTTATCTGGACATGTCTCCCGAGGTTTCCCAGAAGCTTCTGGGCAGCCGTTACCACGGCGACAAAAGCAAAAGGGATATCCACGAGAGCAACGCCCCCTACCTTTCCGCGTGCCGCGAAAGCGCATTTTTTGCCGCGAAGCTGCTGAACTGGAAGGTGCTCTCCTGTGACGACGGGGAAAACCCGCACACAGTGGAAGATATCCATACTGAGGTTATGAATATAATAGCGGAGGAAATGCCTTTTTATGTTTCAATTTGAATTTCCAACCATAGAGGACCGAAAATGGGTGCAGCCGTTTTTATCAAAG
Organism: Bacillota bacterium; assembly: GCA_023397245.1. Taxonomy (GTDB): domain Bacteria; phylum Bacillota; class Clostridia; order Oscillospirales; family Acutalibacteraceae; genus DATAML01. The sequence goes on along the minus strand of JAEWUH010000253.1, from coordinate 567 downwards.
AGCGGGAATATGGGAAGCGAATCCGCTTTCGGCACCCTTTTTCTGTGGAACGACACGTATTTTTCGAAAATATGCCGCTTTGAGGATTATCTTCTTCTCTGCTCCGGCGGACATTTCCATAATTACAACCTGCCCATCGGAGGCAAGAACCCCTATGATGCAATCGAAGCGCTCATTGCCGATTCCCGCGAAAGGGGTATTCCTTTTGCAATGTGGGGGTTAACGCAGGACGGGGTCGCGGAGCTGCAGGAGCTGTTCCCCGGCAGGTTCGAGTTTACGCTGGACCGGAACGGTTCGGACTATATTTATACCGCTTCCGATCTGATCAGCCTGCCCGGCCGCAGATTCCACGGGAAGCGCAACCATCTTGCCCAGTTTCAGCGTTCCTACGACTGGAGCTATGAAGATATTACAGAAGATAATATCGAGGACTGCAGGACGGTCGCGAAAAAGTGGTGCGAGGCGAACGGGGGATGCGGCAAGGGGAACAGCGCGGAAGGTGAAAGCTGCGCAATCAGCAGGGCGTTCCGCTATTTCAAAGAGCTGGAGCTTTCCGGCGGGCTGATC
>JAEWUH010000230.1 GCA_023397245.1 Bacillota bacterium | reverse complement strand
TCCCTGTAGTGGATGATGCCCTTTTTCAGATACTTGTCCAGGGAAACCATCACCATGTTTTCCCAGACCGGCAAGCCTAAAACCACGCCCTGCGTTTTTCTGTTTTCCGGCAGCAGGCCGATGCCGTTGGCAATGGATTCCACCGGTGATTTAAACCGTACGTTTTTGCCCTTGTAAGTAATGCTGCCCTTTTCAATACCGTCCACACCGTAGATTGCCATCAGCGTCTCGGTTCTGCCGGAACCGACCAAACCGTACAGTCCCAAAACCTCGCCCTTGTGAAGATCAAAGCTCATATCCTGGATTTTACTGTTGGAAACGCCGTCAACCTTCAGAACGACCTCATCGGAAATCTGCCGGTCCTGCCTGGAAGCGCCTTCTTCCTTCTTCAGGCTGTATCCGATCATTCTTTCAACAAGCTGATCCGTATTGATCTCGCTTACCAGGAGTGTTCCCGTTACCCTGCCGTCCCGCATGATGGTAATGGAGTCCCCTACAATGAACAGTTCCTCCAGCCTGTGGGAGATATAAATAATGGTAATACCCTTTTGTTTCAGGTTCTTAATTACTTTAATCAGGATTTCAAATTCATCCTTCGACAGGGTTGCCGAAGGTTCATCCATAACAATCAGCTTTGCATTGCACTGCAAGGCCTTCATCAGCTCGACCAGCTGACGCTGCCCGATGCTTAACGCGCTGACCTTTTCCTTTACATTGATGTCCAGGTTGAGTTCTTTTACAAGATTCTGCGATGTTTTGTAAACCGCTCCCCAATCGACGCATCCGTTTTTCTTCGGGAAGTTATTTACGAAAATGTTTTCAGCGACCGAAAGTTCCGGTAAAAGCGAAAGTTCCTGATAAATAACGGAAATTCCCGCTTTTCTTCTGTCGATTGTATTGCTTGTTTTGAGCTGCTCGCCATCAAATTCGATGCTGCCCGAGTTCTGGGTGTACGCCCCGGACAAAACCTTCATCAATGTGGACTTGCCCGCGCCGTTTGCGCCAATCAGGCAGTGCACCTCGCCGCGCTTTACATTAAAATTGACATCGTCCAGTGCCTTGACTCCTGGGAACTCTTTGCAAATGTTGGACATTTTTAAAATGTAATTGTCCTCCATTGGATCACTTCCTCCCGTCCATAGTCCATCCAAATTAAACCATAAGATGCTCCAGCGACTGATAAAGATCAAGATATTTTGCAAAAACTTCCTTATACAGTCGGTTGTTGTCCATATCCGGCTCGATGGTCCTTTTCTGTCTCACCATCTGCGCGGACGCCTCTTCGAAACCCGGGAAAACCTTCATCCCGACCGCGGATGCGATACAGCATCCCAGCGCGCCGGCCTGTGAGTTTTCCGTAATGATAATGGGGATTCCAACCGCGTCCGCTATAATTTTGAGCCAGACCTCGTCTTTGGTAATTCCGCCGCACACCACCATCGAATCAATGCCGCAGCCCTGGCTGTTAAAATTATCAATGATATTTTTGGTGCCGAACGCGACGGATTCAAGAATCGCCCTGAATATTTCGGCCCTGGAATGCTTTAAACTCAATCCGTAAAAAGCGCCTTTGGCCTTCAGATTCTTATACGGAGTTCTGTTTCCCTGAAAGAAATCAAGGGCAACAATTCCCTCCGCGCCGATTGCGACCTTTTCTGCTTCCTGAGACATCAGGTCAAACGGATTTTCAGCCTGTACGTTGAATACCTTGTTAAACCACTTTACAATTCCGCCGGCTGAAATCTGCCCGCCTTCCAGGAGCCAGTAGCCGGGAAGCACAGCGTTGTGATAGGGCCCCCAAATGCCCTTCTGAAAACTTGCTTCCTTTGCAAAGGCCAGATGTACAAAACTGGTCCCCATAATGGTCCCGATTTTATTCCCGGTTGCAACGCCAAGCCCCAATACGGCGATGTGGGCGTCAATACCGCCCTGCACCAACGTCACATCCGGAGAAAGCCCGAACTTTTCCGCAAGATCCGGTAAAATGGTTCCAATCTGTTCTCCGACGCTTTTTACATCAAGAACCAGCTTATCCTGATAATCTTCAAATCCGATTGCTTTATAATAGCCGTCCTGCCATCCGCCCTTGATATCCAGATAGTTCCATTTGCAGGTGGCATTGCATTTGGAGGTCACCCATTTACCGGAAAGCATGAGATTGATCCAGTCGAGCTGTTCAATCATTTTATACGTTTTGGCATACAGCTTTTTATCGTTCTTTTTGATCCACATGATTTTCGGAATGATCCATTCCGAAGAAACCTCACCGCCGCAATACTGCAATATTTCATGATGCGTATTGTTGATCGCGATTGCCTCATCCGCGGACCGCGCATCCATCCAAAGCATGGCCATGCTGAGCGGGATTCCGGCTTTGTCAACAGGGACAAGCGTGGAAGAGGTCGCGCAGGCGCTCATTGCTTTAATTTTGGCTTTCTCGCCCGGTTCCATTCCCTGCAGGCATTGGGAAAGCGCCTTTAAAAAAGCATCCCACCAGCTGAGCGGATTCTGTTCCGCCCAGCCGTTGCACGGATAAGAGGTAATATAATTCTGTTCTCCCTGTGCCAAAACCACACCCATTGAATCGATCACTGCGGTTCTGACGCCGCCTGTTCCAAAATCCGTGCCAATAAAATATGGTTCGGTACCCTTTATCATAATAAATTCGTCACTCCATCGCCCCAAGGATAGAACATGATCTTGTTGAAGAAGAATTTCTCCGTTGCAATTTTGTTGAAGATCATCGGTGCGTCTTCCAGCGGAAGCTTGTGGCTGATGATATATTTCGAGCTCAGCTTGCCCTCTTCAAACAGCCGTACGGATTCCGTCCACTCTTTGCCCGGGAACGGCTGGGAGAAGGAATTCCAGGAGCCTTTGACGCTGAGCTGCTTTCTGAGAATGGAATCAACCGCGTCCGCACTGTATTCGAGCGCCCTGTGCGAAATGCCCAGATAAACGATTCTGCCGAGCTTCTTTGCGCAGAGGATGCAGGTATTCTGCACTGCCGGTACGCCGGTCAGGTCAATAATCATATCCGCTCCGGCACCTCCGGTCGCCTCTTTCGTTGCTTCCACCGGATCCGTATTGGAACTGTTGATCACGACATCCGCCCCGACTTTCTGTGCCACGTCGAGTTTCTCGTTTAAAACATCCACCGCAATGATTTTCTTAGCGCCCAAAATTCTTGCATACTGGATGACATAAAGTCCAATCGGACCTGCGCCGAACACGCAGAGCGTTTCGCCTTTTTTGAACTCGCCGCGAATCAGTCCGTGTACCGCGTTTGCACAGGGATCCACGGTGGCGATATCTTCAAAACTAACCGAGCTTGAAACCTTAATCAGGTTGTTCTCCTTTACCGCTATGTACTGCGCCATGGCGCCGTCGCTTCTGGAGCCGTAGTAACCGTAGTCATCGCAGAGAGAATACTCGCCCATCTTGCACCATTCACATTTGAAGCAGGGAATCAGGGGGGCAACCGTTACATGGTCTTCCACCTTGAAATTCTTTACCTGATAACCGACTTCCACAACCTCGCCGCCGAATTCATGGCCGATTGTGATTGGAGCGACATGTGCGCCGTAACGGTTTACTCTCGGAATATCGGAGCCGCAGACGCCGACCGCCGCTACCTTAACCAGCACCTCATCGTCTTTCACCGCCGGAATTCCAACCTGTTCCACCCTTAAATCCCCTGGTTTGTACAATCTTACAGCCTTCATAATTAAACCTCCATGAAAATTTTAATATCTTTTATTTTTTGATACAGAATCAAAAATTTTGACTGCCATCTTTATTCCTGTTTATTTTTTTCCAGCTGCTCATAATAAAGATTCAATACTTTCCTAGCCGTGTTTTCATCGCTGTACAGCGTATTGATATAGCCGCCGTTCAGCGCGCCCAGCAAAGATTTTACCTTTTCATCCCCGGAAACAATTCCAATGGAATATTCCTTCTGCTTCAACGTCTCCCAGGATATCCCGACCGTACGGGAATCCAGGACTTTATCTACAATTTTTCCGTCGATGTCGTAATATCTGGAACAGATATCGCCGACCGCTCCTTTTTTCTGCAGTTCGTCATATTCCTCATCCTTAAAATATTTTGCGTTGTAAAGGACGGAATCCCGCGAAATATAGCCGATACCGAAAATTGCTATCCTGCTTTTTTCCATCAGTTCAAATACATGATGGATCTGTGAATCATTTTTCAACACGTCCACGATCAGGCTGTTGTCCACAATCGCGGGCATTGGAAGAACATACCCCAGCCCCTGAAACGCGTTTGCGAACTCTTCAATGATCTGTAGGCCATTGGTCGGTTTGGTATTTCTTGCAATACCGCCGTTGAGCTGAACCACCTTAATCCCCTTCCCCTCGATTTTAGGAAGATAGGAAGCCAGCATTTTAATGGTATTACCCCAGGACACCCCGATTACGTCGTCGTTTCTGACAAAGTTCGGCAGATCGTTCGCCAGCGCCCTGCACACATCTTTTTTAATCAGCTCCGGATCGTCAACGATTACCGGTGCAAAAAACGCTTTCTTCAGTCCAAATTCGCGTATAAATTCGCTTTCCAATTCTTTGACCGGAGCAATCGGATAATTTACCGTTATTTTGATATAGCCGTCCGATATTGCCTTTTTGATGATCCGGTTCACTTTGGATTTGGAAAGATGCTGCTGTTGCGCAATTTCTTCCTGAGACATCCCCAGTTCATAGTAAGATTTTAAGATCTCCACTACATTTCTCATTTTAATAACGTCCATATAAATTGCTCCTTCGCAACATTTTTTGTTGAATTGTTTGTATAATATTAAGAGTGGGACTTGTTGTATTGTTATTTCGTTTAAAAAATGACAACATTTCGAATTATTTTTAAACTTATTCCATAATCACTTTACGATTTGTAGTATACTACCGAATGAAATAAATTTCAATACTTAAAATTTATTTCAAGTTAAATTTCAAGCTCCACTTTTTGTGCAAGAATGACAAATTTGGACTTATACTTCTAATATTCTATTATTCTTAAAATATTATGCTTTGGTAGCCTGATGCCAATTAGTCTGCGCATAATTCCATTCAATACACAAAAAGAGCCTGCTCCGGACTCCAATCCGGAACAAGCTCTTTATTTTTTTAGAAGCCAAATCTTATTGCCGCTCTTTGAAAAGCAGCCGGTAGCGGACCTCCGTAAGCTGCTCGCCCAGAATTTCACTGTGGCAGATATCCCGCGTACCTTCGAATCCGTTCTTCTCATAGAACCTTTGAGCGTTAAGATTTTTATCCAGCACCCACAGAAAGCACCCGGGGTAGCCCTGCGCTTTCAGTTTTTCAACCGCCGCTTGAAGAAGCGCGGTTCCGTATCCGTGCCGAAAATAATCCGGGTGCAGGTAAATCGACACGATCTCGCCCCAGTCCGGCAGCCTGTCGTCTCTGGACTTTCCGTAGGCAACGCAGCCCGCCGGAGTTTCGCCCTTAAAAAGCATCTCGGCGTGCAGGTTGCCCTGCCCCAGATCACGGCGGAATCTCTCCGCCCAATGATCATTTTTGTCTTTCAGTTCATCCAGATACTCCTGCGGAACCATTCCGCGGTAGGCGCACCGCCAGCTTTCGGCGTAAATGCGGCTGATTTCCGGAGCGTCCTCCGGCTGCGCCGGCCTTACCGAAATATTCATCTCCGTTTCCCTCCTAAACCGCCTTTGAAATACGCTGCTCCGCCTGTTTCAATCTGCCGGGTGCCAGCACAAAGAAGAGGATTAAAAGAAGGATAACGGCCGCTGAAACCACAGCGGTGCACAGGTTAAAATCCGGAAAATTCTGCGGGTTATACAAATAGGTAAGGATGGCATTCGGAAGATTCACAAAATAGGCCGTAAACAGAGAATTCCCTGAAAGCTTAAAGGACAGTGCAAACATAACGCCAACCAAAAACAGCGTCAAAAGTGAATCCCACGACCGGAACTTCGGGTAGCCAAGGTGATACAGCGAAAACATCAGCCCGGAGAGCAGGACGGCAGGTACCGCTCCGAAGAGCTTTTCAAACCGCATCTGGAAAAAGCCCCGGAACAGGAATTCTTCAAAGAACGTGGTCATTACCAGCGGGATTGAAATCATGATCAGGTAATCGGCAGACGTAATAACAGCGCCCTTTTTATACAGCTGGCCGCCGATGGAAAAAGCGATAAACAAAGCTGCCACAAGAACGGGCCTTATCGTAATTTTACGGATGCCCAGTTCCTTAAGCCCTTCCCTTTCAATAAAAAACACAAAGAAAACCGGCAGCAGTATGCTTAAAATAATTCCATAAATACCCTGATAAAACAGATAATAAATATATCCGCCGAGAAAGCTTGCTAAGCTGTTTGCACCGATAATCAACAGTAAAACGACGGTGGCGAAAAACAGCCATCCACTTCTTTTCAGGTTTAAATTTACGAGTTTTTCATAAAGCTTATTCATGGCGGCCCAACCTTTTTCTTCTTTCCGAACGCGGTTTTCTTTCCCGTTTACAGTAGGGAGGGTGCCTTTTATGGTTCTGATGATGCTCGAGGCACTCCGCACATTTCCCGTGGCGCTCGCAGTTACTCTTTGGGCAGGTACAGGTATCCGTTCCGTTTTCCAGTGCCATAATCCTTACCTCTTTATTTTTGTTTTGCCGCCAGAGCGACCCAGCCTTTTTCCGTTTTGCGAGAAAGAATCTCAAACCGGCTTTCCAGCGCGGCAAGCACGTCCTTTTCACGGGTATCAATGATGCCGCTCATCAGGTAAACCGTATCCGGGTACATAAACTGCTCGATATTCTTTGTCAGCTCAATGATCACGTCGGCGACGATATTGGCCACGACGATCTGGTATTTTCCGCTGACCTTGTCGGTCAGGTCGCCGCAGATGCCGGTAAAGCGGTCTTCCACATGGTTGATTTCCGCGTTCTGCACCGCGGTTTTCACCGCGAGCGCGTCGATATCCACGCCCACCGCCTTTTCTGCGCCCAGAAGCAGCGCCGCAACGGACAGGATGCCGCTGCCGCAGCCCACGTCCAGCACGTCAAAGCCCGGCTGCACATACTCCTCCAGAAGCTCCATGCAGAGGCGCGTGGTTTCGTGCGTACCCGTGCCGAAAGCAAGGCCCGGCTCCAGATGGAGCACTTTGCGGTTCCCGGCTTCGTATTCCTCCTCCCACGTGGGGCGGATGAGCAGCTTCTGCCCGACCGGAATCGGCTTGAAGTACTTTTTCCAGTTGTTGATCCAGTCCTCCTTCACGCAGGGATCGGTACGAATCGTATGCCGGACGCCGACGGCGTTGTAGCGTTCGCTCAAAAACGCGATCGCCTCCGCGGGGCTTTCCTCCGGGCTGATATAGACATGCACCTTTGCCTTTGTGCGGTCTTTTTTCAGCAGTTCCTCGTCGATCAGATCAATATGGGCGATTTCCTCCACCTCTTCGTTCAGGTGGGAGTAATCCTCAATATAAATGCCGTACGGCACGACCATCTGCGCGATGTCGCCCGCCCGGTCAATGTCTTCCGCGTTTACTTCAACGGTGATTTCCGTCCAGTCCATATGTTTCCTCCGTAATTTCATTTTCTAATCTATTATTATACGCGATAAGGCCGAAAAAATATAGATTTATTTTACGCCCCTTGTGAATACATTTTGATTAACGACAGATAAAGGTGTTAATCAAATGAAAAAAAATAAATTCATTCTCAACGCGGTCATTTTAACCGCCGGTTCCGTTCTGCTGCGGCTGAGCAACATCTGGTTCCGCACCTTGATATTCGCACGCATCGGCGCCGCCGGGATGGGCATCTACCAGCTTATTTTTTCGGTGTTTTTTCTGGGCATTACCGTGTGCACCTCCGGCGCGGGTCTGGCCGTCACGCGGCTTGTGGCGGAGGGGCGCGGCACGCGCGGCGCGGTAAGGCGCTGCGTTGTTTTTGCGCTTTCGCTCAGCTTTGCCGCCGCAGCGATCCTGCTCTTTTTTTCCGATTTTATCGCAGTCCAGTGGATCGGGAGCAGCGAAGCCGCCGCGCCGCTCCGCTTTCTGGCTCCCGGGCTTCCGTTCATTGCCGTATGTGCCTGCCTGAAGGGATACTTTCTCGCCATACGCAACACGCTGGTGCCGGTTTGCGGTGAATTTCTGGAGCAGCTGGTCACCATCGCGGCCTCGCTGGCACTGCTCGGAACCGCCCGTCCGCTGGAGGCGCTGATGCTCGGCTCGACCGTGGGGGAAGCCGCTTCCTGCGGCTTTATCGCTCTCTTGTACATTGCCTTTACCCGCAAGCTCGGGCTGCCGCGGAACAGCGGCCGGGGCGTCTTCAAAAGCATTCTGCACATTGCCGCACCCGTCCTCGGCGGCTCGTTTTTCCGCAGCCTTTTAAGCAGCACAGAAAACATCCTGATTCCGCGCGGTCTGAAAAAGAACGGGGCGGGCGAACAGGGTTCGCTTGCACAATACGGGGAAATGCAGGGCATGGTGATGCCGATTCTGTATTTTCCCTTCGCGTTTCTGGGCGCGCTTTCCACGCTGCTGATTCCGGAAATGGCAGAGGCCAACGCCAGCGGCAGGCACGGGGATATTCAGCGGGCGGCGGAACGCGCGTTCCGCTTTACCCTGCTGTTCTCCTTTTTAATCACATCGGTACTGATCGTATTTGCCGACGATCTGGGGAGAGCGTTCTATAAGAACTCCGACGTGGGCAATATCCTGCGCGTCATGGCGCCGATCATTCCGCTGATGTATCTTGACAGCGTGGTGGACGGGATGCTGAAAGGGCTTGATCAGCAGCTTTACTCCCTGAAATACAATTTCAGCGATTCGGTCATGCGCGTAATCCTGATCGCGGTGTTTATTCCGATGTTCGGCTTAAAAGCATATATCGCCATCCTGTTCCTGAGCGAAATTTACAATGCCGCACTCAGCATCAATCGCCTGCTCAAGGTCACCAAACTGGAGGTGGATATCACCGGCTGGATCCTGACGCCGGCTGTGAGCGCGACACTGCTTTACTTTCTCCTGAATTTAATCCGAAAATTATTCTGCGCTGCCATTTGACAAAACAGCGTATACTCGTTACACTATATGATATCTTCTATAACGGCTTGTGCGGAGACCCGCTGTTTTTATACGGGAAAGAACCGTAAAATCAATTTGGATTACCGAGGTACGGGAATGAATAATTTTGGGGTTCTGTTTCTGGTATTTACGATATACAGCTTTCTCGGCTGGATTACGGAAAGCATTTTCTGCTCCGTTCCCGCGGGAAAATTCATCAACCGCGGTTTTTTGACCGGCCCGTTCTGCCCGATTTACGGGGTCGGCGCGGTGATTGCGATACCGATGCTTTCCCCGCTGAAAGACACGCCTGTGCTGCTTTACACAGCCGGAGCGGTGATTACAAGTTTGCTTGAATACTTTACCGGGTTTCTTCTGGAAAAAACCTTTCATACAACCTACTGGGATTACTCCGGCCACCGGTTCAATATCCGCGGCAGGGTATGCCTGCAGAACACCCTGCTTTTCGGCCTGATGTGCCTGGTGGGAGTCCTTTACATCCATCCGGTCGTTATGCGGCTGGTTGGTATGGTTCCCGGAAAATTCCTTCCGTTTATCGATATTTTACTGATGGTCTATTTCATCACGGATTTTGTGATATCCGCAGCCGCAAGCATCACCCTCAACGGCAGACTTGCCGAGCTGCAGCAGATTATGGATGAAATCAAGGAGCGGGCTTCCCTTGCCACAGCGGAAACCATTGAAAGCCTGCAGGCCAAAATCGGCGGCCTGCTGGATGAGGATACAAGGTCTTATTTAAAAGTAAGGTTTGAAAAGAAGGAAACGATTGAGTCCGGCATCAAATTTTTCCAGCGCCGTATGATCAACGCTTTCCCGACCATGAAATCCATTGCCAGCAACGAGTCTTTGCAGAGGCTGAAGGTAGCCATACAGGATAAAGCAAAAAACATAAGACGGGGTTAATTAATTATTGCAATTATCATATTTTAGTATATAATAGCTAATAAGGAATTATTATATACTGGAGTGTGAATAAAATGCAGTGGTTTGTCAATGGCGGCATTTATGATATTGATTTAGATGGAAAATCCAAATCCGAATTTTGTGGTAGTCATCCATCAATTATCATTCAAAATCGTAAAGAAAAAGATATGTATTTTATTATTCCTTTAACATCTTTTAATAGAGAAAATTGGAAAAATGACAAAAAAAATTTTTGCTGTAGAATTTTAAGCACTAATTCAATTGCATTAATAGATAAAGTCCAAGTAAGGCATAAAAGACATATAGGAGTTAAATTTTTATCGAAACAAAGTCAAGACATGATGGTCATTACTCCACACGAATTAAATCGTGTATTAACTAAATTAGTTGGGTATATTAAAGCATCTACAGATCAAGCACAAAAGGAATATAGAGAATATTATAGACAATACGCTTGGTTTGATAAACAATGTCAGACATTTTTCTCTGCAGTGCCCTTTAGAAGTACTGATTTCTTCGAATATGATGATTCCTTATCTACGGTTTCATTTTCTTGTATTGAGATTGATAAACTACATAAAAAGGATATTGTTCAAACAATCAAAAATCATTTAAAAGAACCGTATGAAATTGATTTTACAAACAATAACACATTTTGCAAAATTGTAATTAAATGAGTATTGACAATAATATAATTTAATGGTAATATAATGATGTCAAAAGGGTAATCGAAAGATGTAAATCCAGTTGACGTTTGGATTAGCTTTTGTGGATAGGGCGTTCGTAAGATATAAGTCCAGCCACGAGTGGGAAGATGTTTTATACATCTTCCCTTATTTATTGCATAAAATATTCATTTTGTTTATATAATAATATTGTAGATAGGGTGGCATTTATATGCGTGAATCCAGCTACAAGGAGGAAAGTTGCTATTTTTAATAGCACTTTCCTTATTTATGATTTATGCAGCCGTTCACTTCACAGTGGGCGGCTTTTTCTATATCTATATGTGTAAAAATCCCTGTGGAACAATTCCACAGGGATTTCTCGCTTATCAAATCTTGGCTGATTACAGCGCCGCGATGACCTCGACCTCGCACAGCACGCTCTTGGGGAGCTGCTTTACCGCGACGCAGGAACGCGCCGGCTTGCCGGTAAAGTACTTTTCGTAGGTCGCGTTGAATGCGGCAAAATCCGCCATGTCTGCTAAAAAGCAGGTGGTCTTTACCACGTTTTCAAATTTTGTACCCGCGGCGGACAGAATGGCGCCCACGTTTTTCATCGCCTGTTCCGCCTGAACGGTGATATCGCCCTGCGCGATTTCCCCCGTCGCCGGGATGATCGGAATCTGGCCGCTGGCGTAGACCATGCCGTTGCTTACAATCGCCTGGGAATACGGGCCGATCGCGGCCGGAGCGTCTTTCGTAGAAATCACTTTAAGCATAAATATTTACCTTCTTTTCAATCGTTTTATTGGCTGACAATATGATACCCTGCCTTGATAATCGCCTGGCGTATCTGCTCCACATGCTCGTGGTTCCTCGTTTCCATGCGGATGCGCAGGTAACAGGCATTGATTCCGGTATTTTCGCCCGCGCGGTCATGGTGAACGCTTACCACGTTGGCGCCAAGGTCTGCGATGAGGGCGGAAACCTCCTTGAGCTGGCCGGGCTTGTCGAGCATTTCAATCGTAAGCTGGCCGGACCTTCCGGCTTTCAGCAAACCGCGGTCAATCACGCGGGACAGGATGGTCACATCGATATTGCCGCCCGAAAGTAAACATACCACTTTTTTCCCTTTGATGTCAACCTTGTTGAACATGGCCGCCGCCACGGCGACCGCGCCCGCGCCTTCGGCAATCAGCTTGTGCTGCTCGATCAGCGCGAGGATTGCCGTTGCGATTTCGTCGTCCGTAACGGTGACGACCTGATCCACATATTTGGAACAGAGATCATAGGTAAGGTCGCCGGGGCATTTTACCGCGATACCGTCCGCGAAAGTGGAGACGCCCTTGAGCGCTTCCACCTTATGGTCTTCCAGCGAGCGCACCATGCTCGGCGCACCGGAGGCCTGAACGCCGTAAACCTTGCAGTTCGGGTTCAGGGTTTTCACCGCGAAGGCCACGCCGGAAATCAGGCCGCCGCCGCCCACCGGGACGATCACCGCGTCCACGTCGGGGAGCTGCTCCAGAATTTCCAGCCCGATGGTCCCCTGCCCGGCGATCACGTCCGGATCGTCAAACGGGTGGATGAAGGCGGCGCCGCTTTCTTTCTGCAGCTCGCACGCCTTTTTGTACGCGTCGTCGTAAACGCCCTTTACAAGACAGACATCTGCACCGTAGCTTTTGGTGGCCTCCACCTTGGAAATCGGGGCGCCGTCGGGGATGCAGATGAGCGACTTGATTCCGTTTTTCGCCGCGGCGAGCGCCACACCCTGCGCGTGGTTTCCGGCGGAGCAGGCAATGACTCCCTTTGCCTTATCTTCCTGGGAAAGCTGCGATATTTTGTAGTATGCGCCGCGCACCTTGAAGGAACCGGTAATCTGCAGATTCTCGGTTTTCAGGTGAATCTGGCTTTCCGGGTTGATAAGCGGAGCGTTGATCAAATCGGTTTTACGGATGACGTCCTTTAAGACGTAAGCCGCGTGGTAAACTTTATCCAAAGTAAGCAAATTGCTATCCCCTATCATTTATATTTATGATCTCTCTGTCACTGCGGCGGAGAAATTGCTTATGCATATTTGGCCTGTTATTTACTTCATCATCGCCATGGCGCCGGTACGCAGGATTTTCAGCACATTATAAGGATTATACAGCTCAATGAACGAATTGATGGTGGTTGCGTCGCCGGTCAGCTCCAGAATCATGGAATCCGGCTCGACATTCAGAATATTGGCGTGGAACACGTTGGCGATTTCCACCAGCCTTTCGCTGTTCTGCAGGCTGCGCTCCACCTTCATGAGAAGATGCTCGCGCACAACGGCTTCTTCGCGCTCCAGCACGTTCACTTCCTCCACATCCACCAGCTTGCTCAGCTGTTTATCCACCTGACGGACGATGCGGTCGTCGCCCGAAACAACGATCAAGATGCGGGAATATTCCGTGTTTTCGGTCTGCGCCGCAACGATGCTTAAAATATTGTAGCAGCGGCGGCTGAACAGCCCGGAAATGCGCAGAAGCACGCCCGGATTATTTTTTGCAAGCACGGACAAAACATATTCCCTATCGGTACTATTCTGGCTCATAACGCGTCCTCCTTACATTTCCAAAATCGGGTCTTCCACAGAACCGCCCGCGGGCACCATGGGAAGCACGTTGTAGTCCTTGTCGATCAGGCAGTTAATCAGCACCGGCTCCCGCAGGGAAAGCGCTTCCTTCAGGACGGGCTCGATATCCTTTTTCTCTTTGATGGTCAGCGCCTTTACGCCGAACGCCTGCGCGAGCATTTCAAAGTTTGTATTTTTATCCAGCGTGGTCTGGGAAAAGCGGCTGTCGTAAAACAGCTTCTGCCACTGGCGTACCATTCCGAGCACGGTGTTGTTGAAGATCAGCTCGATTACCGGAATATTGTAATTAGCCAGCGTTGAAAGTTCGTTGCAGTTCATATGAAAGCTGCCGTCGCCCGCGACGTTGATGACGCGTTTGTCCGGGTTGGCAACCTGCGCGCCCATTGCCGCGCCGAGCCCGAAGCCCATCGTACCCAGCCCGCCGGAAGTGATAAACCGGCGAGGCTCGCGGAATTCATAATACTGGGCGGCCCACATCTGGTGCTGGCCGACCTCCGTGGCGATGATTGCCTTGGAACCCGCCAGGCGGTTGAGCGTTTCCAGAACTTCCTTCGGCGTAACGGCTTCGGGAGAAGCCTGCTCCTGCATCAGCGGGAACTCCTCTTTCCAGCCGTCGATGCGTCCCATCCAGTCTTCGTGGTTCCGCTGAGGAAGCAGCTCGTTCAGACGGGCGAGAATCTGCTTTGCGTCTCCCTTCATTTTGAGGTTTACGTCGATATTTTTGTTGAATTCCGCGGTGTCGATATCAATCTGGATGATGGGGCAGTGCTGCGCGAAAAGGTTCGCGTTGCACAGCACACGGTCGGAAAAGCGCGTGCCCACCGCAATCAGCAGATCACAGTTTTTGATTGCCAGCGCGGAGGTGTTCGTTCCGTGCATTCCCAGCATACCGATATAGCGGCGGTCCGCCTGGTCGTAGCCGCCCTGACACATGAGCGAGGAAGAAACCGGCGCATCGATACGATAAGCGAAATTTCTTAATTCCTCGGAAGCCTCCGAGGCTACTACCCCGCCGCCGCTGTAGACAAACGGCCTTTCGCTCTTTAAAATCATTTCTGCCGCCTGGTCAAACCGCTCCGGGAAGGGGAAATCCGGTTTTTGCAGCTCCAGAGGCGCGGTAAGCGGCGTATACTCGTATTTCTGCGCGGTCACGTCCTTCGGGATATCCACAAGCACCGGGCCCTTGCGGCCGGAATTGGCAATCCGGAACGCGCTGCGGATGGTATCCGCCAGATTTTCAATATTCTTGACCAGATAATTATGCTTGGTAACCGGCATGGTGATCCCGGTAATATCCACTTCCTGAAAGCTGTCCAGTCCCAAAAGGTCGCGGCTCACATTGCCGGTAATCGCCACCATCGGAACGGAATCCATATAAGCCGTTGCGATGCCCGTCACCAGATTGGTCGCGCCCGGGCCGGAGGTTGCGATGCACACCCCCGTCCTTCCGCTGGAACGCGCGTAGCCGTCGGCCGCGTGGGCCGCTCCCTGCTCGTGCGCCGTACGGATATGGTTGATCCTGTCCCTGTATTTATACAGCGCGTCGTAAATATAAAGAACCGAACCGCCCGGATACCCGAACACGGTATCCGCACCCTGCTCCAGCAGGCATTCCATGATGATTTCCGCTCCCGTTAAAAGCATTCGTATTCCTCCTTAGATATCTTCCTGGTGAAAATAAAAAAGCCTCCGCCTCTCTAAATAAGAGGCGAAGGCGAAGCTCCGCGGTACCACTCTAATTACCGTTATATAAAACGGCATCTCTGCGTGCATCCAACAATGCACTCCCGCTTAACGGAGGGATTCCGGGCTTGCTTACTTGGAAACATTCGGTTCAGCCGCCTGCTCCGGGGCGATTTCATGCACTTCCCGCACCGCCTCGCACCGTCCGGCGGTTCTCTGTAAGCAGGGTTTAATGCAGTCTGTCCCCATCTGCGCATTTAAAATATTATGTGATATAGCATATTCCAATTATTTTTAATTGTCAAGTTTTTTCAAAAATATTTCACCCAATATTCGCTGCCGTCGCTCTTGCGCTCCATATAGCCCATTTCAATCAAACCGCGGCGCAGGGTGGAATAGTCGTCGGGATAAATCTGCTTTAAGATTCCGTTTACGTCCATCTCGGTATAGGTTTTCCCCTTTTCAAACTGTTCCGCGATCTTTTTGAAAATGACTTCCTTTTTCTTGGCTTTGGACGAAATTACCTTTAATCTTAAAGGCTCCAGCGAGCTGAAAACATTTTTGAGGATTTTTTCTTCCTCTTCCGGCGTAATATCCATAGTATCCATTTTATTTCCTCCTGTATGGCAGATATTGTAATAGTTAAGATAAA
Organism: Bacillota bacterium; assembly: GCA_023397245.1. Lineage (GTDB taxonomy): Bacteria > Bacillota > Clostridia > Oscillospirales > Acutalibacteraceae > DATAML01. The sequence continues at coordinate 9,311 of JAEWUH010000230.1, read as the reverse complement.
TTCTACAACAATCCGCAGGAAAGTCAAGCCTGTTACGGTTTGTACTCAAACAAATCCCCCGGCTGGCAGTTCAGCACACGGCAGATTGCTTCCATTGTGCTGAGCTTTACCGCGCTTACCTTTTCGTTTTTCAGATTGGAGAGATTTGCCGGAGTGATGCCCACCAGCTGCGACAGCTCGTTCAGTGAAATTTTACGGTCCGCCATAACCCGGTCCAGACGTATAATAATCGGCATACTCTTTTCTCCTAAACCGTCGTGTCATGTTCCTGCTGCAAAACACAGCCGTAACGGAACACTTCGGCAAGAATCAGGATACACAGCGCCAGAACCGCGCCTTCCGGCAGCAGGTTGAAACGGGCCTGAAGCACATCATTGACCTCACGATAAGCCGCCGTGTGCAAAAATTTCTGCACATAATGGTAGACAATCAACTGGTGAAGATAGGCCTGAACAAGAACCGCCCACCCGATGATCCGGATTCGGTTTACATTTTTCGGTATGAACGGAGAACCTTTGTCCAGCGAGTATACAAGGCCGCGAAGCATCCAAATGCACAGCAGCCCCAGGCAGTAAACCACTCCCGTCATAAAAGTGTACTGCCAATAAAAAGCATCGGCCTTTTCAATTTCACAAGTGAATAAAAGTCCGTCAAAACTGATACTGGGACTGAATTGTAAATTGCTGTGGAACACCGCACCGGCCGGCAGGGAAATCAAAAAAAGCAGAAAGAACGCCGCGCTAAACCAAAAGCCCAGGTTTAATATCATTCTTAAGAACCCGTAAACTTTTGACTGATTAACACATGAATTCATTAGGAACACCTCCCTGCACGTATAATACTCCATATATTACAGTATGTCAATAATTATTTATCGTAGTACGATATAATATTATTATAGTACATAGTACAGGAGCAATCCATTCTCTTTGATTATAAAAATTGCCCGGCCAAAAAATTTCAGCCGGGCAATGGAATACGGATGATTTAAAACTGTAATGTTTCGCACTGATTATCTATGCAGGCCAGCGCTTCTTTTGCGGTAAACGTGAGGATGCAGTAGTTGGGGTCGCTTACCCCATCGGTAAAATAGTCGATAAACTCGTCCTGCCACAGCTTCTTTTTCAGTTCAATATCCTGACTTACCTCGACGTTCCCCGTCAGGGTAACGCTGTCGCCCCCGCTAAAAAAGCATACGCCGGCTTTGGGGTTAGCAAGGAAATGCCCAACTTTTTTTGAATCTGTCAGCGTTGAAAAATAGAGCTTATCAAAGCGGTCTGTTTTCAGCTTTGACATAATACGGATTCTGGGATAACCGTTTTCATCGACCGAGGATAGCGAAACAGTTTCACATTTTTCCAGCAGTTCCTTTGCCTTTTGTTCCATAACGTCTTCCATACAGTACCTCCGAAAATTATAATTTAATTTTGGCAGCCCGGAAAGCATTTTCTCTAAGCTTTTATATTTCCGCCGCCCTATATTCCGAGTATACCGCATCATCCCTGACATCTGTATGTCAGCTTCATTGATACTGCTGAAATATTTTTTCCGCTTCGGCACAAACGGCCTTCGCAAGGCTTTGCGGAGCCGCTACCTTTACACCGCTGCCAAGCCCGAGAACCGTTTTTACCATTTCCCGTTCATTCACGTAATCCCATTTTGCGATGATCTTGTTATCGTCCGTTCTTTCTACGGCATCCGCTCCAAACTCGTCCACCACCGCATACTCAAGGTCCCGGTTCAAGACAAGCGTTGCGTACCGCTTCGTGCGGGGGTCCGATAAATAGGCCGAAAAGTTAAGCTGCTCCTCGGTTATTTCGCGGGGGACATAGCGCGTATCCGTAAGTTCAAGGCCCGTAATGCGGTTCAGCTTGAAGAGCCGGAAATCTTCACGCAGGCGGCAGTACCCGAACAAATACCACGCGGCCCACTGAAACGTAATCAAATACGGCTCAACCTCCCGCTCTGTCTGCCCCTTTTGGGAGTAATACGCAAAGCGGACTGTAGCCCTTTCCGCAATCGCCTTCCTGAGAAGGCCGATTTTAGGAGCGAGGCTTTGCTTATAAAAGGACGCCAGATCGATGACCACGTCGTCCCTGCACGCAAGAAAGCGGTTCGGTTCCGGCGAAAGCTTTCCGAGCAGGGAATTGATCTGCGAATCCATCATGACGCTCCCAAGGCTTTTCAACCCGAGGACGATATTTTTCAGTTCATCCCGTGTAAGAATGCTTTTGTCCAGCGTAAACCCTTCCGCAATACCGATCCCGCCGTCGCCGCCGGGGAACGTAACGATTGGGATGCCCGCCTTGGCGATGTCTTCGATATCGCGGTATATTGTGCGGACGGACACCTCAAAGCGTTCCGCCAGTTCCTTCGCCTTCACCTTCGGTTGATTTGCAAGGAAAGTGAGTATTCCGAGCATCCGGTCAATCTTCATAGCGGCACTTCCATTCTGCTGATCTGCTGAAATCATAACAAAACTGACATCATGTTGTCAACTTCAAGCTGTAAAAGTGATATCCATAATGCTGTATTTTTATACAAAAAAACATTTCAACTTTTATTCAACTCTACAAATCAGAAATTAGCAGTTGACATCGATTTAAAGCGGTGATAACATAAAGTACAACAGAATATTCGAAATGCAGTGAACAGGAAGCAATTTGGTTTTTCGCTTCGCGCAGAGAGCCGTTGGCAGGTGTAAAACGGCGGAAGCTTTCCGGATTCTATCCCCTGCGAGCAGTCAGCCGAAAGCGGAAAGGCAAGTAAGCGCGACCGGATTTCTACCGTTAAAGAGAAGCGTATTTGGCAAGCCTTGGGCGAACCCGATGCGACGGAGCGGCCGTATCACACGGCAAACGGAGTGGTAACGCGGAGAATAATTTCCCCGTCTCTGATTAATATCAGAGACGGGGATTTTTTATACTGCAAAGCAATATTCTAAAAATTATAGGAAGAAGAGGATTTGAACATGAACGGATTAAGCATCATCGGCATCTCAATCGTCTGCCTTGTGTGCGCGTATCTCGGTTACGGCAAGTGGCTTGTCAAAAAATGGGGGATCGACCCGAACGCGAAAACCCCGGCCTACACCCACGAGGACGGCCAGGATTACATTCCCACCCCAAAGGCGGTCGTTTTCTGCCATCAGTTTTCTTCCATCGCGGGCGCAGGCCCGGTAACCGGCCCGATCATTGCGGCAATGTTCGGCTGGCTGCCCGCTCTGCTCTGGATTCTCGTCGGCGGCATCTTTTTCGGCGCGGTGCATGATTTTGGCGCTTTGTATGCCTCTGTGAAGAACGAGGGAAAATCCATCGGCCTTATCGTAGAAAAGTACATCGGCAAAACCGGGAAACGGCTTTTCCTGATGTTCTGCTGGCTCTTCTCCCTGCTTGTGATTGCGGCTTTTGCGGACATCGTCGCGAGCACGTTCAACGGATTTAAGGCAGACGGAAGCATGGCTATGCCGAACGCGGCTGCGGCTTCCATCTCCATGCTGTATATCGTCGGCGCCGTCCTGTTCGGCCTGTTCATCAAATACGCCAAGCCAAATCAGGCCGTTATGTTTGTAGCCGGGCTGGTTCTGTTCTTCGCCATGATGGCCGGAGGAATCGCCCTGCCGATCTACGCCGGAAAAATGACCTGGATGCTCGTCATCTTCGCCTACATATTCCTGGCTGCCGTCCTCCCCATGTGGATTCTGATGCAGCCCAGAGACTACCTGAGCTCCTTCCTGCTTATTTTCATGATCGTCGGCGCGGTGGTAGGCGTAGTGGCGGAAAACCCGAGCATGAACCTGCCCGCCGTTACCGGCTTTACGGTAGACGGGAAGATGCTCTTCCCCACCCTGTTCGTCACCATTGCCTGCGGCGCGATTTCCGGCTTCCACAGCCTTGTTTCCTCCGGCACCTCCTCCAAACAGGTAAAAAATGAAAAGGATATGCTCGGCATCGGTTACGGCGCCATGATGGTGGAATCCCTGCTTGCCGTGGTCGCCCTTGTGGTAGTCGGCGCGGCCGCAAAGAACGGCGTATTGCCGAAGGGAACCCCGTTCGTGCTCTTTTCCACCGGGGTTGCCGGATTCCTCAGCAAGCTTGGCCTTCCCATGGTTGTGGCACAGTGCTTTATGACCATGTGTGTTTCCGCCCTCTGCCTTACCACGCTCGACTCCGTCGCCCGCATCGGCCGTATGTCCCTACAGGAGCTTTTATACGGGCCGGATGGCAGGGCGCATTCGCCGGTTTCCAAATTCTTAACCAACAAGTATGTTTCAACGATTGTTACCCTGTTCTTCGGGTTCCTGCTTTCGCTGGGCGGCTACAACAACGTATGGCCGCTGTTCGGCTCCACCAACCAGCTTTTGGCCGCGCTGGTGCTCATCGCGCTTTCCGTATTTCTCAAGACTACGGGCCGCAAGGGCTGGATGCTCTGGGTACCTATGTGCATTATGCTTCTTGTTACCTTTACCGCTCTGGTTCAGGCCGCAGTTTCCCTCTGCAAAAAACTGTTTATCACCGGCGGTTTTGTGTTCCTCACAGACGGCCTGCAGCTGATTATGGCCATCCTGCTTATGGTTCTGGGCGTTATGGTCGCGTTCCACAGCTTTAAGAAGCTCTTCGGAAAAGAAGCCGAAAAAGAAGCGGCATAAGAAGAATCAATACAGCGTTTCAACCGGGCTGAAGCCTTCCGCTTCAGCCCGGTTTTGTTTTATACTATTGATACTGTCGCTTCCATTCGTTATAAAAGTTTTCTTTCGCCTGCGGGTGACGTCTCCCTTGTAAAAAGAATGTTTCTTTTGGGTTTTATAAAAATCCATATTATTTTTCGACCTTGCGGCCTGAATTTATTCAGTATTTGATACCGGTCATAAAGATCGCATAAAGAAACCGAAATAACCGGGAAATCGAATAGTTGACTGATTGTAAATCATAATAAACTGTGATAAGATGTGTCATCATTAAATACTGAATAAAAACGAGGCAATTTGTATGGAAGAAAAGAAGCAAATTCTTAATAACGGGGAAACCGAACCAATCTACAAACTCACGATGGAAGATTCCCTGAAAGCGATGCAGGCGCGGCCCCAGGGGCTTACGGCGTCCGAAGCGCAGGAGAGGCAGGCCCGGTACGGCAAAAACGTACTCAGCAAGAAAAAGGGCAAGCCGGTCATTGTGGTTTTCCTGCTGAACTTTGTGAGCCTCATGGCCATCCTGCTGTGGGTGGGCGGCATCATCGCGTTTTTTGCCGGTATGCCGGAGCTGGGTATCGCAATCTGGCTGGTAAACGTCATCAACGGCGTTTTCAGCTTCTGGCAGGAGTTCCGCGCAAGCAAGGCTACCGAAGCACTGAAAAATATGCTGCCTTCCTACGCCCGCGTAATCCGCGACGGGCAGGAGCAGCAGATTTCCGCCGAGGACCTTGTGCCCGGCGACATCATGCTGGTCGAAGAGGGCGACAAAATCTCCGCGGACGCCCGCCTGCTGAAAAGCAGCGACCTTCAGGTAAACCAGTCCACGCTCACCGGGGAATCCAATCCGGTGCGCCGTATGCACGAGCCCGTATTAAAAGAAGGACTTTCCAAATTTGAGATATCCAACCTTATCTTTACCGGCACGAGCGTAGCCAGCGGTACCGCGCAGGCAGTGGTTACCTCCATCGGTATGGACACCGAATTCGGCAAGATTGCAGACCTCACGCAGACCGTGGAGGAGGTACAAAGCCCTCTGGAAAGGGAACTCGACGTACTTACCAAGCAGATTTCCATCATAGCGATCTCGATCGGCGTGGCATTCTTCCTCGCTGCTACATTCTTTGTAAAACAGCCTATCGCGCAGGCTTTTATTTTTGCATTGGGCATGATCGTTGCAAATATCCCGGAAGGGCTTCTGCCGACGGTCACCCTGTCGCTTGCTATGGCAGTTCAGCGCATGGCAAAAGAGCACGCGCTTGTGAAGCGCCTTTCGGCTGTTGAAACGTTGGGCTGCACTACCGTCATCTGCTCGGATAAAACCGGCACCCTGACGCAGAACGAAATGACCGTAAACAACCTGTGGCTCCCGGACGAGGAATTTGAGGTCACCGGCCTCGGTTACGCGCCGGTGGGCAAGGTGCTCTCCGGTGACAAAGAGGTTACCGCAGATACTCATAAGGATTTAAGAATTCTGCTCACCGCCGCCGCTCTTTGCAGCAACGCGCGCGTGGTTCCTCCGGCCGATGGTTCCGACCGGTACACCGTTCTGGGCGACCCGACGGAAGCCTGTCTTGGAGTGGTTGCCCGGAAAGCCGGAATCAACATGGAAGATCAGACGAACCGCACACCACGCATCCGCGAGCTCCCCTTTGATTCCAGACGCAAGAGGATGAGCACCATCCATCAGCTGGAGCAAGCCGTGAACGGCTGCCAGCGCATTGCCTATATTAAGGGCGCGCCGAAGGAAGTGCTGGAATTATGCACCTCCATGAATAAAAACGGCTCGCAGACGGAGCTTACCGACGAGCAGCGCACCCGGATCATGCAGGCAAACGACAGTTACGCAAGCAAAGGGCTGCGCGTCCTTGCGGTCGCGTACCGTCTGATCGGCCGCGACACCGCCGGTCTGCCGACCGCTCTGAGCGCCTACACGCCGGAGCTGGTGGAGCAGGACATGGTCTTTGTGGGACTGGTCGTTATGGCCGACCCGCCGAGGCCGGAGGTTGCGGACGCCGTTGCGCTCTGCCATAAGGCAAAAATCCGTATTATCATGATTACCGGCGACTACGGCCTGACGGCGGAAAGCATCGCAAAACGCATCGGCATCGTGGAAGGCGAGCATCCCCGCATTGTTTCCGGCCTGGAACTGGAAAAGATGTCCGACGAAGAATTGAAGAAAGCGCTCAGCGACGAAGTTATCTTCGCGCGCGTGGCGCCGGAGCAGAAGTACCGCGTGGTCTGCAACCTGCAGGAAATGGGCCATATCGTAGCGGTTACGGGTGACGGCGTAAACGACTCGCCGGCTTTGAAGAAAGCGGACATTGGCGTGGCGATGGGCATTTCCGGCACGGATGTCGCTAAAGAAGCCGCGGATATGATCCTGACGGACGACAACTTCGCCTCCATTGTCAAGGCGATTGAAGAAGGCCGCGCGGTTTACAGCAATATCCGCAAGTTCCTGCTCTATATCTTTAACAGCAATATGTCCGAAGCCGTTCCTTCCGCCGCGTTCCTGTTCTCCAAGGGCGGAATTCCGCTGCCGCTGACCGTTATGCAGATTCTTTCCATCGACCTCGGCACCGATATGCTCCCGGCCCTCGGGCTCGGCACGGAGCTTCCCGAAAAAGGGATCATGGACCGCCCGCCGCGTTCGATGAAAGAAACTTTATTGAATAAACGTCTTGTTATTTTAGCATTCTTCTGGTATGGTTTAATTGAATCCATTATTTCCATGGGGGCATACTTCTATACCAATATGATGAACGGCTGGCCGAACGTTCCGCTGGCCGCATCCGGGCTGGTTTACCGGCAGGCAACCACCATGGCGCTGGCATCCATCGTGTTCTGCCAGGTTGGCGTGGTTCTGTGCGCCCGCACTGAGAAACAGTCCATATTCAAAGTGGGCCTGTTCAGCAACAAGGGCGTTATACGGGGTATCCTGTTTGAAATATTCCTGATTTCCATGATCATGTATGTGCCTTTTCTGCAGAACATCTTCGGAACCGCGGCAATCGGCTTAAAAGACTGGTTATTCCTGATCTGCTGCCCGTTCCCGATCGTGTTTATCGATGAAATCAGAAAAGTGATTTCCCGCCGGATGTCATCCAATAAAAATAATAAACGGGAGGATATAAAATGAAAGTCATCATCGTCGGCTGCGGCAAATTAGGTTCAGGACTGGCGCGCAGTTTAATTCAAAAAGGCCACCACGTGACCGTTATTGACAGCAACCCGGAAGCCTTTGAAATGCTCGGCAAAGATTTTAAAGGCGAGACCATCGTCGGCATCGGCTTTGACCGCGATATTCTGGAGCAGGCGCAGATTCAGCTTGCGGACGCCATTGTCGCCAGCAGCAAGAGTGACGAAACCAATGCGCTGATCGGCAGGATTGCACGGAACGTTTACAAGGTTCCCCGCGTCATCTCCAGACTGTACGACCCGAGAAAAGCGGAAATTTACCGTACCCTCGGCATCCAGACAATCTCCACCACAACCTGGGGCATCCAGCGCACCATTGAGATGCTGAGCTACGGCCAGTTGGACAGCGTCCTGACGCTGGGAGACAGCAACGTGGAGTTGATCCGCATTGAAACGCCCGCCCTCCTGATCGGCAGAACCGTGAACGAGCTCACCGTTTACGGCGAAATTCAGGTGGTTGCCATCAGCCGGGAAAACAAGTCGTTCCTGCCGACCATGGGAACGGCCCTGCACAAGCACGACGTCATCTATATTGCGGCTTTGTCTGCTTCCGTGAAAAAGCTGAAATCGATGCTCGGTATTGCTTAAGGAGGGAAATAAAATGAAAGTTATCATTATAGGCGGCGGCCAGGTGGGCGTTTATATTGCCAACCTCCTGCTTGGAAATAAGTGCACGGTAAAAGTGATCGAAAACCGGGAAGTGGTTTTTGAGAAGCTGAAAAAAGACCTTCCCAAGGAAAATATCGTCTTCGGCAGCGGAACAAATCCGGCCGTTCTGGAGTCCGTGGGAATTGCCGACGCGGACGTTGTGGCAGCCGTTACCGGCTCGGACGAAACGAACCTTGTCGCCTCTACGATCGCGAAGTTTGAATTCGGCGTTCCCCGCGTCATTGCGCGCGTGAACAATCCGAAGAACTCGTGGATGTTCAATGCCGGCATGGGCGTGGATATCGGCCTGAATCAGGCTGACCTGATGGCGCATCTGGTAATCGAGGGAATCGACCTGAAAAACATTCTTACGCTCATGAAAATCAACCGCGGCGAATACTCCATCGTGCAGGTGAGCGTGGACGCCCATTCTCAGGCGGTACGTAAGCCCATCAAGGAGCTGGTCATTCCGTCCAGCGCAGTTTTGATTGCCATTTCGCGCGGCGAGAACACCATCATCCCCCGCGGCGATACCGTGATTTACGAAAACGACAATGTGCTTGCCCTTGCGGATGAGAGCGCACAGGCCGTAATCAACGAACTGTTCGGGTCAGCCGGTTTATAACCGGCTGAAACCCCCTCAATATGCGGAGCAGCCGCAGAGTCAAATGGCTCTGCGGCTGCTTTTTGCTGTATTCTTCTTTTGACTATTTATGAATGACTGTAATGGTAAAGGAAAACGTTCCGCTTTCTCCGCTCTGCAGAGTACGCACGC
>JAEWUH010000223.1 GCA_023397245.1 Bacillota bacterium | reverse complement strand
TTGACAAAAGTGTCTTGTTTGCCGTATTGAGCGGGTATGCGGAATTCGCTTATGCGCAGAAGGCGATTGATTATGGCGCAATCGGTTACTGCCTGAAACCGTTTGACGATGACGTCATCTATGGCATATTGAAGAAGGCAAAGGATATCCTCGACGAAGCCGGCGGGAATGAGTGCGACGTCCTGCGGCTGATTCAGGAAGACACCGCGGAAAGCCGCTCCCGATTGGAAGACCTGCTGGAAGCGCATGAAATTCCGGTAAAAGCAGGCATCGCGGTGGCGGCTTCCTTCGGAAGGCTGGCGGGATGGTTTGACAGCGGCTTGAAATATCTTCGGATGAATGCCGACGGGGGCAGAAATCTTTATATTTTGAGCGACGCTGACGTTGACCGATTCATTGAGTCCGAACTGCCGGAAGAAGTCGAGGGGGTAGGTATCTGCAGAAATATTTATACTACGGAAAATCTGAGGCATTGCGTCAAACAGGCGTCCGCCCTGGCATACCAGTTTTTTGTTACAGGCAGACGGGGATTCTTTCTCGCGGCTGAGTCAAAGAATGAAGACATCCAGTGCCGGATCGAAAATTATGAAAAGGCTGTCGCACAAATGGATATCGGCCAGGTAAGGGAAACTTTGGATGCGATCGGAGAAAGCGCAAAAAGCGGAGCTCTTACGATTAAGCACATCGTAAATATATATAATACATATGTAAAATATCTGTCACAGGTTTTTCACGAAGACAGCTATGAGAAGTACGTATACAGCTTTGAGGATCTTTGCTATCTTTTTAAAGACGCAAATGCCATGATAGATCACATTAAAACCAAAGTTGCAAGCTACGTCGGCATGAAATCTAATACGCCCTGCGGAAATATTAAAAACGAATACCTGAAAAAAATAGTGGTTTACATCAATCAGAACTTTTATAAGGAAATTTCCATTCAAAGCCTGTCCCAGGAATTTTCCATGAATCCGAACTATGTCAGCCAGTTGTTTACCAAAGAGGTGGGAATGACCTTTACTGCTTATCTTACCAACTTAAGGATTGATTACGCGAAAAGGCTTTTGCTCAAAACGGAATATCCTTTAAGTGAAATTGTAAACAAATGCGGATATACGGATTATTTTTATTTTATCAGGGTATTTAAAAAAATGACCGGATTGACCCCTTCTCATTTTCGCAAGGATGACAGTAATAACCAATAACGGCTATGGATTTATTTTAAAGAAATATGGACTTTGATTATAACGTTTCATAATTATTAGAAAAACAGGTATCGGCAGACCAAAAAAGTGTGCGGATGCCTGTTTTTTTGTTGGAATTTAGGAATTCAGTACAAAACGGATTTGATCGGATACTCATAATTGTACATATTATTTATAATCTGTATGAATTGTCTCTGATTGTGTGGTTTGCTAAAATAAAAATACAGAAATGATGCGGCGAATGCATACCTCATAAAACGATATTTCTTGCCAGCTTGGAGGAAGATAAATGAACTCGGAAAAACCATTGCGATTACATAAATCAAAAATTTTGATTCAGACAATATTACGCTACAAATACTTTTACCTGATGCTTCTTCCGGTACTGATATGGTACATCGTTTTTGCCTACGCTCCAATGTATGGTATTACGCTTGCCTTCAAAACCTTTAACTACAGTAAAGGGATTTTAGGCAGTCCCTGGGTAGGTTTGAAAAACTTTCAGGATTTGATGACAGACGCCGATTTTTGGTCGGCATTCAAAAATACAATCATCATCGGTTTTGGTAAGTTGCTGTTTTGTTTTCCGGTTCCGATCATATTATCGATTTTACTGAATGAATGTATCTTTCATCGCGGGAAAAAAATTGTCCAGACCGTACTTACTTTTCCTCATTTCATATCGTGGGTTGTTCTTGCGGGAATTCTGACCAATATTCTTGGAAACAGCGGCGTCGTCAATCAACTGATTGGTTTAGCTGGTAAGGATCCTGTTGCATTTTTATCAAATTCCTCGATTTTCAGGCCGGTCCTTTACTTTTCACAGGCGTGGAAGGAAACCGGTTGGGATTCTATTATTTATATTGCGGCTCTTACCGGAATCAGCCCGGAACTATATGAAGCCGCTCAAATTGACGGCGTCAACCGGTGGCAGAAAATAAGATATATCAGTTGGCCCGGAATACGGCCTACGGTTGCAATTCTTTTGATTCTGGCAGTTGGCCAGATGCTTAGTGTCGGGTCAAGCTTTGACCAGATTTTCAATCTGTACAGTTCGCCGGTATACAGTGTTGCGGACACAATAGATACCTACGTTTACCGCACAACCTTTACGGTTGGAGCTGATTTTGGCTATATGACTGCCGTGGGATTTCTGAAATCAATCATTAATCTGGCGATGATATTCCTTGCCAATACAATCGTCAGGAAAACAGGCGAGCAGGGACTGTTTTAAAGAATGTCGCTGCTATATTCGGACTTAGGAGGAAATGTAATGAATGGGGAAGAGGAAAAGGTACATAGAAAGAGAATCAGAAAAAGCACGGGAGAAATCATTTCGGATAGTATCATCGCGTTTATCCTGATTATTATGGCGGCTGTTACGCTGTTCCCGTTTTATAACGTAATTTTGATTTCCTTTGCGAGTGTTAAGGGATTGGCACAGCATACGCTGTACCTGCTGCCTTACACCTTCGACCTGACGGCTTATACCAAGCTGTTTAAGGAAGTGGCGTTCTACCGGTCCTTTTTAGTATCCATTACCGTAACGGTTCTTGGAGTGACTTTTAATATGCTGCTGTCCGTATCCGGCGCCTATGCGTTGTCTAAAAAGGGTATGCCGGGAAGGAACTTTATTCTTAGCGCAATTCTTTTCACCATGCTTTTTTCAGGAGGACTAATTCCGTATTACCTGGTAGTAAAGTCAATCGGCCTTATAAACAAAATTTTTGTTATGATCATACCTACCGGAATTAACACGATGTACCTGATTATTATGAAAAACTATTTTAACACATTGCCGGCGGGCATTGAAGAATCCGCGAAAATCGACGGTGCCAATGACTTCCAAATACTTCTGAAAATTGTGCTGCCTATTTCCAAGCCGTTTATTGCCACGTTCGCATTGTTTTATGCGGTTGACCGGTGGAACGAATGGTACAACGCGCTGCTTTTTATCAGCGATTCTTCAAAAGTCCCTCTGCAAATCTATCTGCGCAATTTACTGATCAATATGACGGTTCAGCTG
>JAEWUH010000207.1 GCA_023397245.1 Bacillota bacterium | reverse complement strand
CGCGGTCACGCTTCCCAGCAGCATGACAATCGCTACGGACGCCGCCACAGCAGCTGTTCTTACCGAAAAATGAATCGCCTGCTTTTTCAATTCAATCACCTGTCCAATCGCATAATTTCTGTTTTTCACCTTAATTATGCAACCTTCATCCGTCAGAACAGCAGCAAGGTTTCCCCTGGTTTCAACAACGCATGCTTTCATCTGCTCAGCTCCTCTCGAATGAACCGCATATACTCTGCGAGGAAGGGATAATCACCGGTTATTATCTCCGCCGCCGCTATTATATATTTTCGGTGGCGTTCCAGTATTTTTCGGGGTACTCCGGTATTATTTTCGATCATTTTCAATGGCAGCATTTTGGAATTTCTCATTTCTTTCAGAAGAATCGGATTCCGTATTATGTAGGCTGCCGCTTTTGCGCACGCTTTTTTCGTCTTTTCCGCTTTGGGCGAACACTCGGCAAGATCAAAGAAGGAAAAGCCGTAGGAAGTAAACAGCTGGTTGGCCGATTCGATTTCCAGTTTTAATGAATCGCCCAAATCTTTCTCAATATTGCTGTAGATCGCCGCCCGTACTTCCAGTTCCGTATTGTCCGCGTCCTCCTCGTCCGTTTCCGAATCCAGTACGGAGGGACTTACGGACGTTTCCGCCCGGTATTTAGACTGGGAGCGGAGATAATCAATCAGCCGCCTGCGGATTACCATTTTTGCGAACAGTGTAAAGCTGCCCTTTTCAATCGAATAGTCCTTTACTGCCTGTGAGAAAGCAGTAAAAGCGACGGACCATTCGTCGTCGCTTTTTGTAATATACCGGTGCACCGCCCAATAAGCGCATTTTAAAACAAACGGTTCATTTTCCCTCAGGAACTCGTCCATCAGCCGGGCGTCCTTTGCGGCCCGTACCGCTTTATAATCGATGTCATCCAATTTGCTTATCCCCCCAGCCCGGCAGAATTTTTGTACGCTCCGGTGATTGCCGTCTCCGGCGCAGCGTGCGTTGTTCCCGTATTTCCCGGATAATATTTCCGGTATCGATTCTGTTATTGTACCGCATAGGCAGCGGCATTTGTTTTTCAAAGAGGAAATATAAAGAGAAAGGCCGGCATCATTTGCAATGATCCCGGCCTTAAAAAACGGTGTTATCGATGATTCTTTTTACGGGGAGGATTTGGAGCAGCGCTCTTTTCCTTTACATAAACCAGCTTATTGTAGCCGTCGCTGTTCCGTTCGGAGTAGATATCGAAAACCTCCATGGATTTCAGCAGGGGCGTGAGCTTACGGAAGCCGTAGTTCCGTACGTCAAAATCCGGATAACGGCGTATCAGCATATTGCCAATCTCGCCGACAAAGGCTCTGCCGTCGTCATCCGATATCTCCTGCACAATGGTTCTGACCGCGCTCTTAATCGTATCAAGCGGCGTCATTTCGGCGGTTTCGGCGCTGACGGCTTCCGCCGCGGGAATCGCGTCCGGAATCGAATCCTGCGCAAGGACCTCCAGATAGCGGAACTTGTTGCAGGCGGAAATAAAAGCGGCGGGCGTTTTCTTTTCTCCCATGCCGACCACATACATGCCGGATTCGCGCAGGCGCACGGCAAGCCTGGTAAAATCGCTGTCGCTTGAGACGATGCAGAAGCCCTCCACATTCCCGGAATAAAGGATGTCCATCGCGTCGATAATCATCGCGGAGTCCGTTGAATTCTTTCCGGTGGTGTAGCCGTACTGCTGAATCGGCGTTATGGAATATTCCAGCAGGACGTTTTTCCAGGTGCCGAGCACCGGTTTTGTCCAGTCCCCGTAAATGCGCTTATAGGTCGCGATGCCGTCGTTCGATATTTCGTCCAGAATAAATTTAATGTATTTTTCCGACACGTTGTCCGCGTCGATCAGTACTGCGTAGCGGTTTCCGTTTTCCATAATAACTCCTTCAATCCCCTGTATTAAGATGCCAAAACAAATAAGAAGCCGTGCAGGCAAAGCTGCGGCACATTGTACGGCTTATCAAATATCTGTTGTTTATTTTATTATAGGCTAATTACAATTCTTTATCAATCCGTATTTCATAATCTGAGTTTTAACAAAATTTTAAACTCAGCACAATCCATTCTTAACCGTACTCCCTCATGCTATTTTTATTAAGACATAAAATGGAGGAAAGACTCAAAATATGGATGAAAAAACAGCAAAGGAAGTAGACAGTATCATTGACGGGAAATGCCTGAAAACGGTATTTCAGCCGATCGTTTCCCTGCGGGACGGCTCCATTCTGGGGCATGAAGCGCTGAGCAGGGTCACCTGCGAAAGCTGCCTTTCAAACCCGGAGGAACTGTTTCATGCTGCCGGGAACAGCAATCGGCTCTGGGATCTGGAGCAGCTCTGCCGCACCACAGCCCTGCGCACTGCTTACCATAAAATGCAGCCGCCGTACAACAAAAAGCTGTTTCTGAACGTAAACCCCAATATCATGCACGATACGAAATTCCGGCAGGGGTTTACGACCGAGTACCTGAAGCAGTACGGGATTACGCCGGAAAACATCATTTTTGAGATCACGGAACGCAATGCCATATCGGATATGAAGGGCTTCAAGGGCACGGTGAGCCATTACAAGGAGCAGAACTATAAAATCGCGGTGGACGATGCGGGCGCGGGCTATTCCGGGCTGAACCTGATCAGCGACGTGAATCCCCATTTTATCAAGCTGGATATGCAGCTGATCCGCAACATCGATTCCGACAGTATCAAGCTGGCGCTTGTACGGAGCATGGTGCAGCTTTCTCATATATCCAACATCAGCCTGATCGCCGAGGGGGTAGAAACCAAAGAAGAGCTTTCTACTCTGGTGGATCTGGGCGTTCAATATGCGCAGGGATATTTTCTGCAGAGGCCAAGCGAAACAATTCAGGAACTGAGTTCGGAAGTGATTGAATTCCTTAATGAAACAAACCGACGGAAAAACCATATTTTCGGCGGAACCGCCAGCAATATCTATATCGAGAACATCTGCTCCAGAACCGAAACCATACCGCCGTGCTCCAAGGTGGAGGACGTTTTCAATATGCTGACCGCCAGCCGATCCTCGTTCGGGGTATGCGTTGTGGAAGACGGGGCCGTTCTGGGCGTCGTGACCAAATCGCGCCTGGTTCTGCAGCTCAGCGGAAGATACGGGTTCAGCCTGAACGGGAAGCGGTTCATTTCCAGCCTGATGGACTGCGACTTTTTGCAGGTGGATTATAAAACGCCCATCAACGCGGTTTCCCATATGGCAATGTCCCGCCCGCCGGAAAAATTATACGATTTTATCGTTGTGACAAAGGATGATAAATATCTGGGAACCGTAACGATCAAGGACCTGCTCCAGAAAACCACGGAAATCGAAGTGGTAAACGCCAAATACCAGAATCCGCTTTCCGGGCTGCCGGGTAACCTGATCATCGAGCAGAAAATCTCCTGGAGCATTTCGGAGGGAAAGCCCTACTGTGTAATCTACATCGATATTGACAATTTCAAAGCCTATAACGATGTTTACGGGTTCGAAAGCGGCGACACAATCATCAAGCTGCTGGCGGATACCATCCAGACCCATCTGCCGGAAGGGCAGTTTGCCGGGCATATCGGCGGCGACGACTTTGTTGTCATACTGGATAACTATGAAGGTGCGGCTCTGTGCGGCCTGATTATTGATGAGTTTGAAAAAAATGTCCTACGGTTTTATAACCCGCAGGACCTGAAAAACGGATATATCGTAACGGAAGACCGCCACGGCAAAGTCGAAAGATTCCCCCTGATCTCCCTCTCCATCGCGGGAATCAGCAATAAAAACCGCCAGTATTCCAGTGTGTACGAACTGACGGAAATACTGGCGAAGCTGAAAAAGAAAAGCAAGCAGCAAAGCGGAAACAGCTGCTGCTGGTATTAAGGGCCTTTTGCGGCTCTTAAAAGCCGATCAAAAGGCCGCCGTTTTCCGTGTAGAAGCTGCACAGCCCGCGGGTCGGAAGAATTGTAATCTTTTTGGTAAAGCAGATATGCGTAATCAGCTCCCTGAGCCGCTGCGCGCCTTTGAGGTTGTTACAGTGCGTGATTACGACGGGTTTTCCCTCCAGGTTCTTCATCCGGCTCATAATTTCCACCATGAGCTGGATTGCTCTTTCCTCCCCGCGCGGTTTCTGCAGAATTTTGATCTCCCCCTGCGGCGTATTGGAGGCGATTGCGCGGATTCCCAGCGTTGCCGCCAGTTTTCCTGCCATAGCGGACATTCTGCCGGTTTTAATCAGGTTGCCGTAAGAGCTGAGCGAAAAAACCAGAAACAGGCTGCCGACATAGGCTTCTATCTGTTCCGTTACTGCTGCAAAATCAAGGCCGGAGCGTATCAGCTCCGCGGCCTTCGAGATGATCAGCGCCATACCGCCGGAAGTGGTATGGGAGTCTATGACATGGATTTTTTTATCCGGATCCTCTTCCAGCACCATATTCTTCGCCACCACGGCGCTGTTGTAGGTTCCGCTTAAAGCGCCGGTCATCGCCACCGCAATCGTGCAGTCGCTCTTCCGGAATTCGCTTGCCCACTCTCCCGGCGCCGGGCACGCGGAAGAAGACGGCCCGCTGTAGGTCTTCATCTGGCCGAGCATGATATTCACGTTCAGGGAATCATCGTCCACATACTGCGTATTGCCGACGATAATTTTAAGCGGCACCTTTGCAAAGCTCACGTCGGAGCCCTGCAGCGCGTCGGAAGGTAAGTCACAGGAACTGTCCGCCACGATACTCCAAGTCATATTAACACTCCCGTTTTTTTACATAGTTTTTAATATTACGTAGTTTCGTTTATATTACCATAAAGCACCGCAGCAAATAGTTCCTGCAAGGAATATTAATTTCTTTTTCTGCATAACTCTTTTGGGTCTATTCAAAAATTACTTTTTTCGGGGCAACCATTTCGATGGTTCCGTATTCGATAAACTTCCCGTTGACAATACAGTCGTGGATAAAATACGCGGCAGGATAGCCCAGACCGATGAGCAGCTTTGCCGCGGAACGTCCTACTTCAACATTGCCGAATTCCATCACAAAGCTAACCATATGATGTCCTCCTGTCATCTGCAGTCAAAATATTTTATGCAGATTCTATACCCGCTGCTCCTGACAGATTCCGGATACTCCCGGTAATTCTTACTGCTTTTCCAATCATGATTTTTATTTGAAATTCCTGCACCAACCAAGATACGAAAAGCCTTAAATCCTGCTTTGCGCCGGGTTTAAGGCTTTTATTTTCGATGAAGCGCCAAGCGCCCCGGCAAAAAACATTTGCATCATGATTGCAGAAGTCTTTCGTATTCCGAAGCCGGCAGCGGCTTTGCGTAATAATAGCCCTGCGCAAGGTCGCAGCGGATTCCCTTCAGGAATTCGACCTGCTCTTTGGTCTCTACCCCTTCCGCAAGAGGTGTCATCCCGAGATCTCTGACCAGCCGGACAACATTTTCAATCAGCTTTTTCCCCCTCGCGCTGTCGGATGAGCCCAGCAAAAAGCTGCGGTCCAGCTTCAGCGTGTCGGCAGGAATGTCTTTCAGCATACCCAGCGAAGAATATCCTGTGCCGAAGTCATCGATGGACAGAGAAAATCCGTTTTTGTGCAGCTTCTCCGCTGCGGAACGCATTGCCGGCGCGTTCTCCGAAAGGGCGCTTTCCGTCAGTTCCAGTTCAAGCAGTCCGCAGGGGATGCGGCAGGAATCGGCCGTAGCCTTATAATCCTCAATAAAGGAAAGGTCGAACAGATGCATCCGGGAAAGGTTCACGGAAACCGGAACCACCCGTTTTCCGCTCTCCAGCCAGCGGCGGACAGACCGGCAGGCTTCTTCAAAAATATAGCGGTCAAGCGGAAGGATGGCGCGGCTCTTTTCAAACACCGGAATAAATTCGTTCGGCGGCACCAGAGTGTTTTCATCGGTTTTCCAGCGTACCAGCGCTTCACACCCCGCAAGCGCACCGGTATCCAAACGGTACTTCGGCTGGTAGTACAGAATGAATTCGCGGTTTTCAAGGGCAGGAAGCAGCCTGTCCTCCATATTTTTTGCGATGATTTCTCCGGTACGCATCGCTTCCTCAAAAAAACGGTACGGAGGGGAATCCGCAGGCTCAACCCAATCCTGCGCAATGACCGCCCGGTCCACCATGACGGCAACGCCGAGCGGGCTGTTTTTGCCGCACTCATAGACCCCCATGCAGAATTTCAGCGTATAGTGCATCCCGTAAAACTCGATCGTCCGGTAAATATCCGCGCTGATTTGATTCAGCCGGTTTTCCAGATCGCTTCTTTGCCGGTATTTTAAGAGCAGGACAAACCGGTCCGCATTTCGGCGGGCGCACAGCTCCGGCAGAATGAGATTCGAGGCCATCGCCCGGTAAATGCCTTTCAGCACCTTGTCCCCGTTCTCATAGCCAAATAGGTCGTTGATGTATTTGAACCGGTTCACATGAAAGGAAACGACCGCGTAACGGTCTTTGCCGCTTTCCCTCAAAATTTTTTCAGCTTCTTCCAGAAACATCTTTTCGTCCGGCCCGCCGGTCAGCTCATCGGTGCCGGTATATTCCCGTGCAGTCTGCTCTTTCTGTTTCATCCTGTTCTCCCCTGTTGATTTTGACGCAGTATTTTTCAATAATTCTAATTTCGTCTGTTTCTGCGCAGTTTATTCAACTTGAGCAATATTTTGATTACCGAATGAATCTTGCGCGTATCCGAATGAACCGTGAACCGATATCCGAGTAATTCCGCTTTGCCGGCCGGAGTCAGGACGCAAAAAGCCTTTGTTCGCAGCGTACAACTGCGAACAAAGGCTTCTTTCTACTCGGTATAATATTTTATTTCATCCCGGCCGCGGCAAGCACGCAGTCCCGATGCTGCTGCTCGTAGGCAGCATCCACCGTGGTGCTGTGCGATGTGCTGTGGTACAGATACAGGTCAAAGTGGCCGCTCACGTTGTTAGCCGCAATGGTATCGTAGGAATGCGGCATTCCGGAAAGGGACGCGGCAAAATTGATGCCGTCATGGAAAATCACGACTGCGCGCGGCTTCCACACCCATGTGGGGAACAGCTTCTTCATGGTCAGCGTATCGTTCGCGGTGAGCGTCTCCACATCGGAATGGTTCAGCCCGCCGAGCATTTTTACTTTGAATTGAAGCCCGGTCTGAACGTCGGTAATCAGGAAGATATCATTTCGCTTAATGAGGTATTTTCCGTCCAGAAACCAGTCCACCAGTTTCCCGACGCGCGCGGGGGCGCTGCTTTCGCCCGGCATCACGGCGTAATTGCGCGGCGCGTAGCCGTTGATTGCGATCTTCTGGCCCTCGTTGAGCCACTCGTCCGGTTCCATATAGTTATATTTCAGGATATTGGACTCGGATACTCCGAACTTCTTCGCGACGGTGCTTACATAATCCCCCGCCTGTACCGTGTAAGTGACCGAAGGCCAGCTGAGCACCGGCGCAGGCTTTGCGGCGGATGATGGTATGTACAGCACCTGATTCGGATAAAGGACGGTTGAACTGAGCCCGTTGTGGCTCGTGATTTTTGCAACCGTGGTAGAATACTTCTGCGCGATCAGCCACAGGGTATCCCCGCTTTTTACCGTGTATTTTACCGCGGGCAGCAAGGTCAGCCTCTGGCCGATATAGAGCATATCCGACGTAAGTGAATTATACTGCTTCAGCTGCGCTACGGTAAGGCCGCTCGCCGATGAAATCTTCCAGAGCGTATCGCCGGACTTGACGGTATAAACTCCGGCCGCTGCGAAAACCGGTACATGAATCGAAAGCGACAGGACAATGACAAGGATTGCCGAAACAATCTTTTTATGCAACTTCAATATCATATTCCCTCCGATTTTTATGTTTTTTATTTAATTTAAAACCAAGCCTTGTTCTAAATATAACATAAAGCGGGCAGGCTTTCCTTGCAAAAATAATGGAAGAACTGGCGGGCTGTTCCTTTCAGCAGGGAGTCCGGAGGAGGTACAGAAACCGGCAGGCCCCCACAAGGGGAGCCTGCCGGTAAAAGTTTATGTCTCTATTTCGGAATTACGCACATTCATATACGGCTTCATTCACCGGGGACAGCACCGCGGAATAGATGGAAAGCACCAGCTCCGCACAGGCGCGGATCGCACCGGTCAGCTCCGCACTGAAATCCTGTGCGGCGGGTTTGTCTTGTATCAGGCTGCGCATCCGTTCGTTGATCTCCGGCGCGCTTTCCGCATCAATTTCCGTCTCAATATAATCGATTTTCTGAAAAGCGTCATAATGTTCGCGCATATAAAGGAGCATTTCTTTTTCATATCTTACATGCGCTTTCAGATTCCCCTCAAATTGGGGATTGTGTGCCAGACAGAAAAAATCGGAGTAATAGTGGCACAGGATGCCGAACTTTTTAGACGCTCTGGAACCGACGATTTTCAGGTCTTTATTGCAAAGCCGTGCCGTTTTTCGCTGCACCATCTTGCTGCAGTAACGAATGCGGTGCGGCCGTAAGAACGAAATACTGTGGTCCGGGCAGGTGTTGCCTTTCAGAAAGCCCGGCCTGTCCAGAACGATGCCGTATTTATCTTTTAAATAATCGTAAACGATAGTTCCGATTAAAACATGATTCAAGCTGTTCATTCAAACCTTCCCTCCCTGAATATTGAAAAAATTGACAAATTTATTTTAAACAAGGCTTAATATATCATATTAAAACAAATTTTTAATCTTTTTAAAGTATATCCAGAACTTACATAGGGAAGGTGTGGAGATTTGAATGCATTACCGGGTTTTCTCCTGCATGAACGCGGCGCAGCTCTTGATGGAGTTTTCCACCATATCGCTTACAGCCTGATCGGTATAAAAGGCGGTGTGCGGCGTGACAAGCACGTTCGGATAAGACCGCAGCAGCGCAAGGCCGCGGTTTTTCAGCACCGTGCATTTCAAGTCGTTATAATACAGGCCGAATTCATCCTCAACTACGTCCAGAGCCGCGCCGCCGATCTTTCCGCTTTCCACGCCGTCGATAAAGTCCTGCGTATCAATCAGCGAGCCGCGGGCCGTATTGATCAGGATTACCCCATCCTTCATCTTTGCGATCGTATCCTTATTGATCAAATGATAATTGTCCTTTGCGGCTGGCACGTGCATTGTGATCACATTGCTCTGCGCAAACAGCTGCTCCAGAGGTACATATTCGGCGTACCGTTTTGTTTCTTCATCCGGGTACAGGTCATAGGCAAGCAGGCCGCAGCCGAAGCCGCTCAGATTTCGGATCACCGTCCGGCCGATTCTGCCCGTGCCGATTACGCCCACGGTCAGATTGTGCAGTTCCCTGCCCTGCACCCCTCTGAGCGAATAATCCTGAACGTTGCTCCGCTGCAGGATCGCCTTGGCCTTGCGGAGCGCCATCAGAATCAGCATGACCGTATATTCCGCCACGCTGCCGGGCGAATAGGTGATGTTTCCTACCCGAATTCCCAACGTCTCCGCGCTCTTGATATCGATGTGGTCAAAGCCGATCGTACGCGTGGAAATATAACGGACGCCGGCTTCGTGGAACTTTTTCAGCAGCGCCGCGTCGATTTTCGAGGTAATGATGCTGATGCATTCAAACCCTTTTGCCAGTTCCGCGGATTCAAGCGTCGGCGCATCCTTGCAGAGCGTAAGCTCAACCCCGTACTTTTCGCCGAAGGTTTTAAAATATCCGGCCTCATCCGACCGGCAGCTGTAAACAAAGATTTTCATACTGCTTCTCCTTTATCGTCAGAATTATTGAATCAGTCCTCAGATTCCAGCAGGTATTTCACCGCAGAAGTGATGAGCGGAACTGTTTTATCAAAGGAATCGGAAAGGCAAAGCCGCTCCGTCGTCCGGTGCGCATCCTTTCCGCGCGGCCCGATGTTCAGGAAGGGAATGTTGAGCTGCGCGATGGTGTCGAGCGGAATTTCGTAGCCGGAGCCCCACACCGGAAAATTCTTTTTCAGCCCCTCGATGTCGGTTCCCTCGGGCAAGCCCAGATAGCTCATATCGGACAGGCCCGGAAAATATGGTTCCGGCTGCCACTCCTCATGGAACTCCTGCTCTGCCCGGTCGATAAGATACCGGCACGTCTGCAGGGCCGGACTGTCCGCGCGCGGCGCCTGTGAATGCGGATAAAACGGCGGGGCAAAAAACACGATGACCATCGGCTCACGGCAGGGACAGAATTTATGTACTTCCTTTACGATTCGAACGGACCGTTCACGCAGGTCAGCCTTTTCCCCTTCCGCGTTCAGGCGGGACAGGAATTTCTCCATATGCGATTCAAATTCCGCCCCGTGCGCTTCCGAACACATTCGGTAAAGCTCCGCAAAGGATACCGTTATGGGCTTCCTGTCCGGCAGCCGGACGGTTTCGCCGGTGATTCTGCCGCGGTCTGCGGCTTTCTTCCCGATTTCGTTTAACACTTCCTCAAACGCGTCGCGTGCGATTGAGAGCATCTGCCGCATTACCTCGTCGGGCGATCTCGCCAGCGTCATATAATTAAAATACGCGTAGGCGGCGGAGGGGGTCTGTACGGAATACGACTCCTTGGTGTCGGACTGCTTCAGGCAGACCGGCGCGGGCGTGAAAACACCGCAGGCGGAATCGGAAAGCCCGGAGCTGCAGTCAATTTTTTCAAGGATGCGCGCGGTAAGGAGGTTCGGGTTCAGGCCGGAATACGGCTCGCACGCATGGGTTTCCCTGCCGACGCAGTAAAACACCGGCAGCAGCTTGCCCACCGTACCGGTATAGAGATATTTTGTTTCATCGCCGGGGTACTTCGGAAAGTAGGGCTCCGCCACCAGACAGCAGGTATATTCCAGGTCATATTTCTTTTTCAGTTCAGCCAGCGTTTCCACCGCGGCCAGCATTCCCGCGGAATTCGCCTCTTCATCCGGCACGGAGAGAAAAAGCAGGTTCCCTTGAAAGCTTTCCGGCTTGCTGCCGAAATCGGCCAGCAGCTCCAGATAAGCCGCAATGCCGAATTTCATATCCATCGTTCCCCGGCCGAACAGGTAATCACCCGATTCCAAATCGGCCGCGGCTTCTTCCGGCAGCCGGATGTCCGGATGCTCTCTTAAATAGCTCGTATATTTCTCCGGTTGAAACGCAAGGCTCCGGTTAACGCCGTATTCTTCCACGCCGACCACATCGAAATGACTCAGCAGAATCACCGTTCCGGGGCTTTTGATTTTGCCCTCCATCCGCGCGCAGACATAACTGCGGCGGTACGCGCCGCCGGGTACCGGGTACGTTTGCACCTGCTCCGGCCGCTGCTGAAAATACGGAATCCGTTTCAGCATATCCGCGATTTTTTCCGCCATCTCCTGCTCGCCCGCAGTTCCGGATACGCTCGGCACGCCGCATAGCTCCAGTAAATTCTGATACATCCTGTTTTTTTGCATTGAAATCCCTCAAATATGATTAAATTCATTTTTAAACCAATTATAGCACAAATTCGCGTATTCGGTACAATTCATCGCTTTATCCGGATAAATTATGAATTATCTTGAAAAGCCGGTCTGTATGCGATAGAATGATTTTAATCCTATTTTAATTTTCAATAAATTGTTCTTGAAGTCTTTTTTGTTAGAATGCAAACATAATCCGATGCAGGAGAACAGACTGTTTCCCCCATGCATTGATATGAAACAAAAAGGAGTTTGATTTTTTATGACAACACTGGAACAGGTTGAAAAACTGCGTGAGAAGGCAAACGTGAGCTATGACGACGCGAAAGCCGCGCTCGACGCGACAAACGGCGATATTCTGGAAGCCCTGATTTATCTGGAGAAGCAGGGCAAGGTAAACGCCCCCGCAGGCGGCGGCTATTACAGCAGCGAAAGGCCCCAAAACCCGGCGCAGAACCCGCAGGGCTATGGACAAAGCTGCGGGCAGGGCTACGGCCAGAATTATAATTATTACAATGCAAACCAAAAGAACGGCGGCGGGGAAACCTTTACTTCTATTCTGAAAAAGATCGGAAAAGTCTGCCTTACAATAATTCAAAAGGGCAACACCAACAATTTTGAAGTACTGAAGGGTAACGAGAGCAAAGCGCTCTTCCCGGTAACCGTGCTTGTTCTGCTGGTCATTTTCGCGTTCTGGATCACCATCCCGCTGATCATCGTCGGCCTGTTCTTCGGTTTCCGTTACCGCTTTGTAGGGCCTGACTTCACCGGAAATTCGGTAAACGGCATGATGGACAGCGCGGCGGATGCTGCGGAGAACCTTAAAAATTCCATCAATAAATAATTGAAATGCAGGGTGTTCAATGAGTGCAAAAATACTGATTATTGAGGATGAGGAGAAAATCGCCCGATTTGTGGAGCTGGAACTTGGTTATGAGGGCTACATCACACAAAAAGCTTTTGACGGAAGAACGGGGCTTGAGCTTGCCGAAACCGGCGGGTTCGACCTGATTCTGCTGGATGTGATGCTGCCCCAGCTCAGCGGCATGGAGGTGCTCCGCAGAATACGGAGAACCTCGCAGGTCCCGGTAATCATGCTGACGGCGCGCGACAGCGTGACCGATAAGGTCTTTGGGCTGGACAGCGGCGCAAGCGACTATATTACGAAGCCCTTCGCAATCGAGGAGCTTCTGGCACGCATCCGCACCGCCTTAAGGAAGGTTACGCCGGAGCAGGAGGAAACCCTCTCCTGTATGGGCGTAACGGTAGACGCCGGACGCCGCACCGTAACCGCCCAAGGCACACCCATTGAACTGACCAAACGGGAATTTGACCTCCTTTACTACCTGATGAAAAACAAGGGGCTGGTCATCTCCCGCGAAACGCTGCTGGAAAATGTGTGGGATTATGACTTTACCGGCGAAACCAACGCCGTAGACGTTTATATCCGTTTTCTGCGCAGCAAAATCGACGACGTGTTCGGAGTCCGACTGATACAGACCGTGCGGGGAGTTGGATACGTGATCAAAGATGAATAACGGGCAGCAGGATTCTCCGGCGAGCCGAATCGGAAATAAAATCCGGTTCTCCATTGTTCTCAAATTCAACCTCAAGCTGTTTTTACGGCTGTTCTCCACTTTTCTGGGGCTTGATATCATCCTGATTATTCTTTGTACGGCAGGTCTTGCCACACGCGCCGAACAGATTGCAGCCGGCACCGCTGCCGCTGTTCAGGAAGCCGGAACGCCCGCGCAGTACGACGCAAAGCTGCTCAAGGCGGCCGGATGTGAGGTTACGACCGCCGCTGAAAAGCCCGCCGGTTTTGGAATTCCCGATTTTCTGCAGAGCCGCGCCCCGAAAGAAACCGCACAGGGGATACGGCGCATCGATTTTCCCACCGAAAAGGGGCTGACCTTCTGGAACTATCTGGAGGGCGCCTGCTACCGGGTTGCGGTGGAACGCGGCGGCAGCTACACGGTTTTCTCCGTACGGAACGGGTCCGTTATCCGGCTGTTCCTCATCGCTTTTGCGGTATTGCTGGTTTGGGAGCTGCTTTCCCTTTTAAGCGGGATTGCCTGGAGCTCCCGGACAATACGCGGGACGCTGCGCCCGATTGAAGAGCTTTCCGAAACGGCGCAGGCCCTCAATTCCTCCGCGTCCTTTACGCCGGAAGAGCTGGAAGCACTGGCCGGCAAGCTGGACGGCATCAACGC